>CANRMW010000065.1 GCA_947631835.1 uncultured Clostridia bacterium | reverse complement strand
TCGGGATCACTGGCATATTCGTATAAATCCTCTGCATCGCTTTCTTCCCAACGGCGCAGGATAAGTCTTTCAGTCTCCAATATCATCTCTATTCTCCATTCAGAATTTCTTCCACGGCTTTTCCGTAATCATCTGCATGATTCAGAGAAAACTCCTCGTGAAACACGGAACGGGAAACACCGTTCCCGCCGGGGAAGCCGGCACATATCATTATACTCCGAATCCCGAAAAATGCAAGCCCTTTTTTGAATAAATATTCAGAACCGGAGATTTTGGTGAAAAACGGCGGAAACCGCGCAGACATGTACAGACTTTTCCGCAAAAACGCCGGAGGGGACAAAACCCCGCCGGCGCTTCATACTGCATACCGTGAATAAAATGCGCGTTTATGCACCTGCTTATACATTTTCGACCGCATAGGGCGCGAGGAGCGCTGCCTCTCTCGGATCGGCGAGGGCGCGGATCCGAAGGCCCTGCGCCGTATATTCTTCCTCCTGCAGCGCGCCGGACCTGCGCAGCCTCGCCGCGAGGCCGCTTTCGGAAAACGGCAGCAGCGCGGTGATTTCCACCGTCTCCACGGGAAGGTTTTCTTCCACGGCGGCAAGGAGCGCGTCGATGCCCTCGTTTTTCAGCGCGCTGATGCGCACGGCGCCCGGCACGCGCACGGCGAGGCTCTCGTCCGCGACGAGGTCCCACTTGTTCAGCACGGGGATCACCGGCTTCGCGCCGCGCCCGAGCTCCCGCAGCAGGTCCTCCGTGACGGCGAGGTGCTCCCGGACCTCTGGGCTCGCCGCGTCGCAGACGTTCAGCACGATGTCCGCGTTCGCCGCCTGCTCGAGCGTGGAGCGGAACGCTTCCACGAGGTGGTGCGGCAGCCGCCGCACGAGGCCCACGGTGTCGATGAGCATCACGGTGCGCCCGTTCGGAAGGCGCAGCGCACGCGCGGTCGGATCGAGCGTCGCGAAGAGCTTGTCCTCCGCGAGGACGCCGGCCTGCGTCAAAAGGTTCATCAGCGTGGACTTGCCCGCGTTCGTATACCCGACGAGCGCCGCCGTCACGACCTCGTCCTTTTTCCGCCTCCGCTCCGTCTCGCGCCGCGCGGATTCCACCTTTTTGAGCTGTTCCCGGAGCGATTCCAGCCGCCGCCGGATGTGCCGCCGGTCGGTCTCGAGCTTCGTTTCGCCCGGGCCGCGCGTGCCGATGCCGCCGCCGAGCCGCGAAAGCGCCGCGCCCTTGCCCGTGAGACGCGGCAGCATGTATTTGAGCTGCGCCGTCTCCACCTGCAGCTTGCCCGCCCTGCTTTCGGCGCGCTGCGCGAAGATGTCGAGGATCAGCATCGTCCGGTCGATGACGCGCACGTCCGTCTCGTTTTCGAGGTTTCGGATCTGGGTGGGGGAAAGCTCGCGGTCGAAGATGATGAGGTCGATCCCCTCGTTTTTGCAGAACTCCGCGATCTCCGCCACCATGCCGCTGCCGACGCACGTCGCGCTCTCCGGCGCGGGCCGCTTCTGCACCATCTCCGCGACCGGCTCCGCGCCGCCGCTTTCCGCGAGCGCCCAAAGCTCCCGCAGCGCACTCTCGATCTCGTATTCTCCCGTGTCGAGCGCCACGAGCAGCGCCCGTTCCTTTTCTTCCTTCAGTTCGGTGTCGTACATTCCGTTTCCTCCGTCAGTCTTCCCAAAAGCAGCTCAAAGCACACCCCAAACGGCTCCGGCGCGACCCGCTCCACCGTCTCCCGGATGCACGCGGCCGTGAAATCCACCGCGCGCCGCACCGCCGAAGAAAGCCCTTCTCCCCGGAGCAGCCCGCCGAACAGCACCGCCGCGAAGAGGTCCCCCGTGCCGTGGAAATTCTGCGGCTCCCGCGCCGCAAAGCACGCGCCCTCTTCGCCGGTATCGCTGTCGAGGAATGCCGCGCCGATCCGTTCCGCGTCCGGCGAAACGCCCGTCAGCACGGCGCGTTTTGCCCCGAGACCGCAAAGGCCGCGCAGCACCCGCCGGACTTCCTCCTCCGGGTACGGCCCCGGGCGGTACGGCTCGCCGAGGAGCCGGTATGCCTCCGTAAAGTTCGGCGTCAGCACGTCGGCGGTCCCCGCGAGGCGCGCCATGCGGTCCGCGAGCGCGCCGGAATAGAGCGCGTAGAGGCGGCCGTTGTCGCCCATCACGGGGTCGAGCAGGACCGTCATGCCGGGGTTCTTCTCGCGCAGGAGCCGCAGCGCGCCTTCCGCCGCCGAAAGCTGTTCTTCGCCCGCGAGGTACCCGAGCGCCAGCCCGTCGAACCGCGCGCCGACACGGGCCCAGTGCGCCGCCGCCGGGACGAGCAGATCGGTCATCGGCCGCACGACCGGCTTCGGAAAGCCCGTGTGCGTGGAGAGCACCGCCGTCGGCAGCGCGGAGACCGCGCAGCCCATCGCGGAGAGCACAGGCAGAAAGACCGTCAGCGAGCATTTGCCCAGCCCCGCGAAGGAGTGGATCACCGCCGCCCGCGGCTGTGTTTTTTTCATCCCGATCCCTCCCAACGCCGTTCCCGGCAGATTTTCAGGAATTATTGTACCCTATCCGCGAAATAAAGTCAATTCCGAGGTTTACATCGGGCAAAATAAATGCTAAAATAAGGAACAGGCACGGGCAAAGCCCGTTCCGTTTGCCCTACGCTGGCTCGCGGGCAAAGCCCGTTTCGTTTGCCCTATGCTGGCTCGCGGAGGAAGGGAGCAGATTTACTAAACAAGCTCTGCTTCCGGCGCGGGGGGAAAGCTCCCCAGACGCACCGGCGAAGTTCGCGGAGCGAACGACCAACGCGGCGAACCGGCCTCTGGCCGCGCGGGCAAAGCCCGTTTCGGCACCTCGCGGTGCGGCGGCGTTTGCCCTACGCTGGCTCGCGGGCAAAGCCCGTTTCGTTTGCCCTATGCTGGCTTGCGGAGTCCGGAGCAAGTTTATCAAACAAGCCCGGTATCTGACGCGGGGGAAAGCTCCCTAAACGCATCGGCGAAGTTCGCGGAGCGAACGACCAACGCGGCGAACCGGCCTCTGGCCGCGCGACGTAAAAGTCTTTTGGTCTCACCTTTTCTTCAGAAAAGGTGAGCGCGGAGGAAAAGTCTTTTGGCTCAACCTTTTCTGGAAGAAAAGGTTGAAGAAGGAGTCTTGGATATGATGAGTGAGAAAAAGAGAAAGACGGTGATCCGGGTGGGCGCGCTGGTGCTCGCCGGTCTGATGATCCTGTCCATGCTGGCGGCGATCCTGTTTACCTGAGCCGCGCTGAAACCGAAACCCATTCAGAAAGGAATATAGAACGATATGTGCAAACCAAAGTATTATCTGACCACGGCCATCGCGTACACCTCGAGCCGGCCGCACATTGGCAACTCGTATGAGATCGTCCTCGCGGACTCCATCGCGCGGTTCAAGCGGATGGAGGGCTTTGACGTGTTCTTCCAGACCGGCACCGACGAGCACGGCATGAAGATCGAGGAGAAGGCGAAGGAGGCAGGGATTTCCCCGAAGGCATACGTTGATCAGGTGGCGGGGATCGTGAAGGCGAACTGGGACGTGCTGAACACGAGCTACAACAAATTCATCCGCACGACCGACGCCGACCACGAGGCGCAGATCCAGAAGATCTTCAAGAAGCTCTATGAGCAGGGCGACATTTATAAGGGCCACTACGAGGGCATGTACTGCACGCCGTGCGAGTCGTTCTTCACGGAGAGCCAGCTCGTGGACGGCAAATGCCCGGACTGCGGCCGCGAGGTCCACCCGGCGAAGGAGGAAGCCTATTTCTTCCGGATGAGCAAATACGCCGATCGGCTGATCGAGCACATCAACACCCACCCGGAATTTATCCAGCCGCCGCAGCGCAAGACCGAGATGATGAACAACTTCCTGCTGCCGGGCCTGCAGGACCTCTGCGTCTCGCGCACGACGTTCAAATGGGGCATCCCGGTCGATTTTGACCCGAAGCATGTCGTTTACGTCTGGCTTGACGCGCTGATGAACTACATCACCGGCATCGGCTACGACGCGGAGGGCGAGGGCTCCGAGCGGTATCAGAAATACTGGCCGGCGGACCTGCACCTTGTCGGCAAGGACATCATCCGCTTCCACACGATCTACTGGCCGATCTTCCTCATGGCGCTCGGCGTGCCGCTGCCGAAGCAGGTCTTCGGGCACCCGTGGCTCCTGATGAACGGCGGCAAGATGAGCAAATCCAAGGGGAACGTGATCTACGCGGAAGACCTCGTGAAGCTCTTCGGCGTGGACGCGGTGCGGTATTTCGTGCTGCACGAGATGCCGTTTGAATCCGACGGCACGATCACCTGGGACCTCATCATCGAGCGGACGAACACCGACCTCGCGAACGTGCTCGGCAACCTCGTGAACCGCACGGTCTCCATGACGAACAAATACTTCGGCGGCGCCGTGGCGGACTGCGGCGCGGAAGAGCCCGTGGACGGCGAACTGAAAGCCGCCGCGGCCGCGCTGCGCGACAAAGTGCAGGCGAAGATGGACGCGCTGCGCGTCGCGGACGCGATCACCGAGATCTTCGCGCTGTTCAAGCGCTGCAACAAATATATCGACGAGACGATGCCGTGGGCCCTCGCGAAGGACGAGGCGAAGCACGACCGCCTCTCCACCGTGCTCTACAATCTGGTCGAGGCGATCTCCGTCGGCGCGGAGCTCCTCACGCCGTTCATGCCCGAGACCGCCGAAAAGATCCTCGCGCAGCTCGGCGCAGAGCCGCGCGGCTGGGAAAAACTCAACGTGTTCGGCCTTTACGGAAACGGCGGCAAGGTCACCGAAAAGCCGGAGATCCTCTTCGCGCGCATCGATGTGAAGGAGATGGAGGCGAAGATCGGCGAGATCACCGCGCAGTATGCGCCCAAAGACCCGGAGCCCGAAAAAGAGGAGGTCCCGGGCGTCGCGCAGATCACGGTTGATGATTTCGGGAAGATCGATCTGCGCGTCGCGAAGGTCGTCGCGTGCGAGCCGATCAAGCGCGCGAAGAAGCTCCTCAAGCTCACGCTCGATGACGGTACCGGTACGCCGCGCACCGTCGCCTCGGGCATCGCGCCGTGGTACAAGCCCGAAGACCTTGTCGGCCACAGCCTGATCGTTGTCGCGAACCTGAAGCCCGCCGTGCTCTGCGGCGTGGAGAGCCAGGGGATGATCCTCGCGGCGGACGCCGGGGAAAACGACGTGAAGGTCGTCTTTGTGGACGGCATCGCGCCGGGCAGCAAGGTGCGCTGATGATCTTCGATTCGCACGCGCACTACGATTCCGAGGAGTTTGACGCGGACCGCGAGCGGCTGCTCGGAGAAGTCCTCCCCGAAAAAGGGGTTGTGGGCGTCGTCAACATGGCGTCCGACATGGAAAGCCTCGAAAAGACCGTCGAGCTCTGCGAAAAATACGACTATATCTACGGCGCGGTCGGCATCCACCCGGAATGTGCCGCCGACCTGCCCGAGGACTGGCTGCATCGCGTCGAAGCGCTGCTCGCTCACCCGAAGATCGTCGCGGTCGGCGAGATCGGCCTCGACTACCACTGGGAGGAGCTTTGCCCGCGTGAACGGCAGAAGGAGGTCTTCCGCCTCCAGCTCGACCTCGCGGCGCGGCATAACCTGCCCGTCGTCATCCACGACCGCGAGGCCCACGGCGACATGATGGACATCCTGCGCGAGACAAAGCCGAAGGGCGTGGTCCACTGCTTTTCCGGCAGCGCCGAGACCGCGCGGGAGACCGTGAAGCTCGGGCTCTACATCGGGCTCGGCGGCGTGGTGACGTTCAAAAACGCGCGCCACAGCCTGGAGGTCGCGGCGAGCGTCCCGCTCGACCGCCTGCTCACCGAGACGGACGCGCCGTATATGGCGCCCGTGCCGTTTCGCGGGAAGCGCTGCGACAGCAGCCTCATCCCCCTCGCGGCCCAAAAGATCGCCGAGGCACGCGGCATTTCGACGGAGGACGTGCTCCGCGCGGGCTGCGAAAACGCGCGGCGGCTGTTCGGCATTTCCTGAAATTCAAGTGTTCCCGATGAAAAAAGGACTGCGGTTTCCGCAGTCCTTTTCGTATGCTGTGTGGGATTATTTCGCGAACTGCTCCTGCATGAAGCCGTCCACGATGTCGAGGACCTCCTCGGTCCAGAACTCCGGGCCGCCGTGGTCCGCGCCCTCGATGAGATAGAGCCGCACGTCCTTGCCCGCCTGCTTCATCGTGTGGAAGAGCCGGACGCTCTGCTTCGTGTTCACGGTGCGGTCCTTCGTGCCGTGGAAGATCAGCGTCGGCGCGACGACGGTGTTTTCGTCGATGTTCTCCTCCACGGAGAGCGCGCGGCAGAGCTCGGGGTGCTCGCGCAGGTTCACGCCGCCCATCTCCTGCCCTTCGGGGCTGTCGGGGAGGTGGTGGTTCAGCGTGGAGGGGTTGCTGTCCTCGAGCATGACGGAGACCGAGCCGTAGTAGTTGACGATGCCCTTCACCTCGGCGGAGACGCCGGGGAACAGGTTCTCCTCGGTGTCGTCGTTGTGGCGCAGCCCGGCCCACATCGCGGTGTGCCCGCCGGAGGAATCCCCCGCGACGATCATCCGCTCCGGGTCGATGCCGAATTTTTTCGCGTTCACCCGCAGGAAGCGGATCGCGTTGCGCGTGTCGATGGCCTGCGCCGGGAACGGTGCGATGCCGGAATGCCGGTATTCCACGATGGCGCAGACGTACCCGCGCGCGGCGAGCTTGCCCATGTCCGCCACCTTTGCGTAAACGTACTGCTGGAACCACGCAGAGCCCTGCACGAACACAAAGCACGGCCGCGCGAACGGCTGCTCCTCCGCGAAGGGCTGGAAGCCGTCGTTCCGGCACGCGGGGATGAGGATCTGCAGGTGCAGCGGCGTGCCCTCGGCGTTGACGTACTCCACGTCGTGGAAGCAGTTGACGCCGACCTCCTCGCCGGTCGTTTTGATGATCTTCGCGCCGGGGACCTCTTCGTCAAACGCGGGAAAATCCTCGTATTTCCATTCCTTGATCTCCATGTGCATACCTCCAGAGTATTTTCTGCCGCTTCGCGGCTTTTTTGCTACCATTCCCGCTTGAGCGCGGCGCGGTCGAAACGGTATTCGTCGAGGAACGCGTCCAGATCCGCCTCGCTGCGGATCAGCCGGACCTCCGTGAACTTTCCCGTTTCCGTATCCCGGTAGCCCGCGACGCGTTCTCCCGTGCATATACTGCCGCGCACGACCGGCGTTTTCCCGGAAGGGTCGAATCCGGACGAAGCGCTTTTCTTTTTTCTCCACGAAAACACGGCTCTCGCTTCCTTTCCAAGATGCGGCGGACACGGCCCGTCGGCGCGGCGATGCAGACGGGCGGATGGACGGACAACGCTTCGGAAACCCTCTCCCACCCGCTTTCGGGGCGGCTCCGTTCGTCGGCGTTGTCCCGGGGAAAAGCGCCCGCTTTGCCGGATAAGCGAACGGAAGGATTTAAAAGAATTATAGCATGTGCGGAAAGAAAAAGCAACACGATTCTTCCTCTCCCCCGCGCGCAAAGAGCTAGAAGAAGACGTCTGCGGACGGGTCGCGGATGACGGCGGCGAGCAGGACAAGGTCGGCCGCGGCGGGGGTGCCGTCCCGGTCCAGATCGAGCGCGGCGCGGGAGGCCGGGGAGAGCTCGGCTTCTCCCAGAAGAAAGCGCTGGGCCGTGCGCATATCCTGCGTATTCACCGTGCCGGTGGCGTTGACGTCGCCGGGAATGACGACCGTGTACGCGTTTCCGTCGAGCTCCGCGACCATCCCCGTGCGCAGCTTCCCGGAGGCGTTCCCGCCCGAATCGCCATAGACCTGCGCGTCCTCGTCCGAGAACGCGTTTTTGAGCTGGGCGGCGGTCATGCCGACGGGCGCGAAGAGGAATCCGTCTTCCGTCTTGACGCGGTCCCGGTTCGGATCCGGAGACGGAGTTGGGGCGGCCGGCCCCGGCGTTTGAGTGGGCCTGGGGGTCGCGGTCGGCTTGGGGGTCGCGGTGGGCTTGGGCGTTTTTGTGGGCGCGTCGGTCGGTGCGGACGTGGGCGTCGGTTCCGGCGTGGGCGTGGGAACGGGGGCAAACTCGAACTCGGAGAACGGTTCATAGACGAACTGCCCGTCCCGGCGGAACAGCATGCCCGAGCCGGTGAGCGCTTCCGGCCTTTCGCCGAGCGCGCAAAATTCCGTGTCCGTGTCTTCCAGCGTCCGCCGGAAGACCGTGCCGTCGCTGCCGTACCAGTAGAGGACGCCGCCGGAGATCGCTGCGAGCGATTCGCCGGGCAGCGCGATTTGCGTGTCGAAGCACGGGGACGTCTCCCCGATCCGGAAGAGATAGCCCTGCACGTCCAGGAAATAGGTCTCGCTCAAGAAACGAAACGGCGCGTGGGTCGATGCAAAATCGAAACGGTCCGGCGCACCGGGGCCCTCCTCCGTGATCTCGCGCGACTCCCCGTGATCCTTGTAGAGCAGGAAAAGGCGGTCCCCGAAGACCTCCATGCCGCAGAGCGCTTCGGAAAGAGAAAGACTCTTGAACTGCGTCCCCTCGGCGCTGAAGATCTGCAGCGTTTCCGGGGATTTCTTGGACACGGCGTAGACCCTCCCGAAGCGGTCCGCTTCCCAAAAGAGCATATCGTCAAAGGACGAATCGCCGGAGCCGCCGTCCATGACCCCCGCCGGGCCGGAGGAGGTGAGGTCCGGAAGGGAGAACGTCTCCAGAGAGAGGAAACCGTAAGTCTCCCCGACGAGCACCGCAAGGCTGCCGCGCAGGAACGCGGCCCGGGCGGTCAGGGAGGCGGAGACAGACTTGGACGCGGAAACGACGCGCGTTTCGGTCTCGTCGGAGGAAACGAGCACCGCGCCGTGTTCGGTGTCGGCAAAGGCGAGGACGCGGCTGTTCTTTTTCGCCGTATCGAGAACGGAGGCGGAAACAGTAAGGGCAAAGAGGACGCAGAGCGCCGCGGCGGCAAGGCGAAGGACGGAACGTTTCACGGGGGCCTCCTTTTGAAACACGAAGTTATTAAGCGCTTACGCATATACTTGTTATGCATCATAACGCGGGAGGGCGGGCCGCCGTTCGGGAAGAGAAAAATATTCACCGCCGCCTGCGGCGAAAACCCCTGCACCGTCCCGTTCTCCGCAAAGCCAAAGGACCCCCCGGGGCGGAACTGCCCCGGAGAGGTCCCCGTTGTTTTTTCCGTTCGCCGGTCTTTTCGGGCGAAGGGATCAGTCGTTGAAGACGTACTTGTGCAGGCGGTCGAACGCTTCCTCCACGCGCGAGAACGGGGAGGCGAGGTTCATGCGGATGTGGCACGGGCCGTTGAAGCTGCGGCCGTCCTGCCAGCCGACGCCCACGTCCCAGCCGGCGTGCAGGACGTCGTCCAGCGTCTTGCCGGTGCGCGCGCAGTATTCGGTGCAGTCGAGGAACAGCATATAGGTGCCCTGCGGCATCGTGACGTCCACGCCGTCAAAGTGCTTCTGAATGTACTCGGAACCGTAGCGGCAGTTGCCCTCGAGCACCTGCAGGAGTTCTTTGACCCACTCCTCGCCGACTTCGTTGTAGGCGCCGATGAGCGCGTGCATCGAGAGCACGTTCTGGTCGTTGTAATGCGTGCTGTGGCCGAAGCCGCCCACGCGGTCGCGCAGGTATTTCCCGTAGATGATGTGGTAGCTGCCGATCATGCCTGCGAGGTTGAAGGTCTTGCTCGGGGCGTAGACCGCGACGGTGTGCTCGCGCGCCCAGTCGTTCGTCATCTGCGTCGGGGTGTGCTTCGAGCCGGAATAGGTGATGTCCG
>CANRMW010000064.1 GCA_947631835.1 uncultured Clostridia bacterium | reverse complement strand
TTCGGCTTGCAGAAAAACCGCGTCTTGCCCGCGCCCGAGCCGCCGCAGACAAGGGTGTTGAGATTTCGGCGGTGCTTTCTTGCGTCCAGCCCGATCCCGACATTCTGCGTGAGCAACTTATTTGCGGATACGGGCCGCTGCCGGTACTTGCGGTCGATGGCCTTGATCTCGCCCCACTTTGCGGAACCGTGTTCCTCCTGCCTGCGGTAATTCTTTCGGCTTGCAAGGAATACGCCGATCCCCATCCCGTAGGCCAGAAGCAGAACGAGGACAGTCCGCAGACTGTCCTCGCAAAGCTCGATATGCGCGGGATTGTTGAAAGCGTCCCCGGCTTTCACCAAGATGGCCGGAAGGCCGCCGTCCACGGCGGGCGCAATGGCAAGCGCAAACCACACGACCGGCACGACGCCGAGCAGGGATAAGAAGAGCAGCTCCCGGCGATTATCTCGCCTCATCCCGACGCGCCTTTCGCTCCACAACACGGAAGTTTTTCTGCGGCGCATACCCGATCTTCACGATCAGGTCGTCCACTGCGTCGGTCGTCCTGCCCTCGTTTTTGAGGTTCGTCCTTTTCCGGTTCAGGGCGTCGATGACGATCCCGTGCTCGTAGTCGTCCAGAGCGACATAGTATTGCTTTTCCTTCATGCGCGCCTCCGATCAGCGCTCCGGTTCCCTTGTGCGCTCCTGTTTCTGGCGGTAGAGCTCGTCTGACACGCGGCTGACCACATCCCGGTACGCGGAGCGCATAGTGGTGAGCTCGCCGCGGATCTCCCTCGGCTGCATTCCCTTCCATGTTTCCGGCAGACGGTTCACCGCGAACGGTGTGACGTCCACCCCGAAACGCCGACAAAGCATATAGCCGATGCAGGTCGCCTGATGTCCCATCTCGCGCCGGTTGTACGCCTTGCCGTCAATGGCGAGCTGGGCAAAGCCGAGCTCCTGTGCGACGCACTGGCACAGTGCAACGCTGTCCCCGATGTCGCGCTTCACGAAGAGTTTCTGTTTCTCATTGTCGTAAAAGGCGCCCATGTTGGGATGCGGCATCTCGTCGGTGCTCTCGACCGGCACGGGCGCGGTGTCGAGCATGACAGCGACGAGGCGGCGCGGGTCCCGATTTACGGTCGGTGCGGGCCGCCGCGGGCCGTTCGTCTGGGAGACGTCCAGTACCTTCTTGACCTTGAATCTGGTCCCGGTGCTGTTGTCCTCGCGGGTGAACTCTTCCGGCTCGAGGATTTTGATTGTCTTTTCGCCCTTGCGCACCCGGACGCCCGCGTCGCTCCATCCGGCGAAATCCTTGAGCTGGGTGGCGTTCGGCATCTGCTTATACAGGAGCAGCGCATTGTTCACCGTGTAGCGATCCATTCGTCCCTGCAGGTCGAGGTATGCCGTGAACTTCGCGGGGTCGGATGCGATCTCCTGTGTCGCGTCGTCGATCGTCTTGAAAAGGGCGTCCCGCTCCGCCTTGCGCTGGGCGATGAAGTCCTCCTTGGGCAGCATGGGCGGATGCTGGTCCTTCTTTTCCGCAGCTTCCTGCGGCTCTACAGGGATATAGTTTTCTGTCATTTACGATCTCTCCTTTCGGGTTCTCTTTCTTTGCGGCTGTTTGTGAACAGTCTCCGCGTTTTTCTGCGGCGCTTTGGATTTCTCCTGCGCCTGCGGTTCGGCTCGCTCCGTTTCCTTCCGCGCCGACTGACTTGCCCTGATCCGCTCGAGCTTTTCCCGCACGGACGGACGGGCCGCGTCTTTCGGGGCGGCACCCTTTTCAGTGGCGATACCGGTATCTTCCGAGCGCTGCGCGGACGGAGGGCCTTTTTCCGTCTTTGCTGCCGAAGGGTTTTCCTGCGAGCGGGATTCCGACTGCGGAACTTTTCCCATCGCCTCCTCCACAATGATTTCCCCGCGGCTCTTTTTCTGCTCGCCGATGGAAGCATCCTCCCGTTCGGCCACGCTCTTTTCCACTTCTCCGAGGATGGATGCCTTGTCCACCTTCCCGAGTTCGAAGCGATCCACGATCCGCTGGATCTTCGACGCATCCTCCGCGCGGGCGATGATGTCCACGGGCGCGTTTTCGTCCTTGGAGTTCCGGTCGCGCAGGACGCAGTACAGAACGCCGTACCGCTTCGCCTGTTCCGTGAACTTCTTCACGTCCCGCTGGGGGATGGCAAAGACCTTCAGCTCCTTGCCGGATCGAATCATGCTGGTCAGGCGCGCCTTGCCCTTGGTTTTCGTCTCCTGCTTGAGTGCTGCGGCAAGCAGCAGCGCGACGTTCTTTGCCGCCGACCCGGTGAGCCGGGCTGCGACCTCGAATCCCTCGAGGGAAAGCCGCACGATCTGTTCCGCCGCGTCACCGCCGTTGTTCA
Source organism: uncultured Clostridia bacterium (assembly GCA_947631835.1). Classification (GTDB taxonomy): domain Bacteria; phylum Bacillota; class Clostridia; order Oscillospirales; family Acutalibacteraceae; genus Hominenteromicrobium. The sequence continues at coordinate 7,737 of CANRMW010000064.1, read as the reverse complement.
TGTTCTTTCCACTCCTTTCCGTTCATCTTGTGTTCCTCCGTGAGGATCGCCTGCACCTTCTCCTGCAATACGCCGGAGCGTTCCGCGATCCCCTCGCAGAGCCGGACCTCTTTGCGGAGATCCTTCAGGCGTGCGGTGATGGAAGAAATACGTTCCTTTGCCTCGGACAGCATTGCATCTGTTTGTCCCTCTCTTCGGATTTCGTTTCTGAGATGCTTTCTGTCGGCAAGGAGCGTTTCGATCTCACCCTCCGCCTTGGCTTTGTATGCGAACAGCTCCTCGGAGGTGGAAATGTGTGCACGCCCGAGAAGCTGTGTCTGCGCGGTGAGTTCATCGAGCCGCATGAGATCGGCCCGAAGCAGCGGATGCAGCCGGTGATTCGCCCGCGCCTTATAGGGTTGAAAACTGCCGAGCCGGTAGCAGTAGTAGAGATACAGGCCGTACAGCCCGCCTTTCTTTCGGAGACGGGTTCCCCGCGTCGGCAAGTTGTACTGCCGAAAACGGACGGTACGCTTCTGGAAGGTCTGCATCTGCACCTTGCTGCGGTTCTCTGCGAACCGCTCCTCGATGCGCGATTCCGTATATTCCTCGCCGAGTCGGTACAGGCGGATGGGCTGCTTTGCACCCTTCGGAAGAACCGTGACGTACTTGCGGTTTGGATTCCGATTTACCGTGTAGCCCATGCCCCGAAGGATGTGCGAAAGCTCGGCCCATGACTGTGCTGTGCGGAGCGCCTCGTCGAGCGCGGCTTTGAGAAGCGTCTGGCGCGTCGGCTTTCCGGCGCGGGTCTGCATGGCAAAGTATTCCGGCTCCCGGTTTCGCTCCGGATGCTCAATGACGCTCACCCCGTGCGCGCGGCAGATCTCGTCCGCGACGTGTCGGAACTTGAACCACGCCTTTTCGTCGTTTGCGAGGCGTTTCCCGTCCACAAACGAAACGGAGTTGATCACAAAATGGCAGTGCAGATGCTTTGTGTTGAGGTGCGTCGTGACGACGACCTGAAAGCGCTTGCCCCAAACCCGCTCGGCAAATTCCATCCCGATCTGCTGCGCCTGCTCCGGCGTCACTTCATCGTGCTTGAAGCTCAGATACCCGTGATACGCCTGGATGCCGTCCTCCTTTCCAAACTGCGCCTTGACGGTTACAAACTGTTCGCGCGCCGTCTCCGGGTTGCAATGGATGCCCTCCACGAAAAACGCCCGCTCCGTTTTCTCCTCGTCCTTTGCATACGAGAGCACATCTGCGAGCGCCTGCACCTGTTCCGGGGTGTACGCCGGGTTCCGTGTTTTCTCCGGGTTCTCCGCATAATGGATCACCCCGCGCAGATTGGTTTTCACCGGCCAGAGCTTGGTTACTGCCATTTCATCTTGCGTTCCTCCGGTCTAAGAAACTCCCGCTCCACGTCCGCCTGAAACTTGTGCCAGCGCTTCGCTTCCTGTTCCAGCTGCGGCGCGTCAACAAAGCCGAGCGCGTTCGCTTTCAGGGCAAGCTGGTTCACATTGTTGCCGAGCGTGGAGAGCTGCCGCATGACGTCGTAGAATCGCTCGTCGGGCTTCTCCTTCGACTCGTATCCCCGGAGCAGGAGCCGCACCAGCGCGGCCTCCGAGAGACAGGTCCGCTTCGCCTTCTTCTGAAGATCCTGCGCTTCCTCTCGCGTAAACAGGAAATGCTTTTCAACGGTTCGTTTCATTTTCATCCTCCATCCTTTTCTTGATTTCTTCGTATTCCTCGTCGATGCGGTTGATCTGGAGCACACACATCGTGATCACGCCGACGCATCCGCCCAGCATCCCGCCCAACACGAACATCATTACTCCGTACATTATTACACCTCCCAAATGAAAAGGGACGAGGTTTGCCCTCGTCCCGATCTGCGTTGGATATGCTGTTTCCGTTTGTGAATTGTGATGGTCTCCGCCGATTCTTTCCATTCTATTCAACCCACGAATAGAATGAATAGAAAGCACGGTGAGATTCGAGGGGTATTAGGGGCACGCCCCTAACAAGCGAATTACTGTTTTGGACAAACCTGTCCATAAACAGTCTGCTTGCTAAGATGATACAGAACTCCCCCTGTTCCGGAAAAGTCACCTTGCCCCTTCCGAAAAAAACATGAAATAAGGCGGTGAAAAACCGTCCACCGCCTCTGTCACACCGCTTAGATTAGCGCTCCATATCTCTCTTTTTTGTTTTTGGGAGCACTTCTCCTATATATGATTTTACGGAGTGGTAGACCTCCTCAAAAGAAGGTTTATTCACGTCTCCCGAGAAGCGAAATTTCTCATAGGCGTGTCGCAAATCCTGTGTGCGGAAAAGAAATCCCTGAAATGATCCTAACGTTTTGCCGCTCTCGATCAGTGTTTTGCGGACCTTTTCTGCATCAAAGTCTACAACTTGCGACAGGTAGTACAGGTCAACGACATCTTTCACTCTCCGGAACACCTTGTCGGTCGAGATGGCTGAAAGCTTGTCAGCGACAATCTGAAAGGAGGAGGCACCCCGAAAGCGGACCCCCTCAACATCATATATTTTTGTTGCTGCGGGAGGACGGTTTACATCCATATCCATCGTAAATAGAGGTACATCTGCTGATTTGTCCGTCAATTCAAAGCCCGCAGAACGTCCCTCGCCATACATCCGGTATAGGCTTACATCTAAATCCAATCCCGCCTTCTGTAATGCTGATTGAATCGAACTGGTCATTTGCTCTGCAGTTGGAAGGTTGTCCGTGTTCCAGTTCGCATCAATATCAACAGTGTGTCGGGTATCTTCGGTATATCCTGCCTCCAACAAACAGACCTTCAACACCATCGATCCCTTAAAGCTGATGGGAATCCCGCTGTCGTAAATTGCTTTCATCACGTCGAACATCAGCTTTTCTTCAGCCGTAAGATTCACAGAAAATCACCTCTCAGTCATCATAATATTCGACCGCGTCTTGCGCCAATCGTTCAAACTCTTCCTGATATTCCGGCGGTACGAAAAGCCCTTCAAAGCTCTCTCCGTTGCGGAAATAGTACCTGCTGACGGCCTCTGTGATCCCCTGCATATCCAGAATGGATTCGTTCGCAAGAGCATCCGTGAGTGTCCGGTTAAGGTTGGTAAACGAAAGCCCGTTCTTCTCTTTTACATCAAAAGAACTGACAGAATTGCCGAGAATCGCAACCCCATTGAACCGTGAAAGAGAATCATCTCCGTAAACCCATACGATAAATTCGTCGCTGTGCCCCTCGAAAAAGCCCTGACACATCAACGCTTCATCCAAAGCGAAAACCACATCTTCCCCCATTCGCTCACGAACCGCACGCAGCCACGCGGTCGCTCCTACATAGCTGCTCCGCTTTGGAAGGTCGATCTTTTGCGTATCATACTTCGGCAATTCCGTAGTCCTGCGATTCAGCAGATCGGCCCGTATACGGTTTTCAAGCAGCTTCATAATATATTCAGGAGGCTTACGCACGCCCGTTTCCCAATTCTGAATGGTGCGAAACGGAATCTGATACCGAGCGGCAAATTCACTTTGGGTGTCTCCAAGACTGGCTCTCATTTCACGGATGTTCAACAATCTCACCTCGGTTATATAATACACCCAATGAGTGCATTTGTCAATATCTTTTGCTGTCGAGACAAGAATTATTCTTCATATTTCACCGATCTCGTCCCTCCTTTGCAGGGTCGTATGGTACCGCTTGGATGCCGTTTCGCGTCCGAAAGAATCGTTCAGGATACCGGAAAATCTCCTGATATTTGTGGAGAAGATCGTCCGGCAGACTCTCAAATTCCTCGCATTCCGGAGGTGCATACGCAAGAAAAAAATCCCCGCATATTACATCTTGAATCTCGTTCCGACTCTGAACGGTGTAGCATCTTTCGATTTTCCATCCGTCCTTACCGCCACGTTCGTCGGCCATATAATAGTCGAGTCGGACATTCTTGTCCGACCCATCCAGTGACGAGCCGAAGATGGAATACCCTCCTGCATTGCAGTTGAAAGCCTTATTGTCACTGCTGATGAGATAGGTACGGGACTCTTCGGGGTAAGGGGTATCGAAGCTGTCCTTGGAGAAAACGATATATCCCTGTAAGTGTTCTGCACCGGTCTTTTCCGCCTCGCGGAATAAGTCTTTCATCTTTTCATACGGGAGATCGACTTCTTCCGGTTCGGAGCGAACCGCCCGGTTCAGGGGCAAGCCTCGAAGTTTTCCTTCCTCATTGCAGATGAGTACGACGTCATCATCGAAAGGCGCATATTCCTCGATGTCCCCTCCGACAACAGCCTGCATCGCTTCCAGCGAGTTCTCAATCTCGATGGGTTTTGCAATCATTCTTGGCTGCACGAGCAGTACCTTGATCTTCTTGGAGTTCTCAGGCTCCGGAAGTTTTCCGCACTGTTTGGCATCAAATTCGACCTCCCGAAAGCCGAAAGAATCACAGAAGCAGAAGCGGTTTTCGCCGTCCTGATCCTGCACTTCAATGACGTCCGAGACGGAGAGCGAATGCCCTCGGAATCCTTCCGGATGCTCCGTATTGAACATTTGGTATACATCCTCGAGGTCTTTACAGTCCACCTTGCCGTCGAAAACGAGGTCGTAGATGCCGCTTTGGATCTCCTGTGTTCCCTGAAAACGCGGCAGATGTTCGTAGTTGACGAAGCGCACACGGTTTTCGTCGCGCTCGTCGTTGATCTGATAAATTCGGATTTTCATCCTCTGGCTTCATCCCTTTCTTTGGTTCGCTCCCTGTAATAGAAGCGAAGATAATCGTTAAAATCTTTGCCGTGCGGGGGAGGCGCATCCAGCACTTCATACGTTTTGGAGAGCACTCTCCGAAGCGCATAGGATGCGTTTCTGCCCGCTGCATCGTTGTCAAAATGGAGCGCGATGCGCTTCGTCTCCGGGTGGGATTCGAGGTAGTCGGAGAGCGCTGCGGGGACCGTAATCTCAGCGCTGCCCCTCGGGGCACACACGCCGGAGAGGGAGAGAAGGTTCATCGAGGTGTAATCTCTGCCCGCTTTTTTCTCCAGCGTTGCATAGGAGAGCAGGTCGATGGCGCACTCGAAAAGGTGCACTTCCTCGCCTCCGTGAAAGGGGAGATGGAACGAAAATCGCTTGTCGCTCCCCGGACAGTCTCCCATGATTCGCCTGTCTCTGGTCGCACGGTACGCCGCGTATCGAGGGGTTCCATCTTCATCCAAACCCACAAACACCGCGTTGTGATACGGCAGGCTTTCATACACGATCCCCGTCCGTATACAGTCCCGGAGGATGTCCGGGTCGATCCCGCGATCCCGCAAATACCGTTCCACCGCAAACGTAGTGGAGAATTTCTGCGACAGAGACAGGTGCTTTGCCTGCGGCGCATTTGTCCTGTCCGGCGCGGGAATAGGCCCTGCAACACGGCAGCCCATCACGGCCTCCACTGCGTTCAGAAAGCTCATGTCCCGCACCTTGATGAGGTAATCCAGCGCGGATTTCCCGCCGATTCCCCTCGACCACCACATCCATTTGCCGTTGGAAATCTTGAGGCTGTCGTGCGTTTTTGTGCAGTAGACGCCGTTTCCGACCCTCACCAGTTCCTGCGGTTCCTGCTTTTGCAGATAGGAAAGCAGGTCAACACGTTTCGCCTTTTGAATGACGTCCGCGTCCACATAGGGCATCCGTCAGTCCTCTTCGGCCTCTGGCTCTCGCTGGAGCGTCGCCGTTTCCGCCAAGAGGAATGCGGAGAAAACTTGGTCGAAGATCTTTGCCCAGCGGTCCTCCCACGCATCGCAGAGATCGTCCAGTGGATCGTCACTTTCCAGCAGCCGGACCGCGCTCTCTACGGGAATCACCTTTTCTTCCATATAGCGCACCACTGCCTGGCAGAACGCCACGCTTGGCAGCATCTCCCGCTGATCTGCTTCCGGTCTGCTTTCAAAATCGTCGAAGTAGTCCTCAAAATCCCGCCGCAGCTTCTGGAGAAGCATATTATTCAACCGGTTTTTCAGTTCCATTTACCGTACCCCCTGTTCTTTTTCTCTGAATTTCTCAGCGTGCAAATCCGCTGTTTCTTCGATACAAACCTGCATGACGTCCATATAGGAACAATCACATTTGTCAAAGCGTTTGTACACGCTTTCGAGGACGTCCGGCATACGGAGCAGCGCCTGTTGCTGCTCCGGCGTCAGGTCCATATCTTCCAGCGAAAGAAGAATATCCTCCCGCATTGCGTATCCATACGCGCGGGAAAGGATTTCTTCTTTGGGCAGAGAGAGCAGCCATCGCCGGTATTGCTGCAATTCCCGCCACGCCTTTTGGTACAGCTGTTCGCCGTAATCCTGTTCCATGCATTCACCTCCATAACTCCATAAAAAAGCGGAACGATTCTTTGCAAAAAGAAACGTTCCGGCAGATCGTATAGATTCCGTTTGTTATCTTTCAATCCTATGAGAATACCCACCCGGTTTCCCGGATGGGTATCTGTTCATAGGTTGTTTTTCGACGCGCGCCGTTCCGCGATTTCGTATACCTCGTCGTCTGCCCGCACACCAATGACGACCACGAGCATTTCGGACTCGGTGCGGATCAGCTTATATACGACGCGGATTCCCGCCCCTCGAAGTTTGATTTTCAGAAGCCCCGCAAGATGATTGCCGTGCTTGTTTCCGAGCGGCTTTCCGTATCCTCCCTCGTTTGCGGGCAACGGGTTTTCAAGCACTTTGGCAATCGCTTTTGCCACCATGATTCGATGGTTCCCGGCAAGTTTTTGAAAGTCTTTCGCGGTCTCCGGCAGATATTTCAGAGTCCACTTCATTCAATCTCTACCTCGCCGCAGTTTTCAAGATCCTCGTCCGTAATCCCAAGCTGACGGTAGAGCTCCTCGCCGGAAATCGTATTCTTCGGGTCAAAATGCTCCATGCGCTGCGCCGCCAATGCTAAAAGCCGCGCGTCGTTCACTTCATCCATCAGGCGCAAATATTCGTCCGGCGAAAGCAAAACGCACTCGGCGGCATTGTTTTTCATGACGACCTTTGCGCCAGATCTCTTGACCTCTTCAAAAATCTTTCCGGCAAGACCCCTGTTGAACTGCGAGATCGGAATCGTATCACGGATCGCACTTGTAATATTCTCCACTACGCTCACCTCCCACAATGAAGTATATCAGGGTTTGCTCCGATTGTCAATAGATTCAACAGTAAATTTACTGCTTTCTTGACTGAATAGATCAGTACCATTCTATGCCAGATGGGACGAAGGAGTCCGATTTCCGAAAAAAATCAGTTCTTCAAAGGAAAAGAACACTGCGTCCGCTGTTACCGCTCATATCCTGCCTCGCGCACGGGCTCCTGCCGCTCCGCATCACCTTCTTCCATTTCTCCGCCGACGATCTCGTTTTCCTTTTTGTCGAGGCTTAGAAGTGCGTCCAGTTCTGCGAGTCGGGCGGTTTTCTCGGAAAGCTCCTTCTCCTGCGCAAACGGTTTTTCGACCTCCTTTTTTGCAGTTTCGAGCTGTTGCTGAGCCTGTTCAAGCGCCTGTTTCGCTTTTTCCAGCCGCTTCGGGAAGCTCTCGATCAGATGGTCGATACACATAATATTGCCCGTGCTGTCTGTCCCGAGCGCCGTAGAATATCTGAGCTGCCCCTTGATTTGCACCCGGTATTCATGTATGCTCAAAAAGCTGGTCTTGCAGGACGGAATAGGACTTGCGGAACACAGGCTTTCCGTATTTGTTGATTTCCTGCCGCCCGTTTTCATCGAGG
>CANRMW010000063.1 GCA_947631835.1 uncultured Clostridia bacterium | reverse complement strand
TTCACGGCGAGGATTGATTTTTTGCGCGTGATATCAAACTGCAGGATCATGCCGGGAAAGATCACAAGACCGCGCAGCGCGAGGATCGGCAGCATACGGGTTTCCGTACTTTCTGGGGTTTTACTCATAAGGGCCTCCAAAACTAAAAATAGGGAAAGGCTGCGCAGCGAGAGAAGGCTGCACAGCCCCAAAACGCGTCAGGACGCCGAATCTCTGCGAGCCCGTCGCTTCGGCTGCGTCATTTTGATCTTCACCGGGATCCTGTCTTCGTTCCGGCGGATCTGCGGCGGGACGCCGTTTCGCACGGTATCCTCCGTGATCACCACAGACTCGACTTTGTAGTCGCCCGGGATCTCGTACATCAGCTTCGTGAGCACGCCCTCCATGATGGAACGCAGCCCGCGCGCGCCCGTCTTCCGCTCCAACGTCAGCTCGGCGACGGCTTCCAGCGCTTCCGGCGTGAATTTCAGGTCCACCTTATCCAGCGCGAACAGCTTTTTGTATTGGCTCACAAGGCTGTTCTTCGGCTCTGTCAGGATCCGGATCAAAGACGCCTTATCCAGACCGCTCAGCGCCGTGATCACCGGGAGTCTTCCCACGAGTTCCGGGATCAGGCCATATTTCACGAGATCATGCGGCGTGACGTCGCGCATCCAGGCAGTCTCGTCGATCTCCCGCTTGCTCCGAACGTCGGAATTGAATCCCAGCGTCTGGGCGTCCTTGCGCCGTCGGATCACGGTTTCCAGTCCGTCAAAGGCGCCGCCGCAGATAAAGAGGATGTTCGAGGTGTCGATGCTGATCGTCTCCTGCTGCGGATGCTTCCTGCCCCCGCGCGGCGGCACGCTTGCCTCCGCGCCCTCGAGGATCTTCAGCAACGCCTGCTGGACGCCCTCGCCGCTGACGTCTCTCGTGATGGACGGATTCTCGGATTTCCGGGAGATCTTGTCGATCTCATCGACATAGATGATGCCCCGTTCAGCGCGCTCCACGTCGAAATCCGCGGCCTGGATCAAACGGAGCAGGATGTTTTCCACATCGTCTCCCACATACCCGGCCTCAGTCAAAGTCGTGGCGTCCGCGATGGCGAAAGGCACGTCGAGGAGCTTTGCCAGCGTTTGCGCGAGATACGTCTTGCCGACGCCGGTCGGCCCGAGCAGCAGCACATTGCTCTTTGCGATCTCCACACCGTCGTCCCCGCCACCGTAGAAAATGCGCTTGTAGTGGTTGTAGACCGCGACGGAAAGTGTGATCTTAGCCTCGTCCTGCCCGATCACATAGTCGTCGAGCATTGCCTTGATCTCTTGGGGCTTAGGCAGGTACGATTCCTTTACGCCGGCAGCCCGGACCGTCTTCGGACGGCGAAGGGAGTTTTCGTCTTCAATGATATCCATGCAAAGCTCAACGCAGGAGTCGCAGATATAAACACCGTTCCCCGCAATGAGCCGTCTTGCCTGCGACTGCGGTTTTCCGCAGAAGGAACAGCAGAGTTCACCGTCATTTCCGAAGGTGTTCGGCATGAACGCACGCCCTTTCCTTACTTGAGTTTCGTTTCGATCACTTGATCGATCAGGCCGTATTCGAGCGCTTCCTTCGCGGTCATCCAGTTGTCGCGCTCCGTGTCCGCCGCGACGCGCTCGATGCTCTGCCCGGTCCGCTCGGCAAGGATCTCATTCAAATGCTTCTTGATCCTGAGGATATGGTTCGCCTGAATGGCAATATCCGTAGCCTGCCCTTGCGAGCCGCCGGAGGGCTGATGGATCATGATCTCCGCGTTCGGCAGCGCAAAACGCTTGCCCTTCGTCCCCGCCGCGAGCAGGAATGCGCCCATGGAGGCCGCCATGCCCATACAGATGGTGGAGACGTCACACTTGATGTAATTCATCGTGTCATAGATCGCCATGCCGGCGGTGATGACGCCGCCGGGGCTGTTGATATACAGGCTGATGTCCTTGTCCGGGTCCTGCCCTTCCAGATAGAGGAGCTGCGCCACCACCAAACTCGCCGTGGTGTCGTTCACCTCGTTGTGCAGCATGATGATCCGGTCGTTCAGCAGACGGGAAAAAATATCATACGAACGTTCGCCGCGGCTCGTTTGTTCCACGACATAAGGGACCAAACTCATAACAAACCTTCCTTTCCCGGAAATTCGCCGCACACGACAAACGCACGGTGCGGCGAACCTCGCCTTCAAAGCGCGAAAGCGCTCCTTCTAGTTTACAGTGAATTGACGGAATTATTCCTCTTCGGAAACGTTGGCGTTGGACTTCACGAAATCCAGAGCCATCTGGCTGCGCAGGTCTGCCTTGACCTGCGTGTCACCCACGAGCTCCCGGACGCGGTCCTCTTCCATCTGATACGCATCGGCGAGCTTCTTGAACTCGGCGGAGATCGCTTCTTCCGTCGGCTCGAGATTCTCGTTCGCCGCGATCTTCTCGAGCGCGAGGCGGATCTTCACCTGCTGCTCCGCCTGCGGCTTGAACTGCTCCTTGAGCGCGTTGACGTCCATGCCGGTGTACTTGAGATAGGTCTGCAGATCGAGGCCCTGCGCCTGCAGGCGGTACGCGAAGCTGTTGACGTTCTCCTCCGCTTCGTTGTCATACATCTCGGGCGGGATCTCTCCTTCAACTTTCGCGACCAGCGTCTCGAGGAGCTGATTCTCCACCTCGGCGTTCGCCGCCTGTTCGCGGTCCTTTGCAAGCCGCTCGCGGATATCGGCCTTATACTGCTCCAGCGTGTCGAACTCGCTGACGTCCTTCGCAAACTCGTCGTCCAGCTCCGGCAGCTCCTTTTTCTTGATCTCATGGAGCTTCACCTTGAACACGGCGGGCTTGCCCTTGAGGTTCTCCGCGTGGTACTCCTCCGGGAAGGTGACGTTCACGTCAAACTCGTCGCCCGTCGCGTGCCCGACGATCTGATCCTCGAAGCCCGGGATGAACGTGTTCGAGCCGAGGTTCAGCGAATAGTTTTCCGCCTTGCCCCCGTCGAACGCCTCACCCTCGCAGAAGCCTTCATAGTCGATGTCCACGGTGTCGCCGTTCTCCGCAGCGCGGTCTTCCACCGTCACCATGCGGGAGTTGCGGTCCTGCACGCGGCCGAGTTCCTTCTCGACATCCTCGTCGGTGACGGGGTGCAGATGCTTCTTCGCCTCGATGCCCTTATAGTCCTTGATCTCGATCTCGGGCTTCGTCACAACTTCGACCGTGAACTTGACGCCGGTCTCTCTACCGATCTCCGTCACGTCCGCCTGCCCGACATGAATGACCTCCAGCTCCGAAGCCTCGATCGCGTCGGAAACGGCGGGGCGGAACAGCTTATCCACCGCGTCCTCAAAAAACACGCTTTCCCCGTAATAGCGCTCGATAAAGGTTCTCGGCGCCTTGCCGCGCCGGAAGCCGGGCACATTGTAGCGGCTGCGCTTCGCGTGATACGCATCCTCAACGGCCTTCTGGAAGTCCTCAGCGGGGACCTCGAAGGTCAGCTCATAGCGGTTGGTTTCTTTTTGATTTTTTCCGGTGAGATTCATGGATGGTTCTCTTTCCTTTCTGTAAGGGCATCCGCCCGAAAAACTTTTTGTTTTAGCATAGCGGAACGTCAGCGCATTTCAGCCGCCGTTCGGTCCGCATGGCGCACATCCAAACGTTTGAAATGCTTTTTCCAAAGCAGAACGGCTTTTCAAACGCAAAACGACGGCAAAAGCGCGAAATTTCTGGCGGCGCTTGACTATCACGCCAATTATACCACACATTTCCATGGAACGCCAGCACCAATTTTGTTTTTTCAAAAAAATTTCATGTATCGTTCCGGACGAGTTGCGGGATGAATTTGACATGGTCTGCGGAAACGAGGTGCATCCGGATGCCCCGGTATTCCCCAGCGGGGACTTTCCTCGCGGCCGGCCCGCCGTGGATATGCCCGAAATAGCAGTCCCGGACGCCGTAGGAAGCCATCGTATTCAAAAACGGCTCCGCCGCAGCGTCGTCATATACGGGAGGATAATGCAGAAATACGACCGGCGTACCGCCGCACTGCTTCGCGGAGTCCAGCGAAGCGGCAAGACGTCCGTTCTCCCGCGCGACGATCTTCTTATCCTCCTCGGAAGACGCGTTGTAAAGCCAGCCTCTTGTTCCGCAGACCGCGATCTCCCCCACGCGCTCGGCGGAATTGAAAATAAGGCGCAGGGAAGCGAAATGATTTTCGGAAAAGAACGTCTCGATCTTGCGCCGTGTGGACCACCAGAAATCGTGATTGCCCTTGAGGAGCAGCTTCGTTCCAGGGAGCGAATCCAAAAAAGCGAGATCCTGCCGCGCCTCCTCCAGCTTCATTGCCCAGGAAATATCTCCCGCGACAACCACCGTGTCCTCCTGTCCGACCACAGCCCGCCAGTTTTCCGCGAGCCGCCCGACATAATCGTTCCAGCCGGGAAAAACATCCATGGGCTTGTCCGCTCCAAGGGACAGGTGAAGATCCGCGATGACAAACAGCGCCATATCACACCCCGGCGGCGTCCAAGACAACGGCGGCCATGTCCTTCGGCGCGCAGACCTTTGTAAAGCGGATCACCTTTTCAGAAAGAGAAAGGATCGGTTTTGGGATCGGCTGTCCCGTGTATTCGCACAGACGCGCCGCCTTCTCAAAGTCGTCCTCAGGGGCTTGCTGCCCGAGCGCTTCCAGCACGCTTCCCGGGAATTTATAGGGGCTCGCCGTGGAGACGACGACCGCAGGAGATCTGTCACCCGTCTCCGCCCGATAGCTTTCCAGCGCGTGTGCGGCCACAGCCGTGTGCGGGTCGATCAGGATCCCGAAATCACGGAAGACGGACCGCACCGTCTCAGCCGTCTCCTCCTCCCCGCAGAAGTCTGCCCAAAACAAAGACTGCACAGCTGCAAGCGTGTTCGCGTCTACCGTGTACGTCCCCGTTTCGGTCAGATCCCGCATCCATCCGGAGACCTTCCCGCTGTCTTCCCCGCCCAGATGGTACAACAGCCGCTCCAAATTGCTGGAGACCAGAATGTCCATCGAAGGCGAAGAGGTTGTGTAGAACGTCCGCCGACGGTCGTAGACGCCGGTGCGGATGAAATCGGTCAGCACATTGTTTCGGTTGGACGCGCAGATCAGCCTGCCAACGGGCAGCCCCATGCGCTTTGCATAATAGCACGCGAGGATATTACCGAAATTCCCGGTCGGCACGACGAAGTTGAGCGGCGTCCCCAAAGAGATCTTCTCTGCGTCCACAAGATCCGCGTATGCGGAGAAATAGTAGACGATCTGCGGCAGGAGCCTTCCCCAGTTGATCGAGTTTGCGCTCGAAAAACGCATTCCTTTTTTCGAAAGCGCCTCGCGGACCTCTTCATCGGCAAAGATCCGCTTCACGCCGGTCTGGGCGTCGTCAAAATTCCCGTTGATCGCGCAGACAAAGACATTTTCGCCCTCCTGCGTCGCCATCTGGCGTTTTTGCATCGCGCTGACGCCATCCTGCGGATAAAACACGATGATCTTTGTGCCGGGGACGTCCCGGAACCCCTCGAGCGCCGCCTTTCCGGTATCCCCGGAAGTCGCCGTCAGGATCACCGCCGTTTCGTCCTTCGCCGTTTTTTCCAGCGAATATGCCATCAGATGCGGCAAAAGCTGCAGCGCCATATCCTTGAACGCGCAGGTGGGCCCGTGCCAAAGCTCCAAAAAATACGCGTCTTCCTTTCCAAAGGGCCGAACGGGCGCGGGCGCGTCGTTCTCGAAACGTCCGCCCGCATACGCGTTCCGCACGGATTTCGCGATCTCCTGTTCCGAAAAATCCGTCAAAAACAGCCGCAGGACCGTTTCCGCACGCTTCTCATAACTCTGCCTGAGAAAAACGCCGGGGTCTATTTTCGGCAGGAACTCCGGGACGAGCAGCCCCCCCTCTGCAGAAATTCCGGAAGCGATCGCCTCTGCTGAGGTCAGCCGAAGCGCACTGTTCCTTGTGCTCTTATACAGCATAGTTCTCCCTTCCCGGCGCGTCAAAGCACGCCGTCGTACCGGCGGAAAAAGTCCGCCGCGTTTTGATAGAAGACCGCGTCCACCAGCGATTCCGGCAGATTGTGCCGCAGAAAAACATTCGCGATCTCCTCCACGGATTCCAGCCCCGTGATCCCATGCGGCATCTCGGAACCGTCGAAGTCGCTGCCCATGGCGAGCGTCTTTTCTCCGCCAAGCGCAAGGAAATGTTCCGCGTGGGCATAGAGGTCCTCAATGTCCGCTTTCTCCGGGTCGTCGTTCAGAAAGGCGTTGTAGAAGTTCAGCCCGACAAGCCCGCCGCTCTCCTTAATCGCGCGGAACTGGTCGTCCGTGAGGTTGCGCGCGTGGCCGCAGACCGATTTTGCGTTCGAATGCGAGGCGACGATCGGCCGTTCGGCGCGCTCCGCGACGTCCCAAAAGAGCCGTTCGCTCGCGTGCGAGAGATCCACAACGATGCCCACGCGCTCCATTTCCGGGATGACCTTCCGGCCAAAGAGCGTGAGCCCAAAAGGATCTTCCGAACGAACCCCGCTGCCGATCTCGTTGCTCCCGTTCCAAGTCAGCGTCATCATCCGCACGCCGCGCTCCCGCAGATGCGCAACATTTTCCAGTTTCCCGGCGATCGCCGCGCCGCCTTCCACAGTGAGCAGGAATCCGACGCCGGGCCCGCCCTCCAGCGGCAAAAGATCTTCTCCGCCGCGCACGACACGGAACGCTCCGCTTTTCGCTTCCGCTTCGAAGAAATCCGCGTGGCGCTCAAAAAAGGCCAGCGCGTCCTCCCCGCGCAGTTGGTCCGGCACGAAGACTGCCGTGCACTGCACATACGGGGAGAGATGCTTCCCCTTTTCCGCGCTCACATGCATGCCCTCGTTTTTCACGATCGATTTTCCGCTCATCAGTGCGCCGTCGAGCGTATCGCAGTGCAGATCAAAATATCGCATGGTTCTCTCTCCTCAGTAAAATGCGTTTTCTAAATATTCCATACGCGCCACTTTTCCGTCTGACGTAAAAACGGCGGCTGCGTCGAAACGGGGCTGCAGCGCAGTCGGAAAGCGAAGCAGATAATACTGCGCGGCGCGGATCACCTTTTTCTGCTTCGCGGACGTAATGAACGCGAACGGATGACCGATCCCCTCTTCATCTCGGGTCTTCACCTCTACAAACGCGAGAAACCTGTCGTTTTGCGCGACGAGATCGATCTCCCCGAACCGCGAGCGAAAATTCCGCGCAACGATCTCATATCCTCTTTTTTCCAGATAGGAAGCCGCAGCCTGTTCGCCCAAAGCGCCCGTCACAGTGTTCGGCACGCGGACCACCTCCAAAGTCAAAGGATCTTTTTGAGAAAGGTCGCCCGATGGATGGGCGACGGGCCAAATTCCCGCAGCTTCTCCACATGGAGCTTTGTCCCGTACCCTTTGTGCTGTTCAAACCCATACTGCGGGTACTGCTCCGCAAGCTCGAGCATCAGCCGGTCCCGGCTCACCTTCGCGAGGACGGAAGCCGCCGCGATGCTCATCGATCTCCCGTCCCCCTTCACGATCGTTTCGCCGGGAACGGGGAGCGGCGGCATCCGGTTGCCATCGACAAGCGCATACCCGCACGGTACGCCGAGCGCTTCAAACGCCCGCCGCATCGCGAGAAACGTCGCCTGCAAAATATTGATCTCATCGATCTCCTGCGCGCTCGCAAAGGCGATCCCATACGCGAGCGCCTTTTCCCGGATGACGGGAAAAAGCTCCTCCCGCCGTTTCTCCGAGAGCTTTTTCGAGTCGTCCAGCCCGGCGATCTCCAAGTCTTCGGGCAGGATCACAGCCGCCGCGCAGACGGGCCCGGCCAGCGGCCCGCGCCCCGCCTCGTCGATCCCGCACACCGAAGCGAATCCCCGTTCTCGGGCATTGTGTTCAAAGCGGTAGTCCGGCAACGTCTGTTCCCCCCACTTCCACGGAAAGCGGTTCTCCCGCCCACTCCAAGGTGATGCGGCCGAGCTTCCCCGCGCGGTATTCGTCCAAAACGTGCCCGGCGGCGCGCTCCGTATCGACTTCGCCCCCGGAAAGCAGCATTCCTCTTTTTTTTGCGATCTGTGCCAGCAGCGCATACCCCTGCGCCGCGTCCTCTTTAGAGAGCTCTACGCCGTACCTTTCGGGAAGGGCTCGCGGATAAAGGCGCGCGACAAGCTCTAAAAGGCGCGCGGAAAGGCCCTCCGTATCCAGGATCTCGTCCCGGACCGCCCCCGTGAAAGCCAGGTGCTCCCCGACGACGGGGTCCTCGAATTTCGGCCACAGCACGCCGGGCGTATCCAAAAGCTCGAAGCCGCTCCCGACGTTGTACCACTGATTGCGCCTTGTGACGCCGGGTCTGTCCTGCACGGCGGCTTTGCCGGCGCCGCCACGGAGCAGACGGTTGATCAGGGAGGATTTTCCGACGTTCGGCACACCGACGATCATAATTCG
This sequence comes from uncultured Clostridia bacterium, assembly GCA_947631835.1. Lineage (GTDB taxonomy): Bacteria > Bacillota > Clostridia > Oscillospirales > Acutalibacteraceae > Hominenteromicrobium. Next base: position 1,771 of record CANRMW010000063.1, on the reverse strand, counting down.
AATCGGCCTGCCCGTCATCCCTTTCCGCTCCCATGCGGCGATCTGTTTTGCGAGGATCTCCCGCAGCGCGGGGAAAATGCGCTGCACGCCCTTTCCCGTCTTGCAGTCGATCGGCAGCGCCGTCGTACCCTGCTTTGCAAAAAGCTCCACCCACTGTTTCGTGCGCACGGGGTCCGCCATATCCGCCTTATTCAGGAGGACGATCCGCGGTTTTCCCCCGAGGATCCTTTTCAGGTCGGGATTGCGGCTGCTGACCGGGATGCGTGCGTCGATCAGCTCCGCCGCCGCGTCCACCAGTTTCAGGCTTTCGGAGATTGCGCGGCGCGCTTTTGCCATGTGGCCCGGAAACCACTGCACATGCTGAGTATCGCTCATGGAACAGCCTCTTTCTGATCGGTCATTGCATCAGTCGATAAATCCAAATCGGTCGAACGGGAACACCGTAAATACGGCTTCCCCCAAAATATGGCGCGTATCGATCATGCCCACCTCGGCATACCGGCTGTCTTTTGAGACGCCCCGGTTGTCTCCGAGGACGAACACGCAGCCCTGTGGAACGGTCTGGGGAAGCACCAAAGGCTCATAAGAGCTGTGCGGGCTCGTCGTGATCCCGTTTTGGATCCCGAACTGCCTCTCGTCAAGGGGTTCCCCGTCCACATACACGACGCCCCGGTCGTAATCGATGTCGATGACCTGTCCCTCCGTGGCAATGATGCGCTTGATGATGGGTTCCGCCAGAACGTTCGTGATGACGACCACTTTCCCCTGTTCCAGGGAATGCCCCAGATTTGTGACGATCACCTTTTCGCCGTCCACATAGTTCGGCTCCATGGAATGGCCCGATACGGTGACGATCCGGAAGAGGAACGTGAAGACAAGAATGACGACGCACAGCGAGATGCCAATCTCTTCCAGCCATTCATACAGAGTTTTAACCCAACGCTTCGCAGTCACGATCCCGGAATCCATGCTGATCTCTCCTTTTCACTTAGAATCCTCAAGTAAAAACAAAAAGGGACAAAACTTCTTTTGCCCCTTTTCCCTTCGCGATATTTGGTTCTCAGAGCTTTTCCTTGACTCTCGCGGCCTTGCCGACACGGTCGCGCAGATAATAGAGCTTCGCGCGGCGGACATGTCCCTTGCGGATCACCTGAATGTCCTTGACATTCGGGGAATGCAGCGGGAAAACACGCTCCACACCGACGCCATAAGAAACGCGGCGAACGGTGAAAGTCTCGGCAACGCCGGAACCCTTGCGCGCGATCACAGTGCCTTCAAACTGCTGGATCCTCTCGCGGTCACCCTCTCGGATGTTCACGCTGATGCGAACCGTGTCGCCGATCCCGAACTGCGGGATCTCCGTCTTCACGGAGTCGGCGGCGATGAGCTTAAGTGCGTCCATTTGCTATATCCTCCTGTGGATCAAAATTCAGACATTCATGCAGCAAAACCGTGCAGAGGACTGCCCGCTTCAAAGACGCGGCTTGCGCCGTGCAGTGAACCCCATTGGCAGCTTTTGAGGGCCAAAGGTATCCAAATGCTTTTGTATTATAACACGCCCCGCGGAAAAAAGCAAGTCTTTTTTACCGAAACTCTCTTTTTTCCCGGTCCAGAAGCCGGAGCCTCTGCACCCTCGCGAACAGTTCGCGCCCGATGTACTTCTCCGCCGCCTCCAAAAAGAGAGAGGGATTCACGCTGCCCTCGTTTCCTGCGGGGAGCGTCACATCCATCATCACACCCCCGCCGAGCACTAGGATGCCCGCTCCCTTAA
>CANRMW010000062.1 GCA_947631835.1 uncultured Clostridia bacterium | reverse complement strand
CGGGGGTTCGAGTCCCTTCAAGCGCGCCATCGTCGCGGCAGATCCTTTTCGGGTCTGCCGCGATTTTTTGTTGCCTGCGGGCGCGGAAAGCCCTCCGGTCCGGGGTGATGAAACACCTTTGGGAAGCGCGGGGGCCGCAGCAGAAAGAGGCGCACCCATCCCGTTTGGAAGGGCTAGGAGAAGGAGAGAGCCGCTTGCGGGGGGCCGCAGGCGAGCGCGAGGGGAGCGGCGCGATGCCCCCAAACTTTCGGGGAGAATCGAAGGGGCGGCGTTTGCGGGACGGCGGGAACGCGGCCCCGAAAAAATGCCCGGCTGGGGAGCAAAGAAAGTGTTCCACTTTGGGAAATGCGGCGAGGGCGCAACGGAAGAGGGCGCAGACTTATCCGTTTTGAGAGGGCGGCGGGGGAAGGAGAGCCGCTTGCGGGGGGCCGCAGGCGAGCGCGGGAGAAGCGGCGCTGATGCCCCCAACTTTCGGGGAGACTCAGGAGGAACGGCTTTTGCGGGACGGTGGGAGCGCGGCCCCGAAAAAAATGCCCGGCTGGGAGGAGGAAAAAAATTTCGCCGGAAGGGGCGGGCGGGAAAAAGGGTTTTGCTTATCGGTGCGCGTTTACGGGGAGGAGGCTGCGGGATGTTTTGCGAAGGCGCGAGGGCTTGCAGGGGGCGGCGATGGGAGACAGAAAGAAAGCAGGGGAGCCGAAGCTCCCCCGCCGGGAATCAAAGATGATTCACTTGGGTCCACTCAGGTGTGGGAGACAGGTCTGTTACGGGATCATTCGAAGCCGTTCGCAGCCATGTACTCTTCCATCTGCTGGTTCTGGGTCGCGTAGAGCTCATTCGCCTGCTCGAGAACTTCGTCCAGACCAAGAGCCTTCAGGCTGGCAACATAGTTGTCAAACGTATCGACAGACTCGGTGCCGGCGATGACGCCCCACATGTACTTGTTGGCGGTATCCTCAATGTCAGCACGGAGGTCAAGCCAAGTCGTGAACGCGTTCGGATCCTTCCACTCGACGAGGTGGGCAGCAGCGTAGCGGCTCTCGTTGCCCGACTTCTCAAACAGAGCGGTCGTCTCGGGGGTGTTCGCCATGTTGCCTTCGTCCTTGCGGTTGAAGAGGTTGTGGAACAGGTTGAGGCCGATGTTCTGGTTCGTGTCTTCCTCGGAACCCGGGGTCACGATCGGAATATACTGGCCGTTTTCGATGGTGTAATGGACGCCCTCTTCACCGTAGCGGCGAGCCTCATAGTTCTCGAGAGAGCACATATCATCATAGAACGCATAGACGCGCTCGCGGTTCTCTTCCGGGCAGCCGTTGGTGATGCCGAAATACGCCCACGCAGCGGAGGTAGCCGGATCTTCCTGCGGCATACCGTTCGGGCCTTCGACCATGTCCATGGTGACCCACTTCGCATCCGGATTGCTGGCATAGAAGGAAGTCATCGTGGTCGCGTCCGGGTTGTTCCAAGCGCACCAGCTGTAGGTAACGCCGAAGCCGCCGTTCGCCATTTCCTGATCGCGGTCGGTATCGGTGGTGATCGTCGGGACCACATAGCCCTTCTTATAGAGATCGGCTACACGGCCCAGCCACTCCTTGGTGTTCGGGTTCGCCGGGCCATAGGTCACGACGCCGTCGTCGTCCACGCAGAAAAAGCTGTAATGGGTCTGGTCATAGGCCTGGATCCACGGCCAGAAGGAACGGAAGTCGTTGCCGTCGCCGCCGAGGCCATAGGTGTCGTCCGCGCCGTTGCCGTCCGGGTCATCGGTGGTGAACTTTGCGATGACGTCCTCAAGCTCGTCGAGGGTCTTCGGGGTCTCGAGGCCGAGGTTATCCAGCCAGTCCTGACGGATCCAGAGGACTTCGCAGGAAGGCTCCGCGACGTCGCCCGGGATGCGGTAGATGCGGCCGTCGTTGCTCGCCGCATAGAACAGTGTCTTCGGGTCCATCTTGTTGTAGTAGTCACGGATGTTGGTGTAGGTGTTCATGTAGTCGGTCACATCGACCATCAGGCCGTTGTCCACCCACTTCGCATACTCGGTGTCCATGCCCCACCACCAGAGGATGTCAGGTCTGTCGTTGGAAGTCATCTGCATCGTGATCGCGTTCACGCCGTCGGACCAGCCGGGCAGCACGTTAAGCGTGATGTCGATGTTGTACTTCTCTTCGAGCATTTTCTCGATCTGGCTGTCACTCTGGGTATGACCGGTCATAACCGTGATCGTGACAGGCATGGTCTCCGACTGGTTCGTCGGGTCGATCGGGCCAGCGGACTCGCCGCCGGTCTCGCCGGCGGTCTCCCCACCGGTTTCTCCACCGGTCTCGCCGCCAGTTGCAGCAGAGCTATCGCCGCCGGCGGTCGAAGCCGGGGTGCTGCTGCCGCTGCCGGAACCGCCGCTGCAGGCCGCGAGGGACAGGCATACGGCGAGAACCAGCAGGATGCTGATGATTCTCTTCATTTTCATGAATTTGTCATCCTTTCTGAAAATTTGATTGTATAAACTCCGCGCGGTGGATCCGCTGCGGGACAATCCATTAACCCTTGACGCCGCCGATCATGACGCCCTTGACGAAGTACTTCTGCACGAACGGATACACGCACAGGATCGGGATCGTGGAGACGATGATCGTGCCGGCCTTGATGGTCTCGGCGTTGGTGTTCGTCTGCGCGATGACGTTGACGCCCGCCTGCTGCATGGCCTGCTGGGTGTTGGTCAGCATGAAGCGCAGGACCATCTGCAGCGGCCAGAGGTTCGTGTCACGGATGTACAGAACGGCCGAGAAGTAATCGTTCCAATAGCCCACGGCGTTGAACAGCGCGATCGTCGCGATCGTTGCCTTGGAAAGCGGCAGGATGATCGAGAAGAAGATGCGCAGGTCGTTCGCGCCGTCGATGCGGGCGGATTCCTCAAGGCTCTCCGGGATGGAGAGGAAGAAGCTCTTCATAATGATGGCGTTGTAGGCGCTCACAAGGCCCGGGAGGACCAGAGCGAGGATGTTGTTCAGAAGGCCGAGGCCCTGCACAACGAGGAAACTCGGGATCATGCCGGCGGAGAAGATCATCGTGAAGAGCACGAGGACCATCAGAACCTTGCCGCCGCGCAGGCGGGACTTGGAGAGCGGGAACGCGACCATCGCCGTGAGGAGGGTGCCGAGCACCGTGCCGAGGATGGTTACGAGGATCGACACACCGAAGCCGGAATAGACCTGCGGGTTCTTAAAGACCGACTGGTATGTATCGAGGTTGAAGCCCTTCGGATAGAGGAAGATGCCGCCCTTGAGGGACGCTTCCAGCGAGCTGAAGGAGAGCATCAGGACATGCCAGAAGGGGTAGAGCATTGCGAGGCAAAGAGCCACGAAGAACGCGTAGTTGAATACGGTAAAGATTTTCTCCGGAATGGAGGTCTTGATCTTGTTCTTATTTGCTTCAGCCATGGATCTTCCCTCCTTACCAAATGCCTTCGTTGCCCGTCTTCTTGGCAACGGTATTGACGATGAGGATCATCACGAAGGCGATGATCGACTTGAACATACCGGCCGCCGTGGAGAACGAGTAATCGGAACGTCCGATACCGATTCTGTACACATAGGTGTCGATGATGTCCGCCACGTCGTAAACCAGTGCGGAATAGAGCATGAAGATCTGGTCGAAGCCGGCGTTCACGATGTTGTTGCAGCTGAGGATCAGCATGATGACGATCGTGGGAGTGATGGCCGGCAGGGTGATGTGAATGAGCTGCTTCCACTTGCGCGCGCCGTCGATCGAGGCCGCCTCATAGAGCTGCGGATCCACGCCGGAGAGTGCGGCAAAGTAGACGACGGTGCCCCAGCCCATGCCCTTGTATACATCGGAGATGACGAGCATCTGCACGAAGTAACGCGGATCGGAAAGCACCTGAACTCTTTCGCCCACCATGGCGCTGACGATGCCGGTGAGAACACCGGTATCCGGATTGAGCATGTTCATGATCAAGCCGGAAAGCACGACCCACGAAATGAAGTGCGGCAGATAGAGGATCGTCTGCGAGACCTTCTTGAACTTGAGGTTGCGCATTTCGTTCATCATGAGGGCCAGGATGATCGGGACAGGGAAGCCGCAGACCATCTTGAGAATGGAGATGACGAGCGTGTTCTTGAAAACGTTCAAGAACTGCGGGCGCGTGAGCAGGTCCACAAAGTGATCGAAGCCTACCCAGGTGCTCTTCGCCATGTCGTAGGGGTTGAAGTCCATGAACGCGATGACGTTGCCGAGGATCGGAATGTACCGGAAAACGATGAGGATCAGAAATCCCGGCAGAAGAAGCAGGTAGAGGTATTTATCCCGAACTACTTCCTTTCCGAGGCGTTCCCAGTACGTCATCTCGTAGGCAGGCTTCACGGTTTTTGTCTGAGTTGCCATTCTACTACCTCCTGTTAAAGGATTGACCCCACACCCTCTCCAATGGAAAAGCGCTGTGTTTGGATATACATCCAAACACAAAAGCAGGACGTCCTGCTTCGCGCGCCTGCATAGGCGGAGATATTGGTGTCTATGCTGGCATTATAGCACCTTTTCGACGTGTTGTCAACAGTTTGGCCAGAAAAATTTCATTTTTGCGACATAATGCCCAAGGGCCCAAGGGTGACTATAAAAATTGGCTATTGAATTTCGGACATTTTGCGCTATATTGCCGCAAACAAGCCCTTATTTTGTGATGCGTCCTTTCCGGGGACCGCCGCAAAGGAAAGAAAGAGCAGATACAAATGCAATAAAAGTATGGAAGGACACGCCAGTTTGCCTTTATGGGAAGAAACTTTTTTGTGAGAAAATCAGATAGAAATTTGTACATGCGCATCTTGCATAAAAGAAAACGGGAGGCAGGAAAGACGCCCAAAGCTGCATAAAAATCCAAAAAGCGCCGTTTGAAAATTCGGGACAAAAAGGGCCGTCCCTGCCGGGACGGCCCGAAAAGAAGTTCAGTTGAAAAGCGTGGACATGGACTCGTGCTGGGTCGAGGTGTTGACCGTCATGACGTTGTTGAAGAACAGCACGTCGGTGATGCCCTGCTCGAGGCAGTACTGCGGGATGTTCCCGATGAAGTAGCGGAAATCGACCGCGTGGACCTCGTCGAAGCTCGCGGTGAGGAACGGGACCAGCGCGTTGCCGTAGGAATCCTTGATGATGAGCAGCTTCCTGCCGGTGGAGACGTCGTGGTTCGTGACCCGCACGCAGCCCATATCGCCGCCGAGGAACATGGCGTAGCCCAGCTCGGAGTTGTGCGTGTTGACCGTGTCGGATTCGAAGAACTCCTGCCCGTCGTAGGACATCTCGCAGGTGAAGGAGAACTTCGGGTCGTACACGTCGAGGGTGTCCCGGTTCGAATACAGGACGTCCTCGCCGGTGGCGTAGGCGAGATAGCCGGCGATGTCGGTGTAGGTGGTCTTCTCAAAATCCTCGAGCGCGGCAGGCGTTCCCGCGTCCGCGACCTCCACGAATTTCGTGTAGGCGTAGTACGCGCCGAGGGAGGACCAGTGCGTGTCGGTGTTCAGGTAGATGGGCTCGTCGTTGTGCAGGTTGAGGATGTCGTAGATGTCCACCGGGACCACATCCTCGGAAAGCGCCGCATAGACCGCCGAGGTGTTCTGCCGCTGGGACATGCAGCCGTAGTAGTCGTTGACCCGCTCCGGCACGCCGAAGGCCGAGTGGTTCGGCACGACCATGTCGTAGGCGCGGATGCCCGGGAGCTGCGCCGCGAAGCCGTTGATGAGCTCCGCGTAAGCCGCGGCCATGTCGTCGCTGCCGTAGAACAGCTCGAAAGCGGCGTTGTTGTAGATCAGGATGTCGCTGGAAAGGTACCCCTCCGTGCCGTCGTCCACGATCTGCGGCGGCGTCGGCTCCGGGGTCGGCGTCGGGACCTCGGTCGGCGCGGCGGTGGGTTCCGCCGTGGGTTCGGCCGTCGGCTCCGCGGTGGGTTCGGCGGTCGGCTCTGCGGTCGGCACGGCCGTCGGCTTCGGGAAGACCCGCTCTACCATCGGATCGAGGATCCCGCTCTTCCAAAGCGCGAACAGGACGAGCGCCGCTGCGGCAAGGAACAGGAGCACCGCGACGGGCACGACCGGGAACGGACGGCGGCGCCTCGGCTTCGGGGCGCGGCGCATCTCCTCCTGATAAATATCCCGGCCGCCGTTTCTGTCCCGGCGCGGGCGGGGCGCTTCTTCGGGCTCCTCATACGCATCATACGCGTCGGGGGAGACGGGCTCGGGGTATCCGGCGTCCTGCGGCTCGGCGGGATACGCCGGGCCTTCGCTTTCTCTTCTCGTTGGGGCAGGCATTTTGCCCCGCATGTGCTTAGCCATATTCGCTCTCCTTTATTCTTCTGAATCGCGGGTCCGCTCAGGAAAGATAACCGACCTTGCGCATGACCTTCTGGAGCGTGCGCCGCGCGACGGCTTCGGCCTTCGGCGCGCCCTCGTGCCAGCACGCTTCGAGATAGGCCTTGTCCTTGATGAGGCGGGCGTATTTTTCCTGCACCGGGCGCAGCTCCTCCACGACGGCCTCGCCCACGGCGGTCTTGAAATCGCCGTAGCCCTTGCCCTCGAACTCGCGCTCGATCTCCTCGAAGGTCTTTCCCGTGACGCCGGCGTAAATGTCCATCAGGTTGTTGATGCCGGGCTTGTCTTCGCCGCGCCGGATCTCGGAGCCGCTGTCCGTCTTCGCGCGCTTGAATTTCTTCATGATCTCCTCCGGGGTGTCGGTGAGGAGGATCGTGCCGCCCATGTTCTCGTCGGACTTCGACATCTTCTTCGTCGGGTCCTGCAGGCTCATGACGCGCGCGCCCGCCTTGCCGAACATGACCTCCGGCACGGTGAACGTCGGGGAGTAGAGGTTGTTGAAGCGCTCCGCAATGTCGCGCGCGAGCTCCACATGCTGCTTCTGGTCGTGGCCGACGGGGACGTAATCCGCGTTATAGAGCAGGATGTCCGCCGCCATCAGGCAGGGGTAGGTGAAGAGGCCCGCGTTGATGTTGTCGGCGTGGCGGGCGGATTTGTCCTTGAACTGCGTCATGCGGGAGAGCTCGCCGAACTGCGTGTAGCAGTTGAGGATCCACGCGAGCTGCGCGTGCTCCGGCACCATGCTCTGAATGAAGAGCACGCACTTTTCCGGGTCGAGCCCGACGGCCATCAGCATCGCATAGACGTTCCGGGTGTTCTGGCGGAACGTCGCCGGGTCCTGCCGGACGGTGATCGCGTGCAGGTCCGCGAGGGCGTAGAAGCACTCGTATTCGTCCTGCAGCGCGACGTGGTTTTTGAGCGCGCCGAGGTAGTTGCCGAGCGTGAACATCCCCGTGGACTGCGACATGCTCAGCACGCGCTTTTTGCGCGGCGCTTCGGTGACATTTTCCATTTTGGTTTCCTCCGAATCTTATTTCACGGCGATCTCGGCCTTGGCATCCGCGAGGCCCTCGCCCTTTACGCGCAGCGTCACCGTGCCGATCTTTCCGGCGCGGACGACGGCCTGCGCGCGTCCGTAATACGTTGTGTAGCATCCGTCGGAGAAGCGTTCCTCCGTGCGGGGGTTGGCGCTGCCGAACGCCAGCAGCTCGCCGTTTTCCACTTCGACGGAGAGCTTCGCGTCCGCGTTCCGCTCGATGACGCCGTTCTCGCCGACGAGCGAGATCTCCACATAGGCGACGCCGCCCGGCGCGACGTCCGCGCACTCCGGCTTTGCCGAGATCGAGATCTTCCCCATCGCGGAGCGGAGCACCGTCTCGCCCGTGGGGACATGGCGGTCGTCATAGGAGACAGCGCGCAGGATGCCCGGCGTGTAGGGGAGGCGGAAGACCGCGCGGCATTCCTTCACGGCCTTCTTCCCGTAGGACGCGCCGTTCAGGAACAGCTCGACCACAGGGTCCTTCGTGAAGACCTCCACGACGGCGTTCGTTCCGGCGCAGCCCTTCCAGCTCCAGCCGGGGATGCCGTTCGTGCCGCGCCAGACGGCGCGCGCGAGCTTTTCGCCGGGCTTCACAGGCGGCTGCACCGTGACGGCGGGGTTCTTGAGCTGCCCCCACGCCGCGTTCGCCCAGAACATCTCGGCGGTCGGATCACCCAGGATGTCGAGCGCGCCGGTGTCCGCGAGCAGCCACGGATACGGCTTCGAGAAGCCCTTCGCGTCGGGCGCGGTGCTCCACGCGCCGATGCCCGTCTCGCCCAGGTAGTCCCATGCGGTCCACATGAAGTCGCCGACGAGATACGGATATTTTTCGACCATCGCCCAGTTCTTTGCGATGTCCTGCGGGAAGGTCTCGCTGCCGAGGATGAGGCGGTTCGGGTGGGCCTTCGCCTCGAGCGGGTAGCGCCCGGAGGCGTAATTGTACCCCGCGATGTCGAGCGCGTCGAGGACCGGGGTCGTCACCTGATCGGCCTTTTTGCCGTTCGCGGCCTTGTTCATGTTCGTCCCGACGACCGAAGTGATCAGGTTGAACATCGTGGAGTTCATGCCCGAAAGGCCGCCCTGCTTCTCTTTCTTCTTCGGCTGCGCCTCGGGCGGTTCCGCGCCCTCCGGGGCCTCGGGCGCCGGGGCGTCGGGGTTGAACGTCTCCTTGCCGCCGGCGGACGACATCATAATCATGAGGTTGATGCCGCCCGTGACGGGACGCGTGCCGTCGAGCCCGTGCAGGACCTCGATCAGCTCGTAGGCGAGATCGATGCCCTTGGGCGAAGCCGGCTCCGTCACCTCGTTGCCGATGGAATACATCATGACGCTCGGGTGGTTATAGTCCCGCGCGACGATCGCCTCGAGGTCGGCGCGGTAGTTCGCCTCAAAATCTTCGCCGTAGTCGTGGGCCGTCTTGCGCTTGAACCACATGTCCCACGTCTCGTCCATCACATACATCCCGAGCGCGTCCGCCGCGCGGAGGATGTTTTCGGAGATCGGGTTGTGCGCGCTGCGGATGGCGTTGAAGCCCATCTCCTTCATTTTGCGCACGCGCCGCCAGTCCGCTTCCGCAGGGCTCGCCGCGCCAAGGACGCCGTTGTCGTGGTGGATGCACCCGCCGCGCAGCAGCACGCTCTCGCCGTTCACATAGAGGCCGCGGTTGTCCCAGGTGATCTGCCGCACGCCAAATTCCGTCTCCGCGGTGTCCGGACCGTCGGGCGCGGACATTTTCGCTTTCAATATATATAGGTGCGGCGTTTCGGCGCTCCACAGCTTCGCGTCCGGGATCTCCAGCTCGAGCACGCCGGCGTCCGTCGTCCCGGAAGCGGCGAGCGTTTCGCCGTCGTAGATCTCAAAAGCGATCTCGGCGCCGGGCGTTCCCGTCTCCGCCTCGATGCGGACCTTCGCCGGGGAGAGGGAGACGGTCGAGACACGGAGGCCGCGCGGGGCAAAGCCGCCCGCTTTCCCGTGCAGGAGCGTGACCGGCCGGTAGATGCCGCTGCCCGCGTACCACCGGCTGTTCGGCTGGTCCGCGTTGTCGATCTCCACGCGGATCGCGTTTTCCTCGCCGATCTTCAGCCCCTCGAGCGGGACGGTGAACGGCAGATAGCCGTAGGCCGCGCCGCCGACCTTTTCCCCGTTCAGCAGGACGGTGCTGCGGCGGTACACGCCGTCGAACGAGAGCGCGTAGACGCCCGGCTCCTGCGGGGTGAATTTCTTCTCATAAACGTATTTCCCGCCGAGGTAGTACGCGCCGCCGCTGCCGCTCGGAGCGTCCGGCACGCGCGGCTCGGTCTGCATCGCGTCGTGCGGGAGCGTGACGGCGGCGGGCTCGGCGTTTTCCTTGATGAACATCCAGTTGTCGTTGAAAGAGATGCGTTTCACGGAAGATCCTCCTCGTTGATAGAATTTAATAGAAGCACGTCTTTTGCCGGAGAAGACTCATTCTCCGCACGGTGCCTTCGCCGCGGGCGAGCCCGTTTCGCTTGCCCTACGCAGGCTCGCGGAGAGCCGAAGCAGGCTCACCAAACAGCAGGACTTTCGGCGTGGGAGCAAAGCTTCCCGAAACCACAAACGAAGCGAGCGGAGCGAACGACCGGCGCGACGCAAAAGTTCTTTTGCCTACTTTTCATCCAAGAAAAGTAACGCGTGGGCGAGCCCGTTTCGCTCGCTCTACGCGGGGCTCGCGGAGAGCTGAAGCAGGCTCACCAAACAGCAGGACTTCCGGCGCGGGAGTAAAGCCTCCCGAAATCACAAACGAAGTGAGCGGAGCGAACGACCGGCGCGACGCAAAAGTTCTTTTGCCTACTTTTCTTCCAAGAAAAGCAG
>CANRMW010000061.1 GCA_947631835.1 uncultured Clostridia bacterium | reverse complement strand
TTGACCAACGCCGCCACTGACCCGGCCGTGACCCTGACCGCGCACACCGTGCTCACGCTGGCCGCTGTCTACTTTGTGCTGCGCGTCATCGACGGCGCCGCCAACTATTACATGACCGACAGCGGCCACATCATGGGCGTGTACATCGAGACCGACATGCGGCGCGACGCCTTTGCCCATCTGCAGGAGCTGGGCTACACCTATTACAACAACACCAAGGTCGGCCAGATCATGGGCCGCGTGACCAACGACCTGTTTGATGTGACGGAGTTCGCCCATCACTGCCCGGAGGAGTTTTTCATCGCCGCGATTAAGATCATCGGCGCGTTCTCGATCCTTTGCACCATGAATGTCGCGCTGACGTGCATCATCTTCGCGGTGCTGCCTTTCATGCTGGTGGCTGCGGCGTGTTTCAATCTGAAAATGCGGCGGCAGTTCATGGTGCAGCGGCGGCAGCTCGGAGAGATCAACGCGCAGGTGGAAGACAGCCTTCTGGGCGTGCGCGTGGTGAAATCCTTCGCGAACGAATCGCTCGAGGAGCAGAAATTCGAGGCGGGCAACCGGAAGTTCTTCGACATCAAGCGCTACCGGTATATGCTGATGGGCGGCTTTGAGGCCTCAAACAAGTTTTTTGACGGCCTCATGTACATCATCGTCGTTGTGGCGGGCGCGATCTTCATGATGAACGGGGGCATCTCCCCGGCGGAGCTCGTGGCATACCTCATGTACATCCAGACGCTTCTCACCTCCATCCACCGCGTCGTGCAGTTCACCGAGCAGTTCCAGAGCGGCATCACCGGCGTGCAGCGGTTCTTTGAGATCATGGACGCCGAGATCGACATCTTCGACCGCCCCGGCGCGAAGGACATCGGCGAGGTCAAGGGCGACGTGACGTTCGACAAGGTGGGCTTTACCTACATGGACGACGGGACGAAGGTCCTTTCGAACATCAGCCTCGACGTCAGGGCGGGGGAGAACATCGCGCTGGTCGGCCCCTCCGGCGGGGGCAAGACGACGCTCTGCAACCTGATCCCGCGCTTCTACGACGTGACCGAGGGTGCGATCCGCATCGATGGGAAGGACGTCCGCGACGTGACGATGAAATCCCTGCGAGAACACATCGGCTTTGTGCAGCAGGACGTCTATCTTTTCTCCGGGACGGTGTTTGAGAACATCCAGTACGGCAGGCCCGGCGCGAGCCGCGAAGAGGTCATTGAGGCGGCGAAGCTGGCCGGCGCGCACGGGTTCATCACGGAGCTTTCGAACGGCTACGATACATACGTCGGCGAACGCGGCGTGAAGCTCTCCGGCGGGCAGAAGCAGCGCATCTCCATCGCGCGGGCGTTTCTCAAGAACCCGCCGATCCTGATCCTCGACGAGGCGACGAGCGCGCTCGACAACGAGAGCGAGCGGATCGTGCAGGAGTCGCTCGAAAAGCTGGCGCACGGCCGCACAACATTCACCATTGCGCACCGGCTGACGACCATCAAGAACGCGACGAAGATCCTCGTGCTGACGGACCGGGGCATCGAGGAATCCGGCACGCACCGCGATCTGATGCGCAAAAAGGGCATTTATTACGGCCTGTATAAGAGCTATACGGAAATGACCGCCGACACAGACGAGGCGGCGGGATAAAGTAAAGGAGGACGACAAATGAAAACAGTTACACTCGGGCGGACCGGCATCACGGTGAACAAGAACGGCTTCGGCGCGCTGCCCGTGCAGCGGGTGAGCGTGGAAGAGGCGGGAAAGCTCCTGCGCAAGGCGTATGAAAACGGGATCAATTTCTTCGATACCGCGCGGAGCTACACCGACAGCGAGGAGAAGATCGGACTTGCGCTCAGCGACGTGCGCGACGAGATCATCCTCGCGACGAAAACGCCTTCCACGACGGTGGAGGGCTTCTGGAAGGACCTCGAGACGAGCCTCGCGCTCCTGAAGACCGACCACATCGACATCTATCAGTTCCACAACCCGGCGCTCTGCCCGAAGCCCGGGGACGGCACCGGCCTTTATGAAGCGATGCTGGAAGCGAAGGCGCAGGGGAAGATCCGGTTCATCGGCATCACGAACCACCGACTTGCCGTGGCGCAGGAGGCGGTCGAATCCGGGCTGTACGACACGCTGCAGTTCCCGTTCAGCTACCTCGCGGACGCGAAGGACGAGGCGCTCGTGCGCCGCTGCGGGGAGCTCGGGATCGGGTTTATCTGCATGAAGGGGCTTTCCGGCGGCATGATCACGCACAGCGACGCGGCGTATGCGTATCTCGCGCAGTTCGAGAACGCGCTGCCCATCTGGGGCGTGCAGCGCGAATGGGAGCTCGACGAGTTCCTCTCCTACAACGAGAACCCGCCGGAGATGACCGACGAGATGCGCGCGTTCATCGCGAAGGAGCGGGAAGAGCTTTCGGAGAGCTTCTGCCGGAGCTGCGGCTACTGTATGCCCTGCCCGCAGGGGATCATCATCAACCAGTGCGCGAGAATGTCTCTGCTGCTGCGCCGCGCGCCGGCGGCCGCGTGGCTGACGCCCTACTGGCAGGAGCAGATGGAGAAGATCGAGACGTGCCTCAACTGCGGACAGTGCGCGAAGAAATGCCCCTACGGGCTGAAGACGCCGGAACTGCTGCGCAAGAATCTGGAGGATTACCGCACGTTCCTCAAATAAAAAACGGGAGGCAAGCATGACTGCTGCTACATTTACCGCTCGACTCGCCGGAAAGCGCGTTTCCTTCATCGGGATCGGGCGTTCCAACCTGCCGCTGATCGAACAGTTCGCGGGGTACGGCGCAAAGATCACCGTGCGGGACCGCCGCACGGAAGAGGCGCTCGGAGAAGACGGGGCGCGCCTGAGGGCGCTCGGCGCGCGGCTCGTCCTCGGGGAAAGCTATCTCGAGGGGATCGACGAGGATATGGTGTTCCGCACGCCGGGCGTGCCGTATCTGCTGCCGGAACTGCAGGAGGCGCGCCGGCGGGGCGTCGCCGTGACGAGCGAGATGGAGGTCTTTTTCGATCTCTGCCCGTGCCGCATTTTCGCCGTGACCGGGAGCGACGGCAAGACGACCACGACTTCCCTGATCGCGGCGCTTTTGGAAGAGGCGGGGTACACGGTACACCTCGGCGGCAACATCGGAAAGCCGCTTTTGCCGGAGATCGCGTCGGTAAAGCCCGAGGACGTCGCCGTCGTGGAGCTCTCGAGCTTTCAGCTCATCTCCATGCGGCGCAGCCCGGACGTCGCGGTGCTGACGAATCTTTCGCCGAACCACCTCGACGTGCACCGCGACATGGAGGAGTATGTCGCGGCGAAGAAGAACATCTTCCTGCACCAGAACGCGTTCGGGCGGACGGTTTTGAATCTGGACAACGGCCTCACCGCCGCCTGCGGCGCGGAAACGCGCGGCGAGACGCTGTATTTTTCCCGCAGGCAAAAGACGAACGGCGGCTGGTGCATCGACGGGACGGTCGGCTTTGGAGAGCAGGAGGTGCTTTCCGAAAAGGAGATCCTGCTGCCGGGTGCGCACTTTACCGAGGACTTTCTCGCGGCGATGAGCGCCGTTTGGGGCACGGTGCCGGTGGAGGCCATTCGGAAGGTCGCGCGAACATTTAAGGGCGTCGCGCACCGCTGTGAGCTCGTCCGCGAGCTGGACGGCGTGCGGTGGTACAACGATTCCATCGCGACGAGCCCGACGCGCGTCATCAAGGGGATGCTCTCGCTCTTCCCGGAAAAGATCGTCCTCATCGCGGGCGGCGCGGACAAGGGCGTGCCGTTCGACGAGCTTGGGGAGAAGATCTGCCAAAAGGTCTCCACGCTGATCCTGCTCGCACCCGGGACGCCTGTCCCGGGGAAAAAGCCGCCCGCCGCCGGAAAGATCGGGGCGGCGGTGGAAAGCGCGCCCTCCTACCAAAAAGGCGCGCCGGTGATCCTTCATGCGAAAACGATGGAGGAGGCGGTCGCCCTCGCGCGGAGCGCGGCGAAGCCCGGCGGGGTCGCGGCGCTTTCTCCCGGCGCGACGGGCTTTGATATGTACAGGGATTTCGCGGAACGGGGAGACCTGTTTCGGAAGATCGTGACGGAGCTGTGACACAAAACGGATTCGACATGGCGGAAAAGGACCGCAGAAAGCGGGACAGAGCATGAAAAGAAAGAACGCAGCGTCCGGGAAGAACAGGCCCCGGAAAGGGGCGAGACGGTTCGGTCCCGCTGAAAAACGCGGCCCGAAAGCGGTCGAAGCGTGCGCGCGCCGCATTTTGAAGGTGCTGGAAGAGGAAGAACCGCACCCGTGGAAGATCCGTACCTTGCTGGAAGCGGCGGAGGTGCGCGAGCGCTCTGTGGGGATCGCCGCGCTGGAGCGTTTGAAGCGCGACGGCCTGGTGGACTTGGACGCGTACCGCACGGCTGCTTTGCACACGGAAGCGGGCGCGAACGAAGCGGACGGGACGCCGCGCGGCTGTGTGCGGGCGAAGATCGTTTCGCTTTCGGAGGGGTTCGGCTTTGCGCGGCCGGAAAACGGCGGGGACGATCTTTTCATCCCGGGCAGCGCGCTTTCCGGGGCGTTCCTCGGCGACACGGTGCTGGTGGGGGACGTCCGCCGCGAGGAACGCGGGCCGGCCGGACGGGTGCGGCGCGTTTTGGAGCGCGGACCCACCGAGATCACGGGGACCGTTTCCGTGGAAGGCGGAAGGGCGTTCGTCTATCCGGACGGCGCGATCCGCCGCCCGCTGCGGGTCGAGCGGCGGGATCTTTTGGACGCGCGCGACGGCGACAAGGTGCTGGCGCAGGCTTTGCAGGACCGGTACGGCGAATGGTCCGCCGCGAAGGTGGAAAAGCGCTTCGGGAGCGGCTCCAAGGCGAGCGTCTGCGCGGACGCGGTCGTCGCCCGGTATGGGATCCCGGCAGCGTTTCCGGAAGACGTGCTTCGGGAGGCGGAAAGCGTCGCGCGCCCCGTTTCCCAAAAGGATCTGCAGGGGCGGCTCGACCTTCGGGAGGAAAAGATCTTCACCGTGGACGGCGCGGATGCGAAGGACCTCGACGACGCGGTCTCGGTGCGCCGCACGCGGAACGGGTATGTGCTCGGCGTGCACATCGCCGACGTTTCCCACTATGTGCGGGAAAACACGGCGCTCGACCGGGAGGCGGAAAAACGGGGCACCTCGGTCTATTTTGCGGACCGAGTCATCCCGATGCTTCCAAAAGCGCTCTCGAACGGGGAGTGCTCGCTGAACGCGGGGGAGGACAAGTTGACCCTCACCGCGCGGATGCGCTTTGACAGAGGCGGGAACATGGTGGGGTACGACTTTTTCAAGTCGGTGATCCGCTCGAAGGTGCGCGGCGTGTACAGCGAGGTGAACGCGATCTTCGCCGGCACGGCGGACCGAAAAACGCGCGGAAAGTATCTGCCCGTGAAGACGCAGCTTTCCGCTGCGCGCGAGCTTGTCGCCGTGCTGAAGCGGCGCGCGGTGGAGCGCGGCAGGATGGACCTGGAATCGGGCGAGCTGCGTTTCGTTTTGGACGGGGACGGCGTGTGTGTCGGGATCGAGCCGAGGTGGTCCGGCGAGGCGGAGGAAATGATCGAGCAGCTCATGGTCGCCGCAAACACGGCGGCGGCACGTTTCGCGCTGGAAAAGGGCCTCCCGTTTCTCTATCGGATCCATGAACCGCCGGAGCGGGGGAAGCTGGATTCCCTCACGGAAGCGCTGCATCTCCTCAACGTGCCCTGCGCGGCGCTCGAAAAGGGTGATCCCACGCCGTCGGATTTCGCGGGGATCCTCGAGCGCGTGCGCGGCGCGCTGACGGAGGCAGCGGTCAACCAGCTTGTTTTGCGGACCATGGAAAAGGCGCGGTATTCGGACGAGGAGAAGGGGCATTACGGCCTTGCCCTGGAGGAATACGCGCATTTCACTTCCCCGATCCGCCGTTATCCGGACACGGCGGTCCACAGGATGCTTTCCGTATTTCTCAAAGGGACGGACGCTTCCGTGATGCGCCGGAAGTACGACGCGTTCGTCAAGCGCGCGGCCCGCACCGCCTCCGACGCGGAGATCCGCGCAGTCTCGGCCGAGCGCGACGCGGAGGACTGCTACATGGCGGAGTATATGGCGCAGCACGTCGGGGAGCGCTTTGCCGGCGTTGTCACAGGCGTGACGGCGAAAGGCGTTTTCGTCCGCGTTCCAAACGGCGCGGAAGGATTCGTTTCGCTGGACCGGTTCCCCGGAGAGGATTTCGTGTTTGACGGGGTGATCTCGCACCGGAGCGAAAAGCGCGTGCTGACGGTCGGCACGCCCCTTGCGGTGACGGTGCTCTCGGCGTATGTCGCTTCGGGAAAGGTGGACCTCGCGCCTGTCCCCGAAAGCGAGCCATAAATCCGGCGCGCCGCGCATATCTTTTCCGAGAAGAAGATTCGGAAGAGAGGTGCGGAAAACGAAGGCTTTTGTCTTATCTGCGGTGCTCGGGATCGCCGCGCTGTTCGCGCTCTCCGGTCTCGCGCCGCTCACCGGCGTCGCGGTGGGCGTCACGCCGCTGAGCCTCGCGGTCTCCGGACTGCTGGGGCTGCCGGGCGTCTCGCTGCTGGTGCTCGTCGGAATGCTTTGATCCCCGAAGATGCGCGCTTCGCTGCGGGCTTTCGGGGATCGGATGACCAAAAAGGAGGAAGTTGTATGCTGTATTTGAACGGAACGGTGCTGGACGGGCAATTCCGTTTCCGAAAGCTCGATCTCGAGGTGCAGGACGGGAAGATCGTCCGGATGAGCGAAAAGCTCGAGTTCCCCGACAACGAGCTCGCCGTGGACTGCACGGACTACACGCTCGTCCCCGGATTTGTGGACATCCATATCCACGGCGGCATGGGGACGGACACCTGCGACGCGGACGCGGAAGGCCTCGCGGAGCTCGCGAAGTTCCTGCTCACAAAGGGCGTCACGTCGTTCTGCCCGACGACCATGACCGTGGGGGAGCCGGAGATCGCGGCGGCGCTCGAGACGGTCCGAAGCTGCATGGGAAACGAAGAGGGCGCGCGGATCGTCGGCGTGAACCTGGAGGGGCCGTTTATTTCGGCCGCGAAGAAGGGGGCGCAGGGCGACGAGTTCATCCGAAAGCCGGATCTTGCGATGTTCCGGCGGCTCTATGACGGCTGCGGCGGGATCATCCGGTTGGTGGACATCGCGCCGGAGGAGGACGACAGCGGCTTCGTGGAGCAGGCCGCGAGGCTCTGCACGGTCTCCGTGGCGCACACCAACGCGGATTACGACACCGCAAAGCGCGCATTTCAGCGCGGCGCGACGCACGCGACGCATCTGTTCAACGCCATGACGGGGTTCACGCACCGCGCGCCGGGCGTCGTCGGGGCGGTGTTTGATACCGGGAATGTGTGCGGCGAGCTGATCTGCGACGGGCTCCATGTGCATCCCGCCGTGGTGCGCACGGTGTTCCGCCTGATGCCGGAGCGCGTCTGCGTCGTCAGCGATGCGATCCGCCTGAGCGGGATCGGGGACGGCGAGGGAACGCTCGGCGTGAACGCCGTTACCGTCCGAAACGGCAAGGCGACGCTCGCGGACGGGACCCTTGCGGGATCCGTGACGAACCTGTATGACGAGTTTCGGAACCTGCTCGAATGGGGGATCGCCCCGCAGGACGCCCTGCGCGCGATGACCCTGACGCCCGCGAGACAGATCGGTCTGGACGGGGAGATCGGCAGTCTTGCCGTCGGAAAGCGCGCGGACATCGTGGTGATGGACAAGGACTGGAATATCATGGCGGTCAACCGCTGAGACCCGAAAGGGGTTTCGCGAAGACCGCCCGAGACGATATTGCGAAAACGGGAAAGGATGAGGGCACCGTGTACTGCCCAAAATGCGGAAGGGAACTGCCCGCGGACGGCTCGCCTTGTGTCTGCGGCGCGGAAGAAGAACAGAAAACGGAGACGGCGATTCACGCCGAGAACATAGGGGAGCCGGGCGGGAAGGAAACGCCCGCGTTTCCCGCGCCCGTGAACGTCCCGCATGTCGATCTGCGCGTGCGGCCGAGAACGCCGGCGCAGGACGCGTTCAGCGCGCTTTCCGCGTCGCCGCTCGTCCTTGCCGCGGCGATCCTGATGACGCTTTCGCTCGTATCCAGCGTGCTCGCGTCCGTGCTGCATCCCGTCGATTTCTCCCGGATGCTTCCCGCAGGGGACCTCGTGGCGCGCCTGATGACCGTTCGCTTCAACACGCCCGTCCTCTCGCTGATCGGCGCGATCCCCTCGCTCCTGACGCTCATCGGCGTCTGGATGGTGTTTGCCTCCGGGAAAAAGAAAAGCGGCATGCCCGGGGTCGGCGGCCTTGCGCTGCTTCGGGTGCTGGCGATCGTCAGCGTGGTCGGACTGTCCGTTCTGGGGCTCCTCGCTCTCGCGGCTGCGGTCTTCCTTTCCGGCGCGTTTTTCCAGTACGCGGAGCAGATCGAGTGGGCGGCGCTCGCATCCATGGGCCCGGATGCGATGCTGGCGCAGTTCGGCGGGGAAGCGGATGAGACGCTTCTTTTCGCGCTCGTCGCGGTCCTCGCGGCGGCCTGCGTGATCGCCTGCGCGTGGATGATTTTGATCGAGACGCGCGTGCTCTCCTCTTTGACGGCGGCGCGGCGGCTGGCGGTCAGCGGGGTCGCCCGCAGGAAAGCCTCCGTGCTTCTCGCGGTCGTCTGCATCCTGCGCTGTGTCGCGGACCTCATCGATCTCTATGGGCAGGTTACGCTGAACGGGCCTTTGGGCGCAGCGGCGGCGGGGTGCAGCGCGCTCGCGTCTCTTTGCTTTGCGATCATGATCTTCAAGTTCAACGGCGCGGTGAAGCGCCTACGGCCGAAGGAGGTCCCGCGCCGGGCATAAGGGTGGCGGTCCTCGCATATACATAAACAGCAGAGCCGGAGACGCGGGTCTTCGGCTCTTTCTGTTTGGAAGGGGGCGCCCGTTTGACGCCGCAGAACGCGAAGCATACGCTGCAGATCGAAAACCGCTGCCGTCTCGTCGCGACGGGGATCGTGCGGGTCGATTTCTTCAGCGAGGAGCTGATCACGGCCGAGACCGCAGACGGCAGGATGCACATTAAAGGGGAAGGACTCTACATCGAGAACATGAACGGCGAAAGCGGGGAACTGCTCGTGAAGGGCAGGGTGATCGCGCTCTCCTACGCGGACGGCGTGAAACCGCAGACGCTGCTGCAGAGGATCTTCAAATGAGCGGACCGGATCCGATCGCCCTGCTTTGGAGCGTGCTGACGGGCGTTGGGCTCGGGCTGCTTTTCGCGCTGTTTGAAGCGGTGCGCGCGGCGTTTCGGGCAGGCAGGCTCGCGCGCTTTGGCACGGATCTCATTTTCTGCCTTTGCGCGGGGGCGGTGACGTTCCTTCTGGCGCTCGCCATAGCGAACGGGCAGCTTCGGTTCTTTCAGGCGGGCGGGGAGCTGATCGGCTTTCTGCTCACGGACTGCACGGCGGGGTATGCCGCGCGGCGGTTTCTCCCAAGGCTTTTCTCCCGGTGGGCTGCCGTGCGTATGCGGCTGAGGCGCGCATGGAAGGAGAAAACGGAGCGCTTTTTGCGGCACAGGAAAGAAAAACGAAGGGAAAAATCAAAAAAATCGAAAAAAAGTGCAAAAAGGACTTGAAACCAAAGGGGAAATTATTATATAATGATTCCAGCCTTATTTGTGGGAGATACGATGACCGGGAAAGGAGGCGGTGCGTGTGGAAGAGGTAAAGGTCCGAAAGAAACGGGGGAGCTTCCTCCTGAAGGTCGCGATCTTTGTTTTTGCCGTTTTCCTTGTCGTCATGCTGGTGGTGCAGGGCACTTCGATCGGCGCGAAGCGGGCGGAGCTCGCGGCGCTGGAAAAAGAGATCGAAGAGCAGCGCCTCGTGAACGACGGCCTACGCTATGAGCTGGAAAATGAAGCTGCGGGCAGCGACGAGTACGCGGAGCGCATCGCACGCCGGGAGCTCGGGTATGTGTATCCGGGCGAACGTGTATTCTACAATGTGGGCGGCAACAATTAGCGTATGTTCGGAGGAAAAGAACAGGGATGCAGGACACAAAGCTCGAGGTTGGCACAGTCACAGAGGGTAAAGTGACAGGGATCACAAAGTTTGGCGCGTTTGTCGATATCGGCGGCGGGAAAACGGGAATGGTCCATATTTCGGAAGTCGCGCCGGTCTTTGTACGGGAGATCAAGGATTTTGTCACGGAGGGCCAGACGGTGAAGGTCCGCGTGATCAATCTCAGTGAAGACGGGAAGATCAGCC
>CANRMW010000060.1 GCA_947631835.1 uncultured Clostridia bacterium | reverse complement strand
ATCCTCAGGCAGAAGCAGGACAATCCCGTGCTCATCGACAAGTACCTGAGCGGCACGGAGATCGAGGTGGACGCGATCTGCGACGGGGAGAACATCCTGATCCCCGGCATCATGGAGCATGTGGAGCGCACGGGCATCCACTCCGGCGACAGCATCGCCGTGTACCCGGCAAAGGACATCGACGACGAGTTGAGCGCGAAGATCGTGAAGACGACCGAGACGCTCTGCACGGAGCTGAGCGCGGTCGGCCTCATCAATTTGCAGTATATCATCATGGACCGCGAGATCTACGTCATCGAGGTCAACCCGCGCGCGTCCCGCACGGTGCCGTATCTGAGCAAGGTGACGGGCGTGCCGATGTGCGACCTCGCGACGAAGGTCAGCCTCGGGATGAAGCTCAAGGATCTCGGCTTCGGGACGGGGCTGTACCGCACCTCGCCATATACGGCGGTGAAGGTCCCGGTATTTTCCTTCGAGAAACTGACGGACGTCGATACGCAGCTTGGGCCGGAGATGAAATCCACCGGCGAGGTGCTTGGCATCGGCAACAACCTCGAGGAGGCGCTTTACAAGGGCCTGATCGCCTCCGGAAGCCAGATGAAAAAGGAAGGCGGCGTGTTCATTACCGTCCGGGACGCCGACAAGAAGGAGATCGGCGAGATCGCGAAGAAGTTCGACAAAATGGGTTTCCCGCTCTACGCCACGCGGGGGACGGCGCGGTTCCTCTCGCAGCTCGGGCTTTCCGTGCGCGTGGTGGACAAGATCCACGAGAGCGACGTCAACACGATCACGCTGCTCGAGAGCGGCAAGCTGGCGTATATCATCTCCACCTCGGCGAAGGGACGCAACCCGGCGCGCGACAGCGTGAAGATCCGGCGCAAGGCGGCGCTGCTCGGCATCCCGTGCCTGACGGCCATCGACACGGCGAACGCCCTCGCGGACAGCCTGATGAGCCGCTATACGCCCTACAACACGGAGATCGTGGACATCAACAATCTGAAATCCGAAAAGGTGCGTCTGCCGTTTACGAAGATGTCCGCCTGCCGGAACGACTATATCTACATCAACTGCTTTGAAAACGAAGTTGCCTCGCCGGAATTTCTCTCGATCTATCTTTCCGACCGGCACAACGGGATCGGCGGCGACGGCGTGATCCTGATCTGCCCGCCCGATCAGCCGGGTGTGGACGCGAAGATGATCATGTTCAACCGGGACGGCAGCGAGGGACTGATGTGCGGCAACGGGATCCGGTGCGTCGCAAAATACCTTTACGACAACGGGATCGCGAAGAAAGAAGTGCTGCACATCGACACGCGCAGCGGCGTGAAGGAGTGCCGCGTTATGCCGATGAACGGCAAGGCGTTCCGCATCACCGTGGACATGGGGCCGGCGTATCTCCGCCCCGAGCAGGTGCCGGTGCATCTTTCGGGCGACCGCGTGATCGACGAACCGGTCTCCATCGCGGGACACACCTACTTTATCACCTGCGTCTCGATGGGCAACCCGCACTGTGCGGTCTTTACCTCGGCGGTCGATAAGCTCGACCTCTCGGTCCTCGGCCCGCAGTTTGAGAACGATCCGCTCTTCCCGGAGCGCATCAACGCGTCGTTCATCGAGTACATCGACGAGACGACGCTGAAGGTGCGCGTCTGGGAGCGCGGCAGCGGCGAGACGATGGCCTGCGGTACGGCGGCCTGCGCCTCCGTCGTCGCGGCGACACTGAACGGAAAGTGCCGGAAGGACACCGACGTCCGCGTGATCCTGAAGGGCGGCGACCTCATCGTGCGGTATACGGACGAGCGCGTCCTGATGACGGGCGGCGCGGAGAAGATCTTCGACGGGCTGGTCGAAGTCTGAGATCAAACATTTTTACGGATACGGAGGCGGCGCGATGAACCGATTTGACCGTGTTCCATCTCCCGGCACCGGCGTGGAGTATTATGAGCGAGCGGCGTCGGGCGGGGAAAAGCAGAAATTGCGTTTTACCAAAATGCACGGCTGCGCCAACGATTACGTCTATATTGAACTGTTTACGCAGAAGGCGGAGAACTTTTCCGACCTCGCGGTGCAGCTTTCGGACCGGCATACGGGGATCGGCGGCGACGGCGTCATCTTCATCTGCCCAAGCGAGACTGCGGACGGCGAGATGCGGATGTTCAATCTCGACGGCAGCGAGGGGAAAATGTGCGGCAACGGCATCCGCTGTGTCGCGAAGTTCCTCTATGACAGCGGCCTCAAGCGGAAGGACGTCCTGCGGATCGAGACGAAAAGCGGCGTGAAGACCTGCGAGGTCCACGCGGAAAACGGGGAGGCCGTTTCCGTCACCGTGGACATGGGAAAAGCCGAGCTCGTCCCGGAGCGCATCCCGGCGCGGTTCCCCGGCGAAAGCGTCGTGCGGCAGCCGCTCGAGGTGGACGGGAAGACGTATGAGGTGACCTGCGTCTCGATGGGCAACCCGCACTGCGTCGTGTTCGTGGACGACCCGGACGCGCTGGATCTTGAAAAGATCGGGCCGAAGTTCGAGCGCCACGGCGCGTTCCCGGAGCGCGTCAATACGGAGTTCGTCTCCGTGCTCGGGAAGAACAGCCTCAAGATGCGCGTCTGGGAGCGCGGCAGCGGCGAGACGATGGCCTGCGGCACCGGCGCCTGCGCGGCGGCGGTCGCGGCGTGTTTGAACGGGCTTGCCGGGCAGGGCGAGGACGTGCGCGTGAAGCTGCGCGGCGGGACGCTGACCGTCCGGTATACGGAAGAGACGGTGTTCATGACGGGCGACGCGGACACTTCGTTTGAGGGGACCGTGGAGATCTGACGGGATCGAAAACGCGAGAGGGGGATAAAAATGACAAAATATATTTTCGTGACGGGCGGCGTGGTTTCCGGGCTTGGAAAGGGCATCACGGCGGCGTCGCTCGGGCGGCTCCTGAAAGCCAGGGGGCTGAAGGTCGCCGCGCAGAAGCTGGACCCGTACATCAACGTGGACCCCGGGACGATGAGTCCCTACCAGCACGGCGAGGTGTACGTCACCGAGGACGGCGCGGAGACCGATCTCGATCTCGGCCACTACGAGCGCTTCATCGACGAGAACCTGAACAAGTTTTCGAACCTGACGACCGGCAAGGTCTACTGGAACGTGCTCAACAAGGAGCGCAAGGGCGAGTATCTCGGCGAGACGATCCAGGTCATCCCGCACATCACGAACGAGATCAAGAGCTTCATTTACAGCGTCGGAAACAAGACGAACGCCGATGTGGTCATCACGGAGATCGGCGGCACGGCGGGCGACATCGAGAGCCAGCCGTTTCTGGAGGCGATCCGGCAGGTCTCGCTGGAGGTGGGGAGAGAGAATTCGCTCTTCATCCATGTGACGCTCGTGCCGTACCTCAAAAGCTCCGGGGAACACAAGTCGAAGCCGACGCAGCACTCCGTCAAGGAGATGCAGAGCATGGGCATCTCGCCGGACATCATCGTGATGCGATGCGATGAGCCCATCGACAGATCCATCAGTGAAAAGATCGCGCTGTTCTGCAACGTGAAGCCCGACTGCGTGATCGAGAACATGACGATCCCGGTGCTGTACGAGGCGCCGCTCATGTTGGAGAAAAACCGTTTTTCGGACATCGTCTGCCGCGAGCTGAAGCTCCACACGCCCTCGCCCGATATGACCGAGTGGAGCCGCATGGTGGAGAAGATCCGGAACCGGAAGAAGAACGTCACCATAGCGCTCGTGGGCAAGTATGTGAAGCTGCACGACGCGTATCTCTCCGTCGCGGAGGCGCTCAGTCACGCCGGCTACGAGCACGGCGCAAAGGTGGAGATCCGCTGGGTGGATTCGGAGCACATCACCTCCGAGAACGTCGCGGAGGCACTTCGCGGCGCGGACGGCATCCTCGTCCCCGGCGGGTTTGGCAGCCGGGGCATCGAGGGCATGATCGCCGCGGCGCAGTATGCCCGCGAAAACAACGTGCCGTATCTCGGGATCTGCCTCGGGATGCAGATCGCGGTGATCGAATACGCGCGGAACGTCTGCGGCATCGCGGACGCGAACTCCGGCGAGTTCGACGAGTACGGCCTGCATAAGGTCATCGATTTCATGCCCGACCAGTCGGCGACCGTCGCGAAGGGCGGCACGCTGCGGCTCGGGAGCTATCCCTGCGAGATCGTGCCCGGCTCGAAAATGGCGGAGTGCTACGGCGTCGCGCACATCGACGAACGCCACCGCCACCGCTATGAGTTCAACAACGAGTTCCGCGAGCTTCTGGACGGCGCGGGCCTGCGGGTGAGCGGCACGTCCCCGGACGGGCGGATCGTGGAGACCGTGGAGATCCCGGAGAACGATTTCTTCATCGGCGTGCAGTTCCACCCGGAATTCAAATCCCGCCCGAATAAAGCGCACCCGCTGTTCCTCGGCCTCGTCGGGGCTTCGCTCAGGCAGCGTGAATCGAAAGGAGAATGACCGTGTTTCTGAACCCGCACTTTGCCGAATTGCAGGAAAATTACCTGTTCGCAACGATCGCGAACAAGGTCAGCGCTTATACCGCCGCGCACCCGGAAAACAAGATCATCCGGATGGGGATCGGCGACGTGACGCAGCCGCTCGTCCCCGCCGTCATCGAGGCGATGCACAAGGCCGTGGACGAGATGGCGAAAAAGGAGACGTTCCACGGCTACGCGCCCGACCACGGTTACCCGTTCCTTCGGGAGGCCATCCGCGGCTATTACGCGCAGCACGGCGTGGAGGTCTCGGCCTCCGAGATCTTTGTGGGCGACGGCGCGAAGAGCGACGTGGGCAACATCGTGGACCTGTTCTCCGATGAGAATACCGTCCTGATCCCGGACCCGGTCTATCCCGTCTATGTGGACACGAACGTCATGGCGGGAAGGAAGATCTCCTACCTCGACGC
The DNA here is from genome assembly GCA_947631835.1 of uncultured Clostridia bacterium. Classification (GTDB taxonomy): domain Bacteria; phylum Bacillota; class Clostridia; order Oscillospirales; family Acutalibacteraceae; genus Hominenteromicrobium. Next base: position 5,424 of record CANRMW010000060.1, on the reverse strand, counting down.
GACGGAGGAAAACGGCTTCCTTGCGATGCCGGACGAAAACGTCCATGCGGATATCGTGTACCTCTGCTCGCCGAACAACCCGACGGGCGCGGTGTACAGCCGGGAGCAGCTCCAGACGTGGGTCGATTACGCCCTCGCGAACAACGCCGTGATCCTCTACGACACGGCGTATGAGGCGTTCATTTCCGACGCGGATCTCCCGCACAGCATTTTTGAGATCCCCGGCGCGAAAAAATGCGCGATCGAATTTTGCTCGTTCTCGAAGACGGCAGGCTTCACCGGCGTGCGCTGCGGCTACACGGTGATCTGCGATGAGCTCGTGAGCGGCGGCGTGCAGGTCAACCGGCTTTGGGCGCGGCGGCAGTCCACGAAGTTCAACGGCGTCAATTACATCACGCAGCGCGGCGCGGAGGCGGTCTTCACCGAAGAGGGCATGAAGCAGGTGCGGGGCGTCATCGCGCTGTACCGGAAAAACGCCGAGGTCATGGTGGACACGTTCCGGGAGATCGGCGTGTGGTTCACGGGCGGCGAACACTCGCCGTACATCTGGCACAAGGTGCCGGACGGCATGACTTCATGGGAGTTTTTCGACTACCTGCTGCAAAAGGCGGAGGTCGTCGGCACGCCGGGCAGCGGGTTCGGCAAAAACGGGGAAGGGTATTTCCGCCTGACCGCGTTCGGTACGCTGGAAAACACCGCCGCGGCGATGGAGCGGATCAAGAGACTCCTGCGCGCGCGGTAAGCGGTTCCACAGAGGAGGAAAGATGCGCCGCTCGTTCCGTGAGGGACGCGCGGCGCGCATGACTTCAAAAGAGCAGGGTTTGGAATATGGGAGAACAGACTTTGAGGACGCTCCCGGTCGGCAAAACGGCGACGGTGAGCACAGTGGGCGGGGAAGGCGCGCTGCGGCAGCACTTTCTCGATATGGGGCTGATCCCCGGCGCGGACGTGACCGTGGTGAAGTATGCGCCGATGGGGGACCCGATGGAGGTGCGGCTGCACGGCTATGAGCTGACGCTGCGGCTTGCGGACGCGGAAAACATCGGTGTGACGCGCGTGCGGGAGCCGGAGGCGGACGCCGAGGTCGCGCAGCAGAGAAAGCGGATGCACCACCCGGGCCTCGGCGAAGGCGGAAAATATCATGTGAAGACGGGCCGCCCGCCGCTCCCCGCGAGCGAGGTGCTGACCTTTGCGCTCGCCGGGAACCAGAACAGCGGCAAGACCACGCTGTTTAACCAGCTCACGGGTTCCAACCAGCACGTCGGCAATTTCCCGGGCGTGACCGTGGACCGGAAGGACGGCGCGATCCGCGGGCAGCAGAACACGCTCGTGACGGATCTCCCGGGGATCTATTCGCTCTCCCCGTATTCCAGCGAGGAGCTCGTCACGCGGCGGTTCATTTTGAACGAGCACCCGCGCGGGATCATCAACATTGTGGACGCGACGAACATAGAGCGGAACCTGTACCTGACGATGCAGCTCATGGAGCTCGACATCCCCATGGTGCTGGCGCTCAACATGATGGATGAGATGCGCGACAACGGCGGGTCCGTGCGGGTCAACGAGATGGAGGCCATGCTCGGGATCCCGGTCGTCCCGATCTCCGCCGCGAAGAACGAGGGCATCGAAGAGCTGATCGACCACGCGGTCCATGTGGCGAAATATCAGGAGAGCCCCGGCCGCATGGATTTTTGCGACGCGAACGATCACGGCGGCGCGGTGCACCGCTGCCTGCACGGGATCATGAGCCTGATCGAGGACCATGCCGAGGAGGCGGGGATCCCGGTGCGCTTTGCCGCCGGCAAGCTCGCGGAAGGGGACGCGCTGGTGCTGGAACGGCTGAAGCTCGACCAGAACGAGATCGAGACGCTGGAGCACATCATTCGGCAGATGGAAACGGAACGCGGGCTGGACCGCGCCGCCGCCGTCGCGGATATGCGGTTCCATTTCATCGAGCGCGTCTGCGCCGCCTCCGTCGTGAAGCCGAAGGAGAGCCGGGAGCACCTGCGCAGCGAAAAGATCGACCGGATCCTGACGGGAAAATATACGGCGATCCCGTCTTTTATTGCGATCATGGCGCTGGTGTTTTTCCTGACGTTCAATGTGATCGGCGCGTTCCTTTCCGATCTTTTGGAGCGGGGGATCGACGCGCTGACGGCGCTCGCGGACGGCGCCCTGACCGCGCTCCATGTCAATCCCGTCCTGCACGGGCTGATCGTGGACGCTGTGTTCAACGGCGTCGGGAGCGTGCTGAGTTTTCTCCCGGTGATCGTGACGCTGTTCTTTTTCCTCTCTCTGCTCGAGGACAGCGGCTATATGGCGCGCGTGGCGTTTGTCATGGATAAGCTGCTCAGGCGCATCGGGCTTTCCGGGCGGAGCATCGTGCCGATGCTCGTCGGCTTCGGGTGCACGGTGCCGGGCGTGATGGCGAGCCGGACGCTTCCTTCCGAACGGGACCGCAAGATGACGATCCTGCTCACGCCGTTCATGAGCTGTTCCGCGCAGCTCCCGATCTACGCGTTCTTTGCGGCGGCATTTTTCCCGCGGCATGCGGGGCTCGTCATGGTGGGGCTCTATGTCTTCGGGATCGCCGTCGGCGTGCTCACGGCGTTCCTGCTGCGGGGGACGCTGTTCCGGGGAGAGGCGGTGCCTTTTGTGATGGAACTGCCGAACTACCGGATGCCGGGCGCGAAAAACGTGATGCAGCTTCTTTGGGAGAAAGCGAAGGATTTTCTCCAGCGCGCGTTCACGGTGATCTTCCTCGCGACCATCGTGATCTGGTTCCTGCAGACCTTCGATCTGTCCCTCAACATCGTCACGGATTCGGAAGCCTCGATCCTTGCGCGGTTTGCCGGATTGCTGGCGCCGCTTTTCCTGCCGCTGGGTTTTGGGGACTGGCGCATCTCCACCGCGCTCCTCACCGGCTTTATGGCAAAGGAAAGCGTTGTCTCGACGCTCTCCATCCTTTTTGGCAGCACCGCCGCGCTGACGGAGCTTCTGTCGCCGCTTTCGGCGCTGAGTCTTTTGGTGTTCTGCCTACTGTATACGCCGTGTGTCGCCGCGATCGCCTCGGTGCGGCGGGAGCTTGGCGGCGGCTGGGCGCTGGGCGTCGTGGTCGGGCAATGCGTGATCGCTTGGATCATGGCGGGGCTGGTGTTTTTGATCGGATCGCTCTTGGGCTTTGCGGCGATATAATTCCCTTTTTTGAAAAGCGGTTCTCCTGTAAAGGCGAGCCGCTTTTCGCTAAAAAACTTGGTGCATTTTGGAAAAAACCATGGTATAATAACCGCAAGGGCAGCGATTGTTATACAGATTTGTATTCACCTGCCCAGTTTGGCGGCAAAGCCGCATTCGGCACCTGCGGTGCGGCGGCGTTTGCCCTGCGCTGGCTTGCCGGAAACAGAAGCAGGTTCCCCGCACGAACGCGATTTTCCGGCGCGGAGGGAAACTTACTGAAAACATCGGCGAAGAGGCGGTTTACCGCCGCGACCAACGCGACGTAGAAGTCTTTGCCTAGCTTCCCACACAAACCCAGCTTTTGGCACGGGGCAAAACCAACCACATCCCCCGGCGAAGCGGCGGTTTACCACCGCGACCAACGTGACCCAAAAGTCTTTGCCCAGCTTTCTTCAGAAAGCTGGCTCGCGGGAAAGAAATGCAAAATTCCCACACAAACCCAGCTTTTGACACGGGGCAAAACCAACCGCATCCCCCGGCGAAGCGGCGGTTTACCGCCGCGACCAACGCGACGTAAAAGTCTTTGCCCAGCTTTCTTCAGAAAGCTGGCGCGGTGGAACAGGCTGTGCCTGTGGTATAATGTGAATGAGCAATCGTTCGTTTATAGAGCAGGGAGACGATGAAGGACGGGAACGGTTTGCTTACCGGTCTGAGAATGCGGGAGGAGGGACGCTCTGTGAAAAAAATGATCTTGATCGCTTCGCCGCCCGCCTGCGGGAAAACGCGCCTTTCCAAGCGCCTCGCCTCGGCGCTGGACCACGTTGTCTATCTGGACAAGGACACGCTGATCCCGCTCTCCAAGCAGATCTTTGCGGCGGCGGGCGAGCCCTTTGACCGAAGTTCCGATTTCTTCGAGGAGCACGTCCGCAATTACGAATATGAAGTGATCCTGAATCTGGCGTTCGACGCGCTGCGGTATGCCGACACCGTTTTGGTGAATGCCCCGTTTTCGCGGGAGATCCGGGACCCGGAATACATTGCTTCGCTTCGAAAAAAGCTTGAGGAATACGGTGCGAAGCTGTGCGCGGTGTGGATCGTCACGGATGTTGAGGTCTGCAAGGCGCGGATGATGAAGCGCAAGAGCGAGCGCGACACATGGAAAATGGAGCACTGGGACGAGTACGTCAAGCGCATCGATTTCAGCGTGCCCGAGGCGCTCTATCAGGAAGGACAGGCCGACAGCCTCCTGCTCTACTACAATTCCAACGACGATCTGGCGGATGCGTCCTTCGCGCGCATCCTGCCGATCCTGAATGCGTAGGACCGCTGAAAGCAAAGAAAGCCGTCTCCGAAAGGAGGCGGCTTTTCGAGCGTTTGCACTTATTCCCAAAGGGCGCTGTGGCTCTTTTCTTTTGCAGAGAGCATTGCTTCCGCGCAGCGAAGGCCGTCCACTGCGGCGCTGGTGATGCCGCCGGCGTATCCGGCGCCTTCCCCGCAGGGGTAGAGCCCGCGAAGCGTGGGGCATTGGAGGGAGGCGTCGCGGAGAATGCGAACGGGGGAGGAGCTGCGGGTCTCGGGCGCGGTGAGCAGCGCGTCGGGCGCGGAGAAGCCGGCAAGGCGCGTGCCGAGGAGACGGATCCCCTCCGCCATGCTCTCGGTTACAAAGCCGGGAAGCACCCGCCGGAGATCTCCCGGGATGACGCCGGGCAGGTATGTGGGGCGCACGCTGCCGAACTCCGTGGTGGGGCGGCGTGCGAGAAAATCCTCCACGCGCTGGCAGGGCGCGAGGTAGGAGCCGGAAAACGCATACGCGGCGCGTTCGATCCTGCGCTGAAACGCCACGCCCGCGAGGGGATGGTCGCTGCCGTAATCCTCCGGCCGCACGTCCACGAGCAGGGCGGCGTTGCTGTTTCTGCCGTCCCGTGCGTAGGCGCTCATCCCGTTTGTGACGACGCCGCCCGGCTCTGACGCAGCGCCGACGACTGTCCCGCCGGGGCACATGCAGAACGTGTAGACGCCGCGCCCGTTCGCGAGATGCACCGCCAGCTTGTAGTCCGCGGCGCCAAGGCGGGGATGCCCCGCGAAGGCTCCGTACTGTGCGCGGTCGATCTCGGCGGCGAGATGTTCGATGCGCGCGCCGACGGAAAAAGGCTTCGGCTCTAAAGGAACGCGGCCCGTCTCCAAAAGCATCTCAAACGTATCGCGGGCGCTGTGACCGACGGCGAGCAGCAGGCGGTCGGTCGGAAT
>CANRMW010000059.1 GCA_947631835.1 uncultured Clostridia bacterium | reverse complement strand
CACGACGACGACGCTGTCGCCGATGGTCTCGAGGAAGAGCCGAAGGTCGTTCGGGTCGCTCGGATTGTCCGGGTCGCGCCCCACGATAAATTCCGTGCAGTATGTGAAATTGATGACGCTGTCAAATTCCGCGGCGACGCTCGCAAAGAACGCGGCGTTGTCCGCTGCGCGCTCCTCGGCGCTCATCTCCGTCTGGATGATCTCGCCGTCCTTGAAGACGCTGAGCATGCCGTCGAAGATCAGGCAGAGGCCCTGCCCGCCCGCGTCGATGACGCCGGCCTTCTTGAGAACAGGGAGCAGGTCCGGCGTGGTGGCAAGGGACTCCGCCGCGCCGAGGCAGATGGCGTTCCACACATAGACCGGGTCCGCATCCAGCTCCGCCGCCGCGCCGCCCTTTTCGGCGGCCACGCGGGAAACAGTGAGGATGGTCCCCTCGGTGGGCTTCATCACGGCCTTGTACGCCGCGGAAACACCCAGCCGCAGCGCCTCTACGAGGTCCGCGCCGCCGGCTTCCTCCTTTTCCGCGAGGCCCTGCGAGATGCCCCGGAAAAGCAGGGAGAGGATGACGCCGGAATTGCCGCGTGCCCCGCGCAGCATCGCGGAAGCCGCCGTCTTCGAGACGAGAGAGACCGGCGCGTCGTCGGGCAGCTCGGCGATGGCGTCCGCGCCCGCCGTGATCGTCATCGACATATTGGTGCCGGTATCGCCATCCGGAACGGGGAAGATGTTCAGGTCGTCCACGGATTTGCGGTTCTTCAGAATATTGTTCGCTCCGGAGGTGATCGCGTCGCGAAGCTCTTTGCCGGTTATCAAGGCATCCACATCCCATCTCAAAGTACGGGGCAAGTCCCCATTCTTTTCCTTATACCAAGGAGTATAACACAAAGCGAAAAAAAATACAAGGAGAAATCCGAAATTCTCCGATTTTCCGCAATTTTGTTTCGAAAAATGACTATTGCAGCGAGACGCGCTCCACCGAACGCGCTTTTCCGGTCGATTCGTTCACGTCGATCAGCAGCGCGTCGAGCTTGCAGTCGCCGTCCGCGAAATTGAACCGCACGGGCATTTTGAGGAGCTGCTTTTGGATCGCAAGCTCCGGCTTTACGCCGAGGACAGACTGGATCGGCCCCGTCATGCCGAGGTCGGAAATGTACGCCGTGCCGTTCGGAAGGAGGCACTCGTCAGCGGTCGGCACATGGGTGTGCGTGCCGAACACCGCGGTGACACGGCCGTCCGCATAAAACCCCAGCGCCCGCTTTTCGCCGGTCGCCTCCGCGTGAAAATCCACGAGGACGGTCTTCGGCAGGCCGGGCGTCTGCAGCAGCGCGTCGAGCGTGCGGAACGGGCAGTCGTATGCGTCTCCCATGTAGACGTTGCCGATCAGGTTGATGACGGCGAGGCGCGTGCGGCCGAGGTCCAAAACGCACAGGCCCTTCCCGGGCGCGCCGGGCGGGAAGTTCGCGGGCCGGATGACGGTTTCCGCCTCGTCCAGATAATCGTAAAATTCCCGGCGGCGGAAGGTGTGATTGCCCAGCGTGATGACGTCCACGCCGCTTTGCAGCAGGTAGTCGGCGGCGTGCGGCGTGATGCCGTTGCCGTCGGCGGCGTTTTCGCCGTTCGCGATGACGGCGTCGATGGCCTTCAGGCGCTTGAAGGCGGGGAGGCGGCTGCGCAGGAACGCGGCGCCGCGTCCGCCGACGACATCGCCGATGCAGAGGATCAGCATGAGGGGTCTCCTTTCGGGTCGGGTAAAGAGAAATCGAGCGTTTCGGCGTCCCGGGGCAGGCCGAAGACCGTCTCGCCGAAAACGGTCTCCATCGGGATTTCCTTATAATATGCGGCGTCCCGGACGAGATATACGGCGGACGAGGCCGCGTCCGGCGCTTTTTCACCTGTCTCATTATACAGGATTTCAACTCTTTTTTCAAGACGGAAAAAAGAACCGGTTTTTGTCTTGCGCTTTGGAAAAAATGCGCCGAGTCTCACCGCAGCGGGCAAAACGAAACGGCACGGCGGGGACCGCCATGCCGTCGCTGCCGTGGGTCACGCTCTCGGTTCGAGTTCCACGGTCATGCCGTCGTAAGCCACGCGCACGCCGTCCGGAACTGCAAGGGCTTCCAGCTCTTCGTGCGTGCTTTGGCCGTTGTGCGAGAAATGGTTCATCACGCAGACGGTCTTTTCGTCCGCGAGGCCGATCTCCCGCATCCGCGCGACGACGTCGAGCACCTGGTTCGCGCCCATGTGCCCCCAGTAGCTCTGGGTGGGCAGGCCGCCGTTCGTGGTGTCGAGGCTGATGAGGTCGGCGGGCTTCTGCTTTTCAAAGTATGCCCAGACCTCGGGCAGGGAATAGCCGCTGTCGTGCAGATAGTAGACCGAAACGCCCGCTTCGTCAACGATGTGGTAGATGAACGGTTGGTTCCTACCGCCCTGTGCCATGTGGCTCGCGGGAAGCGGCGTGACGGTGTACCGCCCGAAGGAGACGGGTTCAAACGGCTTCAAAATGTGCCAGTGCAGCGCGCCGCTGCTCGCCTCGTCGATCTCGTGGTTCGTGCAGCGGTCAAAAAGCGCTTTCGTCTCCGCCGCGCAGAAGACGTCCAGCTCGGGGCTTTTCATCACCGGGCTGTAACAGGAGCCGCGGACCGTGAGCTCCTGCGGGTAGAAGTGGTCCATGTGGCAGTGGGTGACGAGCAGGTGCTTCACCGCGCTGAGATCCAGCCCGTGCTGCAGTTTGTGAAGATAGGTGTCGGGCGGGAGATCGAGGAGCAGATCCCCGTTGATGATGGCCTGCGAGCGCGTGCGGATGTTCTTTCCGCCGAGTTCGGCGGCGCGGCGGCAGTATTCGCAGTCGCAGAAGACCGCCGGCCATCCCTCTGCGGCGGCCGTGCCGAGATATTGGAAACGCATACAACTTCCTCCTTCGGGAGCCTTGCTCCCGCGTTTTGGAAGATTATAACATATCCGTTCGGAAAAAGCAAGGAGGCCCTCGCCGCGCCGCCTGTTCCGGCGCTGACGGGAGCCTCCCGATCTTCTTTTTGCAAAGCGGGGCTTTCGCCGCTTTCAGGGAAACGCGATCACACGATGCCCTGCGCGAGCATGGCGTCCGCGACCTTGACGAAGCCGGCGATGTTCGCGCCGACGACGTAGTTCTTCGGGTGGCCGTACTTTTCGGCAGCCGCGTCGGCGTTCGCGAAGATGTTCTCCATGATGTTCTTCAGCTTCGCATCGACCTCTTCGAAGCTCCAGGAGAGGCGCTCGCTGTTCTGGCTCATCTCGAGCGCGGAGGTGGCGACGCCGCCGGCGTTCGCGGCCTTGCCGGGTGCGAAGAGGATGCCGCTGTCGAGGAACACCTGCGTCGCTTCGAGCGTGGAGGGCATGTTCGCGCCCTCGGCCACGGCGAGAACGCCGTTCGCGACGAGCGTCTTCGCGTCGTTCTCGTCGAGCTCGTTCTGCGTGGCGCACGGCAGGGCGATGTCGCACTTGACGGTCCAGACGCCCTTGCCCTCGTGGTATTCGCTCTGGGGACGGAACTTCTTGTATTCGGTGAGGCGCTGGCGCTTCACTTCCTTGATCTCCTTGATGGCGGCGAGGTCGATGCCCTCGGGATCGTAGACCCAGCCGTTGGAATCGGACATGGTGACGACCTTCGCGCCGAGCTGCATGGCCTTTTCCGCGGCGTAGATCGCGACGTTGCCCGCGCCGGAGATGACGACGGTCTTGCCCTCGATGGAAAGGCCGTTCTTCTTCAGCATGGCGTCCGTGAAGTAGAGCAGGCCGTAGCCGGTCGCCTGCGTGCGCACGAGCGAGCCGCCGTAGGTGAGGCCCTTGCCGGTGAGCACGCCCTCGTAGACGTTGCGGATGCGCTTGTACTGGCCGTAGAGATAGCCGATCTCCCGCGCGCCCACGCCGATGTCGCCCGCCGGGACGTCGGTGTCCGCGCCGATGTGACGGTACAGCTCCGTCATGAAGCTCTGGCAGAAGGCCATGATCTCGCGGTCGCTCTTGCCCTTCGGATCAAAATCCGAGCCGCCCTTGCCGCCGCCGATGGGCAGGCCGGTGAGGGAGTTCTTGAAGATCTGCTCGAAGCCGAGGAACTTGATGACGCCGAGATTGACGGACGGATGCAGGCGCAGACCGCCCTTATACGGGCCGATGGCGGAATTGAACTGCACGCGGTAGCCGCGGTTCACATGGACCTTGCCGTTGTCGTCGATCCACGGCACGCGGAATTTCACCTGGCGCTCCGGTTCGGTGATGCGCTCGAGGATGCCCGCCGCTTCATACTGGGGGTTCGCTTCGATGACCGGCTCCAGAGAGGTGAGGACTTCCGTCGCCGCCTGAATGAATTCGGGCTCGCCTGCGTTGAGACGCTTGAGTTCCGCGAGCTGTTCGCTGACATAGGACATAGTTTTCGCTCCTTTGCAAAGTCGCGTCCGCGTCCCGGGGAGGGCCCCGTGATCCCTTCCAAAACATTTGGGGCTGCCTCGGTTTCCCGCGCGGGCACCGTTTCTTTTTGACCGCTTACACTTTACCACATTTTCTCCGATTTTGCAAGATGGAGAAGCAAAAAATTCATGGAGAATCGGCATTTTAGAAAAATCCACCTGTTTTTAAAGTGTGCGCGCCGGAAATTTCTACATGCCGCACGGATGGGAAAATGGGAAAAAGATTGACTTTTCGGACGCTTTTTTATACAATAAGAACGCGTGAGCCATGCCCACGCTGTTTGCTGTGCGAAAGTACGGCAAAATGACGGTTTGAAACCCCGAAAGGAGTCCTTATGCGAGACAGTTACGAATCCCCGCTCTCCTCGCGGTACGCCTCGAAGGAGATGCAGTATCTCTTTTCTCCGGATAAAAAGTTCAGGACGTGGCGCCGGCTGTGGATCGCGCTGGCGGAAAGCGAAATGGAGCTCGGTCTTCCCGTGACGCAGGCGCAGATCGACGAGCTCAAGGCCCATGCGGACGACATCAATTACGAGGTCGCCGAGGCGCGGGAGCGCATTGTGCGGCACGACGTGATGAGCCATGTCTACGCCTACGGCCAGCAGTGCCCGAACGCGGCCGGGATCATCCACCTCGGCGCGACGAGCTGCTATGTCGGCGACAACACCGATATCATCATCCTCACCGAGGCTTTGCAGCTCGTGCGGGACAAACTTGTAAATGTGCTCCGGGTGCTCGGGAAGTTTGCGGAGGAATACAAGGACCTCCCGACGCTCGCGTTCACCCACTTCCAGCCGGCGCAGCCGACGACCGTCGGCAAGCGCGTGACGCTCTGGATGCAGGAATTTCTGATGGACCTCGAAGACGCGGAGTACCGCCTTTCGAAGATGAAGCTGCTCGGCTCGAAGGGAACGACGGGGACCCAGGCGAGCTTCCTTGAGCTCTTTGACGGCGACGACGAAAAGTGTGAGGCGCTCGACCGGAAGATCGCGGAGAAGATGGGTTTTGCCGCCTGCTTCCCGGTCTCCGGGCAGACGTACCCGCGAAAGCTCGATGCCATGGTGCTGAACGTGCTTTCCGGCGTCGCGCAGAGCGCTTCGAAATTCTCGAACGACATCCGCCTGCTCCAGCATCTCAAGGAGGTGGAGGAGCCGTTCGAGAAGGGCCAGATCGGGTCCTCGGCGATGGCGTACAAGCGCAACCCCATGCGCAGCGAGCGGATCGATTCGCTCTCCCGGTATGTCATCACGGACGCACTGAACCCGGCGATCACCTCGGCCGTGCAGTGGTTCGAGCGGACGCTCGACGATTCCGCCAACAAGCGCATCAGCGTGGCGGAAGCGTTCCTCGCGACGGACGCCATTTTGACGCTGGTGCTGAACGTGGCGGACGGGCTCGTCGTCTACCCGAAGGTCATCGAGCAGCACATGAGAAAAGAGCTGCCCTTCATGGCGACGGAGAACATCATGATGGACGCCGTGAAGGCCGGCGGGGACCGGCAGGAGCTGCATGAGCGCATCCGCGTGCATTCCATGGAGGCCGCGAAGGTGGTCAAGATGGAGGGCGGCGAGAACGACCTGCTCGAGCGCATCGCGGGGGATCCCGCGTTCGGCGTGACGCTCGACGAGCTGAAGGCGAGCATCGACCCGAAGCGGTTCATCGGGCGCGCGCCGCAGCAGACGGAGCGTTTCCTGCGGGACACGGTCGCCCCGGTGCTGGCAAAGTACGCGGACGTCGGCGCGGCGGACAGCGAGGTCAACGTATAAACCGCCTGCGGGCGAAATACATATTTCTGTTCAAAGAACGGAGAAACGGAAAACGAAAGGTTGAATTGCGTTATGGTCAAAGCGATCGTCGGCGCCTGCTGGGGCGACGAGGGAAAAGGAAAAATGACCGATGTGCTCGCGGGTACTTCGGATATTGTGGTCCGGTTCCAGGGCGGCGCCAATGCCGGACACACCATTATCAACGAATACGGGCGCTTCGCGCTGCACCTGCTCCCGAGCGGCATTTTCCGGCAGAACGTGCTCAATGTCATCGGCAACGGCGTGGCGCTCTCCATCGAGAGCTTCCTGAAGGAGCTGGAGGACGTCGTTTCGAAGGGTGTGCCGAAGCCGAACATCGTCGTGTCCGACCGCTGCCAGGTCCTCATGCCGTACCACAAGGAGCTCGACGGCATGGAGGAGGCGCGGCTCGCGGCAAAGGCGTTCGGTTCCACCAAGAGCGGCATCGCGCCGTTCTATTCCGACAAATACTCAAAGATCGGGTTTCAGGTGAGCGAGCTGTTTATGGACGACGAGGCGATATATGAGAAGATCGACCACATCCTCGGCATCAAAAATGTGCTCTACACCGAGCTGTATCACGTCGCGCCGCTCGACCGCGAGGAGATCTTTCGGACGCTGCGCGGCTACCGGGACGCGATCGCGCCGTATGTCGCGGACACGTTCTCGATCCTGCGCGACGCGGTGAAGGCGGGGAAGACCATTCTGCTCGAAGGGCAGCTCGGCTCCCTGCGCGACCCGGATCTCGGCATTTATCCGATGACGACTTCTTCCTCGCCGGTCGCCGGCTACGGCACGATCGGCGCGGGCGGCATCCCGCCCTACGAGATCAAGGAGATCGTCACGGTCGTCAAGGCGTATTCCAGCGCCGTGGGTGCGGGAGAGTTCGTCTCGGAGATCTTCGGCGACGAGGCCGAGGAGCTGCGGCGCCGCGGCGGCGACAAGGGCGAATACGGCGCGACGACGGGCAGACCGCGCCGCGTGGGCTGGCTCGATACGCTCGCCGCCCGCTACGGCTGCGAGGTGCAGGGCGCGACGGCGGTGGGTCTCACCGTGCTGGACGCGCTGGGGTATCTCGACGAGATCCCGGTCTGCGTCGCGTATGCGCTCGACGGCAAGCGCATCGACCGGTTCCCGACGACCGCGGAGCTAAAGAGGTGCAAGCCGATCCTCGAGGTGCTGCCGGGCTGGAAGTGCCCGATCACGGGGATCAGAACGTATGAGGAGCTGCCGGAGAACGCGAGGAAGTATGTGGAGTTCGTGGAAAAGCAGCTCGGTGTGCCGATCAAGATGGTTTCGAACGGGCCGTCCAGAGACGATATTATTTTCCGCTGAACGGCTGCTGCCGGCTGTGGGGGCCGGGTATTTGAAATAGAGGCAAGGGGGAAGCAAAAATGTGCGGTATTGTCGGATACATCGGCCGGGAGGAATGCGCGCCGTTCCTGCTGGAGGGCCTCGAGAAGCTGGAGTACCGGGGCTATGACTCTGCTGGTGTCGCGGTCTACGGCCCGGACGGCCTGCGCATCGCGAAGGCGAAGGGGCGGCTCAAGGCCCTTTCGGAGAAGATCGACGGCGGGAAGGCGATGTCCGGGACGGTGGGCATCGGCCACACGCGCTGGGCGACGCACGGCGCGCCGAGCGACATCAATTCCCATCCGCAGATCAGCGCGGGGGGAAAGTTCGCGGTGGTCCACAACGGCATCATCGAAAATTACCTGTATCTCAAGAATCACCTGATCCGCCACGGCGTGGAGTTCGTCTCGGAGACGGACACGGAGGTCGTGGCGCAGCTCCTCGAATATTACTATGACGGCGACGTCATGGAGGCCATCCGGAAAACGGTGGAAAAGGTGGAGGGCAGCTATGCGCTGGGCATCCTCTGCGAGGATTTCCCGGACCGGCTCTTCGCGGTCCGAAAGGACAGCCCGCTGATCGTCGGTATCGGCCGGGGGGAGAACTACATTGCCTCCGACATCCCGGCGATCCTCTCGAAGACGCGGGACATCTGCCGATTGAAGGACAACGAGATCGCGGTGCTGACGCGCTCGAACGTCGGCTTCTTCGATGTGGACGGTTATTTTCTCGAAAAGCCCGTGGAGTACATCGAATGGGACGTCGAGGCGGCGGAAAAGGGCGGCTATGAGCACTTCATGATGAAGGAGATCTGCGAGCAGCCGAAGGCGGTCCACGACACGATCTCCCCCCGCGTCAGGGACGGGCGGATCGTGCTGGACGACATCCGCCTCTCGAAGGAAGAGCTGGAGAGCTTCCGGAAGATCTTTGTGGTCGCGTGCGGCACGGCGTATTACGTCGGCGTCGTCGCAAAGTATACCATCGAATCCATGGTGGGCATCCCGGTGGAGGCGGACGTCGCTTCGGAGTTCCGGTACCGTTCGCCGGTCATCGGGCCGGACACGCTGGTGATCATCATCAGCCAGTCCGGCGAGACCGCCGACACGCTCGCCGCGCTGCGCGAGGCGAAACGCGCCGGGTGCCGCGTGCTCTCCATCGTGAACGTCGTGGGAAGCTCCATCGCAAACGAGTCCGACGACGTGCTCTACACCTGGGCGGGGCCGGAGATCTCCGTCGCCTCGACCAAGGCGTACAGCACGCAGCTTGCGATGATCTACCTGCTTGCGATCCATTTCGCGGCGCTTTTGGGGAAGAAGACGCCCGAGGAATGCGCGTCCCTGCTCGCCGCCGTGGAAAAGCTGCCCGAGCAGATCGCCTCGCTTCTCGAGCACAAGGAGAAGATCCAGTTTTTCGCGTCGCGGTACTTCAACGCGGGGGACATTTATTTCATCGGAAGGAACATCGACTATGCGGCCTCGCTCGAGGCTTCGCTGAAGCTCAAGGAGATCTCCTACATCCATTCCGAGGCATACGCCGCGGGGGAATTGAAGCACGGGCCGATCTCCCTGATCGAGGACGGGACGCTCGTCGTGACGCTCGCGACGCACGCCGGTCTCTTTGACAAAATGATGTCGAACATCCGGGAGGTCAAGGCGCGCGGCGCGGTCGTGCTGGGCATCACGACGGAGGACAAAGCGGAGGCGCTGGAGTCGGAGGCGGACATGGTCTTCTCCATCCCGAAAACGGAGACCTGCTTCCTGCCGTCGCTATCGATCATCCCGATGCAGCTTTTCGCCTATTATGTGGCGTCTTTGAAGGGATGCGACATCGATAAACCGAGGAATCTCGCGAAATCCGTGACGGTCGAATAATTTTCCGGAAAGGGAACGCTATGGAACAGACACAGAAAGAAAAGATCCTTGTCGTGGACTTCGGCGGGCAGTATAACCAACTGATCGCGCGGCGCGTCCGCGAAAGCGGCGTGTACAGCGAGATCCTTTCCTACCGGAAGGGGCTGGACGCCGTGCGCGAAGCGGCGCCGGCGGGCATCATCCTGACCGGCGGGCCGAACAGTGTCTACGCCGAGGGCGCGCCGTCGATCGATCCCGGCATCTTTGCGCTCGGGGTCCCTGTGCTTGGCATCTGCTACGGCGGGCAGCTCATGGCGCATCTGCCCGGCGGAAAGGTCGAGGCGGCGGGGGAGCGCGAGTACGGCAAGACGTTCGTTTCTGTCGATACAGGTTCGAAGCTGTTTTCCGGCATCAAAGCGCAGACCGTCTGCTGGATGAGCCATAACGATTACATCACGAAACTGCCCGAAGGGTTCACCGCTTCGGCGCACACGGCGAACTGCCCGTTCGCCGCGATGGAGTGTCCGGAAAAGAAGCTCTACGCGATCCAGTTCCACGCGGAGGTGCTCCACACGGAACAGGGGACCGAGATGCTGCGGAACTTTGTTTATAATGTCTGCGGCTGCCGGGGCGACTGGAAGATGGAGTCCTTTGTAGAGTCGTCCATCACGGCGCTGCGGGAGAAGATCGGCACGGGCCGGGTGCTCTGCGGGCTTTCCGGCGGCGTGGATTCCTCCGTCGCGGCGGCGATGCTCTCGAAGGCCGTCGGCAAGCAGTTGACCTGTGTCTTTGTGGACCACGGCCTGATGCGCAAAAACGAGCGCGAGGAGGTCTGCGCGGTGTTCGGGGAGAACGGCCCGTTCGAGCTGAACTTCGTCTGCGTGGACGCGGCGCAGCGCTTTTATGAGAAGCTCGCGGGCGTCACGGACCCGGAGAAAAAGCGGAAGATCATCGGCGAGGAGTTCATCCGCGTGTTCGAGGAGGAAGCCAATAAGATCGGAGAGGTGGAGTTCCTTGCGCAGGGGACGATCTACCCGGACGTGGTGGAGAGCGGCCTCGGCGGAGAGAGCGCGGTCA
>CANRMW010000058.1 GCA_947631835.1 uncultured Clostridia bacterium | reverse complement strand
CAGCGTCCGGCAGGTCGAACGTGTTACGCTTGTTTTCTTCGGTTTCGCTGTATGGCGGAGCATCGAAGCGTTTTTCACAGCCCGCAGCATCGGCGGCTCGTTCCAAAGTCAGACCGAAAGGCGGACGGAGGATGCGGACCTTGTCTCTCTTATCGGTTTGCACAATGCAGCCGCCCTTCGAGCCCATTATAGCACGGAAGCGCCGGATTTGCAACACCGCTGAAAAGGGGAGAAAACTCCCGAAAGGACAAAGCGTATTGACAAGGATGTCAAGCCGTGATACGATAAAATTGTTCTTTAAGGTACAAGTTACCAAAGGAGGGAACGGCTGTGAAGGAATATCAGCAGAAGAACGTCTCGGACATCAATCTGGAGGATTACCTCGGGGAATACGAGGGGCTTCAGGCGACCGTGCGGGACATGCTTTTTGACCGGGGAAGAAAGAAGGAATCGCTGAACGGCCGGTGGCATTTTGCGGTCGATCAGTACGACACCTGCATCCGGCAGCACTGGTTTGAGGAGCGCCGCTTCGACGCGAAGGGAAACACGGTCCCGGTGGACTATTCCTTCGACGAGTGGCCCGTGATGGACCTGCCCTGCTGCTGGAACACGCAGTCCGAGGCGTTTTCCCTCTATGAGGGCAGCATGGTCTTTGCGCGGACGTTCCGATACGCTGCGGAGAAACGCGAGCGGGTCTTTCTGAAGATCGGCGCGGCGAACTATATCTGTCGCGTGTTTCTCAACAAAAAGTATCTCGGGATGCACCGGGGCGGCTCGACGCCGGCGTATTTCGAGGTGACGGATGCGCTGGAGGCGGAAAACAGGATCCTGATCCAAGCGGACAGCACGCGCCGGCCGGAGCAGGTCCCCACGGAGAACACCGATTGGTTCAATTACGGCGGCGTGTACCGCGACATCGAGCTGATCCGTGTCCCGGAGGTATTCATCCGGCGGTTTCAGATCGCGCTCGTCCCGGACGGGATGTTCGGGAAGATCCGCGTGCGGGCGCAGATCTCCGAGCCGCGCGCTGCCGAAGCGGTGCTCACCGTCCCGGAGCTGGGCATACGGGAGACGTTTTCGCTCACGGACGGCATGGGGGAGACCGTTTTTGCGGCGGCCCCGGAGCTTTGGAGCCCCGAGCATCCGAAGCTCTATGATGTGCGGCTTGCCGTCGGAGAGGACAGTGTGCAGGACTCCGTGGGCTTTCGGGAGGTCCGCGTGCGGGGAAGGGATATCCTTCTGAACGGAAAGCCGGTGTTCCTGCGCGGGATCAGCTGCCATGAGGAGAGCGTGCGGGGCGGAAAGGCGCTCTCCGATGAGGAGCGGATGGAAAACATTCGCCTTGCGAAGGAGCTGGGCTGCAATTTCATGCGGGTCGCGCATTACCCGCACGACGAAAAAATGGCGCAGCTCGCGGACCGTGAGGGGATCCTGCTCTGGGAGGAGATCCCGGTGTACTGGGCGATCCGGTTCGCCAGAGAGGAAACGTACCGCGACGCGGAGAACCAGCTTCTCGAGATGATCGCGCGGGACTGGAACCGCGCCAGCGTGATAATATGGTCGGTCGGCAACGAGAACGCCGACTCCGACGCGCGCCTCGCGTTCATGACGCGGCTCGCGCGGCGCGCCCATGCCACAGACGACACGCGGCTCGTCTCGGCGGCCTGCCTCGTGAGCTTTCAGGAGATGGCGATCGCGGACCGCCTCGCCGCGGAACTGGACGTGATCGGGATCAATGAGTATTTCGGCTGGTATGTGCCGGACTTCTCCCTGCTGCCGCGTCTTTTCGAAAACAGCAGCCCGGACAAGCCGGTCATCGTGACGGAATTTGGCGCGGATGCGATGCCCGGCCACCATGGGACTGTCCACGACAAGGGCACGGAGGAATGCCAGGCGTATGTTTTCGAAAAGCAGGTGGAGACGCTCAGGGGGATCGAATACGTCAAAGGGATGACTCCGTGGATCCTCTACGATTTCCGCTGCCCGCGCAGGACGAGCGCGATCCAGGGCTATTACAACCGGAAGGGCCTGCTCTCTCCGGACAAGCGCTATAAAAAGCCCGCGTTCTTTATTTTGCAGGATTATTACCGCGAGCTCCAGCACTGGTGGGAACAGCAGTGATCTGAAAGACAGAAACCAAAAAGCGCTTTCCGGCGAACGGAAGGCGCTTTTTGACCGTATTTGCAAGGGCTTATTCCGTCTGGGACATCAGCCGGTAGAGCGCGCGCTTCGCGCCCTCTTCTGAGACGGCGATGACCTCGTCGCCGCGCTGGAGCACGGTGCTGCCGCGCGGGATGATGAGCTTTTCCGCCCGGACCACCGAGACCAGAAGCGCGCCGCGCGGGATGGACTCGGAGAGATCGTTCAGGCTCCTGCCGTGCAGCGCGGAGTCCTGCGGGAGGATGAACGAGCTGATCTGCGCGCGGCCCTTGTTGAGGGACGCGAGAAGCTGCACGTCCGTGGGGCGCGCCTCCTGCTCGATGAGATTCGCGAGCACCTCCGTGGAGCTGACCGCGTGGTCCACGCCGAGGATGCGCATGGTCTCCACATTGCGCGGGTCGTTCGCGCGCGCGAGGACTTTTTTCGTCCCAAAATATTTTTTGGCGAGCTGTGCCGCGACAAGGTTGTCCGCGTCGGTATCCGTGATCGCAATGAAAATGTCCGCGTCGCGGATGCCCGCCCGCTCGAGCACCTCGATCTCCGTGCCGTCCCCGCAAATGACTTCGATGTCCAGCACGTTGGCGAGCTCGGTGCAGCGGCTGCGGTCGCGCTCGATCATCTCTACGCGGTTCCGGCTGTCCAAAAGGCGGCGGGCGAGGTTCTGCCCGATCTTGCCGCCGCCCATAATCACGATGTTCATAGGTTCCCCCTAAAAGGCCCATGGAAAACACGGTCTCCCATGGGCGCGGTTCAGTCGATCTGTTTTGCGAAGATCACGCGGTCCCCCGCTTTCAAAAGCTCGTGGCCGGTGACGCTCAGTTCCAGCTCGCCGTCCGTGTGGAGCACGCCGAAGACCTTTTCGTCCGGCTCCGAACGGACGGAGATCAGCGTCACGCCGGGCGGCTCCGAGACGGGGCGGAGCGAGAACGAGACGGTATGTTTGCCGACCGACACGCCGCCGACGGGCGAGCTTCCGGTCAGCGCGCCGAGGATCGTATCGGCCGCGAGATTCGTGGGGCAGACGGTCCTCAGCCCGAGACCGTCGAACACCGATTCCCGCGCCGGGTCCGAGACGCGGGCGACCACGTTCTGAATGCCGAAGTAATCCCGGACGATCTGCGCGACCGTGATATTGAGGTTGTCGTTCGAGGTGACCACCGCGACCGTGCCGCAGCTTTCAATCCCCGCGGCGCGCAGAGCGGAAAGGTCCATCGGGAAACCGCGCAGCGTCACGACGCCGGGGTCGTTTGCAAGCTGCTCGAGCGCTTCCTCGCTGTCGTCCAGCACGGAGACCTCGTAATCTCTCGCCACAAATTCCCGGGCGATCTTCCTGCCCAGAAGACCGCAGCCGATGACGAGGACGTTTCTCTTCGAGCGCTTTTCTCTCTTCATCATCGCTTTGCGGGGTCTTCCTCGGCGCGCAGCGCGTCCATCGGGTCTTCCGGATCCTCCGGGGAAGCAGAGGCGTCGGGGCGCCCGCTGCCGTTCACGATGATCGGGTTGTCCTTCGTGGGGGCCTTTGTCGGCTCCGCCGTCACGGGGCCGTCTTCCAGCGTGCCCTGCGCGATCTCCGTGAACTCCGAGGAGACGTAAGCCTTGCCGCCTTCCGCGTCCTCATAGAAGATTTCGTGCCATGCGCGACTCTCGTCGCAGTATGCCATGGAGACCTCGAACCGGTCTCCCGCCTTCGCCTGCCCGATGACCTCCGAGTCCTCCGTGGAGGGCCTGTCGCGGATGTTGAGCGGGCCTTCTATGTCGGTGACCGTCGCGATGGTGACGATCTTCTGCGGGACCGGGGTCGCGGTGGGCTCCGCCGTGGGGGACGCAGTGGGCTCCGAGGAGGGGCTCGTGCTCGTGTTCGAGGAATCGGACCCGGACTTGCCGCACCCGGAAAGGCTCAAAAGAAGCAGGATCACAAAAAACACTGGGGCCAAGCGGCGCATGCAAATTTTTCCAAACCGTTTCATTATCGGCTTCCTCCTGTTCCAAAAAACAACTGACGGATGTTATAGAGGTATTATAGCACGATTTCAGAGGGAATAAAAGACTTTTTTTATTTTTTTCATTTCTTTTGCGGCTTTCCCTTCGGGCGGCCGCTTCCCAGTTGATTTTTCCGGGAGAATCGGCTATAATGGAAGAGAATACACCGGGAATGCCGGTCCCGCGCGGGCGGCGCGCCCCGTTTGGGAAGGATTTCCGGAAATCCCCGGCCTGTGCCGGAAAGGACGGTCCATATATGCCCGAAGTTTATACGATCCCGCTGTCCCGCGTGATCCATGAGCTGCAGCTCGAGACGCTGTATCTCGGAAAGAGCGCGGACGACATTCTCATCCAGTCCCGCGATGTGGTCCGTCCGGCCATCGAGCTCGCGGGGTACCAGGAATATTTTGACGCGAAGCGCATCGCCGTCATGGGGCGCACGGAGATGTCCATGATCCATTCGTGGCACCCGGCGCACCGCAACACGCGCCTTGAGAGCTATCTCGCCCAGCAGCCGCCCGCCATCATCCTCGCGCGCGGGATCAAGCCGGGGGATGAATTTGTCTCCCTCTGCGAGCGCTTCGACGTGCCGCTTTTCCGCACGCAGGAATCGACCTCCAGCGTGCTGGCTTCTCTGATCGCCTTTCTCAACGTGGAGCTCGCGCCGCGCATCACGCGCCACGGCGTTTTGGTCGAGGTCTACGGCGAAGGCATCCTGCTCGTCGGCGACAGCGGCGTCGGCAAAAGCGAGACGGCGATCGAGCTCATCAAGCGCGGCCACCGCCTGATCGCCGACGACGCGGTGGAGATCCGCCGCGTTTCCAGCAAAGCGCTCGTGGGGCAGTCGCCGGACAACATCCGGCACTTCATCGAGCTGAGGGGCATCGGCATCATCAACGCGCGCCGGATCTTCGGCATGGGCGCGGTGAAGCTGCAGGAAAAGATCGATATGTGCATCAATTTGGAGCTGTGGGACCCGGCGAAGGTCTACGACCGGATGGGCCTCGACAGCGAGTTCGCCGAGATCCTCGGGATCAAGGTGCCCGTGATGACGATTCCCGTGAAGCCCGGCAGAAACCTCGCGATCATCATCGAGGTGGCGGCGATGAACAACCGCCAGAAGAAAATGGGCTATAACGCGGCGCAGGAGCTGCTCTCCGCGCTCGGGATGGATCCTTCGATGATGCCCGGCGAGGAGATCCGCCGCGACCTCGACATTTGAGGAGGGACAGGTTTTGCTGAAAACGGTAGCCGATCTGCACACGCACACCCTGGCATCGACCCACGCGTATTCCACGATCCGGGAGATGGCGGAATCCGCGCGGGAAAAAGGCATGTTTGCCATTGCGATCACCGATCACGCGAGAACGATGCCCGGCGCGCCGGGACCGTGGTACTTTTCCTCGCTGCATGAGATGCCGGCGCTGTACCGGGGCATCCTGCTGCTTGCGGGCATGGAGACGAACGTCCTCGACCTGAAAGGCACGCTCGACATCGACGACAACGAACGGGGCCGCATGGACTGGGTCGTCGCGTCCATCCACGACCTCGGACTGCCGGGCCTAGAAGATCCGACGGTCGAGCGCTGCACGGCGCTTTGGATGCATGTGGCGCACGATCCCGTCGTGAATGTCATCGGCCACAGCGGGAGTCCGAAATTCCGCTACGATTACGAAACGGTGATCCCGGAGTTCGGCCGCTGCCACAAGCTGGTGGAGATCAACGACCACTCGTTCGCGGTGCGCAGGTCGAGCATCGAGAACTGCCGGACGATCGCGCTCACCTGCAAAAAGTACGGGGTGCCGATCGTCGTGAGCAGCGACGCGCACAACGAGACGCAGGTGGCAAACCACGGGAAGGCGCTCGAGATGCTTTGCGAGATCGGCTTCCCGGAGGAGCTGATCCTCAACGCGAACCGCGGCCGCGTGCTGCAGTATGTGCGGCGGCACACGAATTTCCTGCGGAACCGGGAGAACGCGGAGGAGATACTGCGGGGTCTGGAGCATGCGTGAGTACGCCGCGCTGGACGCGGCTTTCCGCGCGGCGGGCGTCCCGTTCACGCGGGACGAACCCATGTCCGCGCACACCACGTTTCGGATCGGCGGACCTGCGGACCGTTTTCTGCGCGTCGGAGACGTGGAGACGCTGCGCGCGGCGCTCAGAGCGCTCGAGGCGGAGGAGGTCCCGTACTTTGTGCTCGGGAACGGGTCGAATCTCCTGGTCCCGGACGAAGGGCTTCGCGGCGCCGTCGTGAAACTGGAAGGGCAGTTCCGGCTGGCGCGGGCGGGGGAGAAGGGACGTCTGCTCGCGGGGGCGGGCGCGCCGCTTTCCGCAGTCTGTCTGCTCGCAAAAGAGCTTGGCCTGAGCGGGCTGGAGTTTGCCTACGGCATCCCCGGGAGCCTCGGTGGGGCGCTCTTCATGAACGCCGGCGCTTATGGCGGGGAGATGCGGGACGCGGTCGAGCGCGTCTTTACGCTGGAAGACGGCGCGGTCCGGGAATACGGCTTGCAGGCGTGCGAATTTTCTTACCGGCACAGCGCGTTTATGGGGCGCGGCGCGGTGATCCTCGGCGCGGAGCTGCGTCTTTCCCCGGGTGAACCGGAACAGATCGGGAACGCCATGGAGACGTATATGGCGCGGCGGAAGGAGAAGCAGCCTTTGGAGATGCCGAGCGCCGGGAGCGTGTTCAAGCGGCCGGAAGGATATTTCGCCGGGGCGCTCATCGAAGCGTGCGGCCTCAAGGGGCTCGCGGTCGGCGGCGCCGAGGTCAGTGAAAAGCACGCCGGGTTCATCGTAAACCGGGGCGGCGCGACCTGTGAGGACGTGGAGCGGCTGATCGGGCGCATTCGGGAGACCGTTCTGCGGGAAAAGGGCGTGCTGCTGGAGCCGGAGCTGCAGAGGGCGCGTCTTTGGGAAAAGCCGGGCGTTTAAGGGAACGTTTGGCGAGAGGGAGTTTGTATGATGGAATTTGTGATCTTGACCGGCCTTTCCGGGGCCGGGAAAACGACGGCGCTGCACGCGCTGGAGGACATCGGGTTTTTCTGTGTGGACGGCCTGCCGCCGTCTCTGATCCCGGTTTTCTACGACCTTTGCGAGCAGAGCGAGATCCACCGCCGGGCGGCCGTCGTCACGGACGCGCGGGTGGGGGAGATGTTTGAAACGTTCCTGCCCACGGTGAAACACCTGAAGGAGCAGGGAAAGCAGTTGAAGCTCCTGTTCCTCGATTCCTCGGACGCGGTGCTCGTGAACCGTTTCCAGGAGACGCGGCGGAAGCATCCGCTTGCGGAGATGACGAAGGGTTCCCTCGAGCAGGCGGTGCGTTTGGAGCGGAAGATGCTGCGGCCGATCAAGGAGATCGCGGATTATTCGGTGGATACGACGCGCATCCCGGTCGCCAGCTTGAAGGGACGCGTGGCGGACCTGTTCCTGCGCCGGGAGAGCGATTCCATCGCGGTGCACTGCATGAGCTTCGGATTTAAGCACGGCCTGCCGCTCGAGGCGGACCTTGTCTTTGACGTGCGCTGCCTGCCGAATCCCTTTTATGTGCCGGAGCTGCGCAACCTGCGCGGCCTCGACGCGCCGGTGCGGGATTACGTCCTTTCGTGCCCGGAGACGAAGGGGTTCCTCGGGCGGTTCACGGACATGATCGACTATATGCTCCCGCTCTATGTGCAGGAGGGAAAGAGCCAGCTCGTGATCGCCGTGGGGTGTACCGGCGGCCATCACCGGTCCGTTACGCTGGCGCAGTACATGTTTGAACATCTGAATGAAAAAGGGATCCACGCGAGCGTGACGCACAGGGATATCGACAGATAACTTCGCTCGCGCGAAAGGGGGGAGCGCCGTGTCGTTCGCTTCGGAATGCAAACGGGAGCTGCTGAAAATCGAGAACCGAAAGCCCTGCTGCATCAGGGCGGAGCATTACGGGCTTCTGCTTTTTTCCCGGTGCTTTTCTCCGCTCGAAGCGCAGACGGTGTGCGAAAACGGGGCCGTGGCGCGCCGTTTGGCGCAGGCTGCCGCGGTGAGCGGCGGCGTCTATGCCGAGGTGCGCACGCGCCTTGGCCGGCGCTCGGACAGCTCGTACACGATCACGGTGCCGGGCGAGGACGCGCGGCGCGCGATGCTCGGCGCGTTCGGGCACGACGAAATGGAAACGGTGCTGCGTCTGCGCCGGGAAAACCTGAGGAACGAATGCTGCCCCGCCTCCTTTCTGCGCGGCGTTTTTCTGATCTGCGGGACGGTGACAGACCCGAACAAGGGTTACCGGCTGGAATTTACGACGCCGCACGGCGCGCTGGCGGAAGACCTCGCGGCCCTGCTTACCTCGCTCCCGGCGCTTTCCGTTTCGCCCTCCGTCGCGAAGCGGGGCAGCGGGTCCGTCGTGTATCTCAAGGAAAGCGCGGCGGTCGAGGATCTGCTGACCTACATCGGCGCGGTGAACGCGGCGATGACCGCCATGCAGATCAAGATGTACAAGGAGACCTACAACAACCTGAACCGGGTCTCGAATTTCGAGACCGCGAATCTCGATAAGACCTACTCCGCCTCTTCCAAGCAGCTTGCCGCCATCGCGCGGATCTATGACACGGTGGGGATCGGCGCGCTGCCCGAGGACCTGCGGGAAACGGCGGCGCTTCGTTTGGAGAATCCGGAAATGTCCCTGCGGGAGATGAGCGAGCGGCTTTCCATCAGCCGGTCCGGCGTGAACCACCGCATCCGGAGGATTTTGGAGTTTGCCGGGAACCTGCCCGAAACAGGAGAAAAACCATGAGAGCGGAACGGAAAAAGATACAGTGGCGGCCGGTGGACTTTTTGATCCTTGCGGGGTTCCTCGCAGTGCTGTTCCTCCTCGGCGCGCTGCTGAACCGGCTGTGGCAGGGATGGAATGTCTCGCCGGGCAATGTGACGGTCCTCACGGGAAGACCGGGGGCCGAACAGCGGGTGGAGGCGCTGCGGCGCGTCACCCATACGCCCGACGGCACGGAAGCGCCGTCTTTGGACCCTGAGACCGACGGAGAGCGGTTCCCGCTGCTCACGCTCGACGGCACGGTCTCCCTGACCACCTCCGAGGACCCGCTGGATTCCATGTACTATACGTTTTACGACGAGTCGTTCGAGGAGCTCGTTTTCCGCACGGAGCAGTTCCGGCTCCCCGAGGAGCCCGGGCTGTATTACCTTGTGATCGACACCAAATGGGGGAACCGGAAGGAATACTATACGACCGAGCACGGGGTCCGGCTTCGGATCCCGTAAGACAGGGAAAGGAGGCGCGGCATGGCGTTTGCACATCTGCATGTTCATACGGAATACAGTCTGCTCGACGGCGCGTGCCGCATCGAGCAGCTTCTCGACAGAGCGAAGGCGCTCGGCCAGACGAGCGTTGCGATCACGGACCACGGCGTGATGTACGGCGTGGTGGATTTTTATAAGGCCGCGAAGGAGAGAGGGATTAAGCCCATCATCGGCTGCGAGATCTATGTCGCGCGAAGGGGCCGGAAGGACAAGGTCCACGGCCTCGACAACGGGAGCTATCACCTGGTCCTGCTCTGCAAAAACGAGATCGGCTACCGAAACCTCGTGGCGATCGTTTCCAAGGCGTGGACCGAGGGGTTTTATTCGAAGCCGCGTGCCGATATTGAGCTTCTCAAGGCGCACAGCGAGGGGCTGATCGCGCTTTCCGCGTGCCTTGCCGGGGAGATCCCGCGCGCGCTTTCCGCCGGGGACTTCGAGGGCGCGAAGGAGACCGCGCTGCGGTACCGGGAGATCTTCGGGGAGGAGAATTTCTATCTCGAGCTGCAGGACCACCATCTGCGCGAACAGGCGCTCGTGAACCCGCAGATCATCCGCCTCTCGAAAGAAACGGGCATCCCGCTCGTCGTGACGAACGACTGCCACTACATCCAAAAAGAGGACGCCGAGATGCACCGGGTGCTGATCTGCATCCAGACCAACACCACGGTGGCCGACGAGAATGTGCTGGAATTTGGCTCCGAGGAGTTCTATGTAAAAAGCGATGCGCGCGCTGTTCCCGGACTGCCCAGAGGCGGCCGACAACACGCAGAAGATCGCCGACCGATGCAGCGTCGAATTTGAGTTTGGAAAGACGAAACTCCCGCGCTTTGAGGCGCCCGACGGCGGCGACACGAAGGACTATCTGAGAAAGCTCTGCTACGAGGGGCTGCACCGGCACTACGGCGAGCATCCCGATCAAAACATCATAGACCGGCTGGAGTATGAGTTCGAGACCATCACTTCGATGGGGTACACCAACTATTACCTGATCGTCTGGGATTTTATCCGGGAGGCGAAGAGCAGGGGGATCCCGGTGGGGCCGGGGCGCGGTTCCGGCGTGGGGAGCCTTGCGGCGTACTGCATCGGGATCACCG
>CANRMW010000057.1 GCA_947631835.1 uncultured Clostridia bacterium | reverse complement strand
TTCTACCCGTGCATGTCCTATAACTTCGACGAGGGCATTTCCGACAACCACTACAACTGCCCGGTCGTCGCGTATTACCCGGAGGTCATCTCCTCGAATATCCTCGCGCTGAAGGACACCGTCTTCATCGGGGAATACGTCGGCCCGCACCGGCGGCGCGACTTCCCCGGCCGGATGTATCAGGTCCTGCGGCGGCACCTCGCGGGCGCGTACACGGAAAAGGACGTGAAGCGCGCGGCCGAGGCCGCCTACAAGGAATACGATCTCTATATGCACGCGCTGCGCGCGCTCGGCGAGAAGTTCATGGCCATCGCCGAGGAAAAGCACAAGCCCATCGTGATCCTCGCGGGGCGGCCGTACCACATCGACCCGGAGATCAGCCACGGCATCGACAGCCTGATCTGCGAGTGCGGCGCGGTCGTCGTCACGGAAGACGCCGTCGCGGAAAAGGCGGGGCGCGTGCGCACGAAGGTCCTGAACCAGTGGACGTACCACGCGCGGCTCTACGCCGCCGCGAAGTACGTCGCGGACGCGAACCGCAACGACCTCAATCTCATCCAGCTCGTGTCGTTCGGCTGCGGCGTCGATGCGATCACGACCGACGAGGTCCGGGCGATCCTCCACGCGGGCGGCAAGATCTACACCCAGCTCAAGATCGATGAGATCACGAACCTCGGCGCGGTGCGCATCCGCCTGCGGTCGCTGTTCGCGGCGCTCGGTCTCCACTGATATTATTGAAAAGGCAGGGAAGGAAAATGGATCATGTGGAATTTACAAAGGAAATGAAAAAGGATTACACGATCCTCGCGCCCAATATGCTGCCGATCCACTTCAAGCTCTTTGAGAACCTCTTTCACGCCGAGGGCTACCATGTGGAGATCCTCCAGACGCGCGGCCGGCGGATCGTGGACGAGGGGCTGAAATACGTCCACAACGACACCTGCTACCCGGCGCTGCTCACGATCGGGCAGATGATGGACGCGCTGCACAGCGGGAAATACGACCTCAACAAGACGGCGCTCATCATCACGCAGACGGGCGGCGGCTGCCGCGCCTCGAACTACATCCACCTGCTGCGCAAGGCGCTCGAAAAGGACGGGCTCTCGCACATCCCGGTGATCTCGCTCAATATGTCCGGGCTGGAGAAGAACAGCGGCTTCAAGCTGACGCTGCCGCTTTTGCGCAAGGCGCTCGGCGTGCTCGCCTACGGCGACCTTTTGATGCTGCTGCACAACCAGACCCGCCCGTATGAAACGCGCGAGGGCGCGAGCCGCGAGGTCGTCGATCGGTGGATCGAAAAGCTCACCGCGATGTTCGGGGAGGGGCGCGGCTATTCCGCGAAGGAGATCGAAACGTACAGCTTCGAGATCGCCGAGGATTTCGCGCGCGTTCCCGTCACCGGGGAGAAAAAGGTCCGCGTCGGCGTCGTCGGGGAGATCTATGTGAAATATTCGCCCATCGGCAACAACGACCTCGAGGAGTTCCTGTTCCGGCAGGGCTGCGAGACGATGGTGCCCGGGCTCATCGGGTTCATGCTTTTCAAAGTGGACAACCGCCTCGAGGACATCAAGCTCTACGGCGGCAACCCGGCGAAATTCAAGGTGGTGCAGGTGTTGTTCGATTACCTCGTCGGCATCGAGCGGCACATCCTGCGCGCCGTCGAGCACGGCAACACCGTCACGAACCGGTTCACCGTGCCGTCGTCCTACGCGCACCTCAAGCAGCTCATCCGCGGCGTCATCGGCTACGGCTGCAAGATGGGCGAGGGCTGGCTGCTCACCGCCGAGATGATGGAGCTCATCGAGAACGGCTACCCGAACATTATCTGCGCGCAGCCGTTTGGCTGCCTGCCGAACCACATCGTCGGCAAGGGCATGATCCGCAACCTCAAGAACCTCTACCCGCGCTCGAACATCGTCCCGATCGACTACGACCCCGGCGCGACGCAGGTCAACCAGGAGAACCGCATCAAGCTGATGCTCGCCGTCGCGCGCGAGAACATGGAGACAGGCGAAGAAAAGGCGGGATAATTTCCGCCAAACGCGGTGCGGGCGATTGTAAAACAGAAAGAGACCGTTGACACATCGGCGAGCCGGCGTGTCAGCGGTCTTTGTTCTTGAAAAGCAGGGAATCGGATGCCTGTTCCGAGGGGTGCAGCGTCTCTACAAACGGAAAATGTTTTGCTTCCCACAAACGCCGTCTCTGCTTCATATTACATATCAAAAAGACTCTTGAAGTCCACGGCTGGATTGAGATACCCGCTGTATTTTGCTGTGTTATATCCTCCATAAGTTTCATCCATCACGGAAAAACCGAAAGGCGCGGCATTTGAGATAAAGTCCTTGCATCTCTTATACAGTTCGCAGCACCCTGACAAACTATTCGCCAATGCCAACGCTGAAACAATCCCCGTATGGCTCCAGCACTTTTGAAATGAAGGAAATATCGTCATCGGTTCCGCTTAGATATATTTCCGTGCCGTAATGTTCGCTGCTGAAGATACATGATTTGTGGTAGACCATGATCGTAAAGTACTTCGTCATTTTATTGTATATGTCTTTATCCGCAGGGTCCTCGGCCAACAGTTCCGCAAGCAGCTGGGGGGTGACCGTCCCTTTGACGGAAACCTCGTACCCCTCTTCCGAAGGCGCGCCGTACATAGACGCCCGACTGATTTCAACCGTTTCTTCTTTCCAGCAGCGAATCTCCATTTCGTCGCCCACATCGGCAAAATGACGGATCAGTTCCTCCCACCATTCGGATGAAACGGAATGATCTACCATATCCGCATGAATATAACCCATACGACGCCTCTCCAAATTCCCGTGGAATGTTCCTAAAGTTTAGAAGCGGTTTTCTGAAGAATATACGAAGTGAACCGAGCGGCGTCCCCCGAAACCAGATCCTTTTTTTGCAGGAGCAGCGCCCGTTCATCGTGATACATGAGAAGCCACAGATGTTCCGATTCAAACACTTCCGCGATTTGCGCATACGGGATCGTTTCCTGGCTTTCGCCGGATGTAACGGTTATGCCTGTTTCGTCAAAATCGATCTTTGTCGCGGATTTGCGCCAGTCTATGGCCCGCCGTCCCGCAAGCAGCTTTTTCGCCTCATTTTTGCAGGAGGTCGGAACGCCGCCGGCTTTTCTTTTGCCGCCGAGAAGGAAGTTCAGAAGGCCCGCGAAGATTGCAGCGATGCCGGCTGCAATGAGGATCGGCGCCCTCGGCTCCGCAAGACCGGGAACCAAAACAAACACGCCCAACACGAGCAAAACAACACCGTAAATGCGGTACCGTCCCTGCCGCTTCTTCCTCCCTGGTCCTTGCTCGGCATAGTCATTCAGCTTGTCCGTCGCTTTCCATATTCCGGGCAGAGTTTGGCGGCTGTGGGTCTCTAAGCGCTGACGGAGCAGCTCCTCGGTCTCACCGTCCAGCGCAGGATCGTCATAGCTGCTGATTTGAAAAAGAAACATGGATACATCCCCTCCACAATTTATGGAATCATTATATACCCGGATCGTGAAGAAATCTACCGTTCTTTAATCACATTTATCAAATTATTTTCCGTCCATCTATATCGAGCGGAAAACGTCTCCCCAGAAAAATCCCCCCGAGGGGTTGACAAATTGCCGTGAAAGTGCTATACTAAAACAAATGTTGCGCAACGAATGTTTTAGAAAGAGGGATGCGTATGCCGCCAAAATGCAGATTCACGCGCGAGGAGGTCATCCGCGCGGCGCTCGACATGACGCGCGAGGCCGGCCCGGGCGCGGTCACGGCGAGGGCACTCGGCGAACGGCTCGGCGCGTCGGCGCGGCCGATCTTCACGCTGTTTTCGAGCCTTGCCGAGGTGCAGCGGGAGGTGGGGTCCGCCGCGTGGGACCTGTTCCGGCGCTTCCTCCGGGAGGACATGGAGGCCGGCCGCTGGCCGCCTTACAAGGCGAGCGGCATGGCGTACATCCGCTTCGCGCGCGAGGAGCCAGAGCTTTTCCGGCTGCTCTTCATGTGCGCGCGGGACGGCGAAAAGCCGCCGCAGCGCTTCGACGAGGTGCAGCCGGTGATCGACGCGCTGCGCGTCGCGACCGGCATCTCCGAAGCGGAGGCCGCGCGGTTCCACCTCGAGATGTGGGTCTTCGTCCACGGGATCGCCGTCATGACTGCGACGCGCTACCTCGACTGGGACGAGGAAACGGTGAGCGATGCGCTCAGCGACCTGTTCTTCGGGCTGCGGCGCCGATTTGCGGAAAAGGGGGAGCGGGATGGAGGCCATCCGAACGGAAAAGCTGACAAAACGGTTTAAGGACGTGACGGCGGTCGATGGGCTGGACCTCGCCGTCGGGGAAGGCGAGCTGTTCGCGCTGCTCGGGGTGAACGGCGCGGGCAAGACAACGCTGATCCGGATGCTCTGCGGGCTGACGAGGCCCACCTCGGGCGACGCGTTCCTGCTCGGGCGGAGCGTCGTGCGCGAGCCGAAAGCGGCGCGGGCGGTCCTCGGCGTTTCGCCGCAGGAAACAGCAGTCGCGCCGAACCTCACCGCCCGGGAAAACCTCGAGCTGCTCTGCGGCGTACACGGGTTCTCCCGCGCGGCGGGCAGGGCGCGGGCGGCGGAGATCTCCCAGCGGCTCGGGCTCGGGGAAGTCGAGCGGCGGCGGGCAGGAAAGCTCTCCGGCGGGTGGCAGCGGCGCCTGAGCATTGCGATGGCGCTCGTCGGCGCGCCGAAGATCCTGTTCCTCGACGAGCCGACGCTCGGACTCGACGTGGTGGCGCGCGCCGCGCTCTGGGACGTGATCCGCGCGCTGAAAGGCAGCGTCACGGTGATCCTCACGACGCATTATCTGGAAGAAGCGGAAGCGCTCGCGGACCGTGTGGGCGTGATGAAGGCCGGGCGGCTCGCGGCGCTTGGAACGCCCGAAGCGCTCAAGGCGCAGACCGGCGCGGAGCGCTTCGAGGACGCGTTCGTGCGTCTCGTGCGGGAGGGGTGCTGAGATGAAAATGCTTTCCTTTGCCGGGCGGAACGCGAAGGAGATCCTCCGCGACCCGCTGACCTCGTTTTTCGCGCTCGGGTTCCCGCTGGCGCTGCTTTGGCTGCTCTCCGCGATCCAGGCGAACGTCCCGGTCGAGCTCTTTGCCGTCGGGCGGCTCGCGCCGGGGATCGCCGTGTTTGGGCTCAGCTTTCTGACGCTCTTTTCCGCGACGCTCCTCTCGAAGGACCGGGAGAGCGCTTTCCTCGCGCGGCTGCGCACCGCGCCGCTCACCGCCGCGGATTTCATCGCCGGGTATCTCCTGCCCGCCCTGCCGATGGCGCTCGGTCAGTCCGCGCTCTGCTTTGCGGCCGCCGTGCCGCTCGGCCTGCCTGTGCAGCCGAATCTGCTTTTGGCGCTCGTCCTGCAGCTTCCCGCCGCTTTCCTGTTTCTCTCGCTCGGCCTGCTCTGCGGCAGTCTGCTCTCCGTGAAGCAGGTGGG
Organism: uncultured Clostridia bacterium; assembly: GCA_947631835.1. Taxonomy (GTDB): domain Bacteria; phylum Bacillota; class Clostridia; order Oscillospirales; family Acutalibacteraceae; genus Hominenteromicrobium. Next base: position 5,180 of record CANRMW010000057.1, on the reverse strand, counting down.
CGGCGTCTGCGGCGCGCTCCTGACGAACCTCGCCGCGTGGCTCTCCGGAATCTGGTTCGACCTCGACCTCGTGGGCGGGTGGTTCCGCGGGGCGGCGGAAGCTCTGCCCTTTTTCCACGCGGTGGAGCTGCAGCGCGCGGCGGTCGCGGGGCAGTTTGCGCGGATCCCGGCGCACCTTTTCTGGGTGCTGGGCTATGGCGCCGCGCTCTTCGCGCTCGCCGTCCTCGCGTTTCGGCGAAGAATGAGATAAAACGCGAGGACGGCTGTCTGCATTTCTGCGGACAGCCGTCCTTCGCACATTATAAACACATAGGAGCGTAGAACTCAGAGGATCGTCACGTTCTTTTCCATGCTGTATTCGTGCGGCGTCTTGGTCACGGCTTTGTGGCCCACGGCGATCGCCACCTGATACCCGTAATTCTCCGGGAGGCGGAGCGCCTTCGAAAAATACGCGCACTTCTCGCCGTTCAGCGCGTTCTTGATGCAGCCGAGGATGACGCTGCCAAGGCCCAGGCCCTCCGCCGCGAGCGCGATGTTCTGCACCGCGATGCCCGCGTCCACGCCGCTCCACGCCATCGCCTTGTCGCCGCTGAGGATCATGACGGTCGGCGCTTCATAATAGAAATTGTGCGCGGGGCTCTGGATGTTCGCGAGCGCGTTCTTCTCGTCCTCGATCTCCGCGAGGATCGGGTTGTCGCCGTTGAGCACCGTGATGTGGATCTCCTGCCGGTTCGCCGCCGTCGGCGCCTGCAATCCCGCCTTGAGGAGCGTATCCAGCTCCTCGGCGGTCAGCTTTTCCGCCGTGTAGCCGCGTGTCGAAACGCGCTGTTCCATTGCTTCCAAAACTGTGGCCATACCAAATACCTCCGTTTGATGAAATCTTTTCCATTATTATACCCCGCGCCCGGCCGGTTTGTCAAGGCCGCCGAGACGCGCGAGGATCCATCTCGCCGCACCGTCCTCGTCGTTTGACGCGCAGACCTCATCCGCCGCCGCGCGGACGTTCTCCGGCGCGTTTTGCATGGCGACGCCGATCCCCGCCGCGCGCAGCATCCCGATGTCGTTCACGTCGTCGCCGAACGATGCCGCAGCCGCGAGCGGGAGATCGAGGGCCTCGGCGAGCCGGCGCAGGGCGTTCTCCTTCGTCGCGCCGCGCCGCAGCACCATGCCGAGCGTCGCTTCGGAGATCTCCAGATAGAGCTCCGGCGGAAGCAGGGCGCGGAACGCTTCGAGCTTGGCGGGCGGCTCCGCAAGGAGCAGCTTTTCCGCCGGATCCCCGTGAAGCTCGGCGAAGTCCGCCGTGCGCGTGAAGGCGATGCCCGGCCAGATCTCCCCTGCGTCGAAGTTCGCGAAGAGCCGGTCCATGGATTCCACCCCGAGCCGGCAGGCGGGCGCGAAGCGGAGAAACGCGCGCACGAGCGGCGCCGCGTCCCCGACGCCGAGCTCGCGCCGCGTGCCGTCCGGCAGAAGGATCACCGCGCCGTTGTGGAAGATCCCCGCGTCAAATGGGAGCGCCGGGAGCCATTCGCGCACCGCGCGCACGGGCCGCGCCGTCGCGACGACGCGCAGCACGTCGGCCTCGCCCGCAAGGCGCAGCGCTTCCAGCGCGAGCGGGGAAACGGTTTTGTCGCTTCGCAGCATCGTGCCGTCCAGATCGAACGCGATCATCCGGATGGGTGCCATGGTCCTCCTCCTTTTTGGGTAAGCCGTGCCGCCGGCAAAGGCGGCCTCCTTGGGATCGTTTCCTGCGGATGCGTTTCGGGCGATTGCCCGCGTCCGGTTTGAAAGCGGGTCCCGCATACCGGCTTGAAAAAGCCGTTTTTCCGCCGAAACGGGTCCGGACCACCGGCATAGCCGGCGGCTCGAGAAAGCCCTGAAAGGGCCTGTTCCCGGCGCGCATCTGAAGACACTTTGAATTGCATCGCTCGCCCGCCGCCCGCAAATAGGCAATTTTCTTTTCCCTGTGGACGCTATGGAACGGCGAACCGCGCAAGTTGTCTTTCTCGCTTCGCTCGATGCTTGCCGCGAAAGCTGATAATGCAAAAGGAGCCGCATTTTCATGCGGCTCCTGTGTTGGCATTACCTATTGTCCCGGGCCGTCGCCAGCCAAGTATCTTCGGCACGAACGAGCTTAACTTCTGTGTTCGGGATGGGAACAGGTGGACCCTCGTCGTAATCAACACCAACTGCTTGTCGGTTCTCCGACATCCGTCTCTCTCGACGGCTTGATTAGTATATCACAAACCGGGACGCTTTGCAAGCCCTTTTTTCAAAAAATTTTCGGGAACTTCAAAAATCGGAAGATTTAGCGGCAAGCGCGCGTGAGGGCACAAGATGCGGCTATTCTTCGGCGGATGCTCCGCTGTTTTCCGGCGGCTCCGCCACGTCGCCGCGGCCCGCGCCGCCTTCTTCCCCGGGATTGGCGGGCGCGTTCTCCCCGCCGTCCTCTTCCGGCTCCGGCGACTCTTCGGGGTGTTCCACCGCGTAGCTCCCGTCGATCACCGAGGCCCAGAGCGCGCACGCGGTATCGTTCCAGAGGATGCAGGTGGATTCCGGGTCCGCGCAGTATTCCATCGGCAGGGAACCGTCCGGGCAGAGCTGGTCGAGGTCGAGGTAGGTGCAGTTCGGGTTCCCGTCGCAGAAGGCCCGCAGATAGAGATTGTACGTCGCGATGGAGGTGTTCGAGAGCCCGTCGTATTCGATCGTCCCGATCAGCGGCGTGATCGGCATGACGATGATCTGCAGATCCGGCTGGGAGGTGAGGATCGAGGAGAGGACGATCTGGGCGAAATCCTTCGCGTAATACTCGTCCCATTCCCGGATGTCGTGCATCCCGAGCTGGATATAGAGCTTTTTCGCGCCGGTGCGCAGGATCGCCTCGATCAGCGAGACCTGGCGGTTGTCGAGGATCAGGGAAAGGGGCCCGCCGCTCGGCTCGTCGTTGACGTCCACCCACGAATACCCGCTGCACGTCAGGAAGACGGCGTTCGAGAGCGCGTGTCCGGTGCGCTCCACATAATCCTCGAGCTGCGCCGTCAGCTCGTCCCCGACGACCAGCGAATCCTCGAACTCCTCCGGCGTGCGCACGCCCGCCCCGAGGGAAGGGTTCGCCGTAGCCACGGGACGCATGGTGGTAAAGTATTCCGGCTCCTCCACGATGCGGCCGGCCGCGCCGTAGCCGTCCGCGCGCTCGGCGGTGCTGTACGCCTGCAAAAGCGCCGCGACGCCGCCCACCGCGAAAAGGATCAGCAGGGCCGTGAAAAAAGGGATCAGGTTCAACCTGCGCTTTTTCCGCTTTCTTTCGGCGGGCCGATCCCCGCCGTCCCGTTTTTTCGCCATCCGCCCGCCTCCTTCCCGCGCATCTATTTTTCTATTGTAGCAGACTTTCCCCGAAATGTCCACCCCCTCTTTTCCCTGCGGCACATCCGTGCTTGACAATGGGGAGATTCTGCCGTATAATAGTATGGTTAAAGCGCAGGCGCTTCGCGGGTTTCGGCGGGCGGCCTGCCAAAAGGCAAACCGGGGACGGGAAAGAAGTAGCCGCTTCGCGCGGCGCAGAGAGCTCTGGGCGGTGGAACAGGGCGCGCGCGGCACGGTGAATGGGATCCCGGAGGGCGGGCGGGACAATCGCCTGACGTAGGCGGCGTTAACGCGCAATGAGTGGGAGGGCTTTCGCCCTTCAAACCGGGTGGTACCGCAGGAGCGATTTGCCCCTGTCCCTGTGCGGGACGGGGCTTTTTTGTTATTTTATCGCAGGAATCAGGAAAACATACGAAAGGTCGGAGAAACTATGGAATACAAATTTGCTGAACGCGTTGTCGGGCTGAAACCCTCGGCGATCCGGGAGATCTTCAAATACGCGGCGGACCCCGCCTACATCTCGCTTTCCGCCGGCAACCCCGCGCCGGAGGCGTTCCCGAGCGAAGCGCTCGCGGAGATCTCCGCGAAGCTCCTGCGCGACGAGCCGATCCTCGCGCTGCAGTACAGCACGACGGAGGGCTACGGCCCGCTGCGCGCGCACCTCACCGAATATCTCAAGAAGACGCACAACGTCGGCCGGGACTTTGACGACATCCTCATCACGAGCGGCGCGCAGCAGGTCATGGACCTGTTCACGAAGTCCATCCTCGAGGAGGGGGACACCGTGCTTTGCGAAGCGCCGAGCTTCATCGGCTCGCTGAACGACTTCCGCTCCTACAAGGCGAAGCTCGCCGGCGTTCCGATGGACCCGGACGGCATGAACATTGAAGCGTTCGAAAACGCGCTGAAGACCGAAAAGAAAGCGAAATTCCTCTACACCATCCCGAATTTCCAGAACCCCTCCGGCATCACGATGAGCCGCGAGAAGCGGGAAAAGGTCTACGCGCTCGCCAAACAGTACGGCGTCCTCGTCCTCGAGGACAACCCCTACGGCGATCTGCGCTACAAGGGCGATTACATCCCGCCGATCAAGTCCCTCGACGAGGACGGCATCGTGCTCTACGCCGGGACGTTCTCGAAGGTCATCTCCCCGGGCATGCGCGTCGGCTACGCCGTCGGCCCGAAGGAGATCCTCCAGAAGATGACCGTCTGCAAGCAGGGGCAGGACGTCCACACCAACATCTGGTCGCAGGTGATGTGCTACCGCTTCATGACCGAGGTCGATTTCGACGCCCACCTCGAAAACCTGCGGAAGATCTACACCAAGAAGCAGCGCCTCCTCCTCGACCTGATGGAGCAATACCTCGCGCCAAAGGGCGTCACATGGGACCCGTTTGACGGCGGCCTCTTCGCGTGGTGCCATCTCCCCGCCGGCGTGGATCTCGCCGCGTACACCCAGCGCGCGCTCGAACAAAAAGTGTGCATCGTGCCGGGCACGGCGTTCCTCACCGACGAATCCGAGCCGTGCGACGCGTTCCGCATCAACTTCTCCACCCCGACGGACGCCCAGCTCGAAGAGGGCATCAAGCGCCTCGCCCGCGCCCTACTTTTCTTGAAAGAAAAGTAGGCAAAAGAACTTTTGCGTCGCGCCGGTCGTTCGCTCCGCTCACTTCGTTTGTGGTTTCGGGGGGCTTTGCTCCCGCGCCGGTAGCCCTGCTGTTTGGTGAGCCTGCTTCAGCTCTCCGCGAGCCTGCGTAGAGCGAGCGAAACGGGCTCTGCCCGCAGCGTTACTTTTCTTGGAAGAAAAGTAGGCAAAAGAA
>CANRMW010000056.1 GCA_947631835.1 uncultured Clostridia bacterium | reverse complement strand
CGAAAGCGCCTCGAAAAAGCCGGGATGCTGCCGTATCTTTCCAAATTCTTCTTTTCGGAGACGATCGGCGCGGCAAAACCGGGTGCGGCGTTTTTCCGCGCGGTGTTCGACGCGCTGCCCGGCGTTTCGCCCGCGGAGATCTTCTTCCTCGGGGACTCCCTCTCGGCGGACATCGAGGGCGGCAAGCGCTTTGGAATGACCACCTGCTGGTTCGCGCCGAACGGCGGCGAGACGTCCCCCTTCGCGGATCACACCGTGCGCGCCCTCGGCGAGGTGCGGCGCATCCTCCTGTAAAAAAATTCAGAATTTGCGGAAAACGGCGGCCTTCGATTGAAAAGCCGCCGTCCTTATGTTATAATAACGCGAGGGGCCAAGGGGCGAAGGTCGCGCTTTTCTGAAGAAAAGCGCCCAAAAGACTTTGCGACGCGCATCGCCGCGTTCGCGGCGATAACCTCGGTGTGTTTCAGAAACAGGTTCACCCGCGAGGAGATAAATGTTTTTGGCGGCAAGGGCTTTGGCGGCGGCGGAGCCGCTTCCGACGCAGGGTCGCGCGTGCGTGAACGCACAGCGCTTCTCCAGTGAAAGAGGGCGGCGCAGCGCCGCGGCGTTAGAATGGTCGGAAAATGTCCCCGCCTCGGCTCTTGGGAAGCGTCGCACGGAAAAAAACGACATCCGAGGTCAAGCCGAAGAAATCCCCTTTTCCGTACTACGTCTTTGGGACGGCGGCAGAGTCGCTTTCGGCACATGCGGTGCGGAGACGTTCGCCCTACGCGGACTTGCGGAAAACCGAAGCAGGCTTACCAAACAAACAGGACTTCCGACGCGGGAGAGCGATTTCCAAACACACTGGCGAAGTTCGCGGAGCGAACGACCGGCGCGACGGAAGAGGCTTTGCCTCCGACCGGCGTGACGAAACAGCCTTCGGCCGCGCGCGGGCAAAGCCCGTTTCGTTCGCCCTACGCGGACTTGCGGAGAACCGAAGCAGGCTTACCAAACAAACAGGACTTCCGGCGCGGGAGGACGTTTCCCATAAGCACTTCCGAAGTGAGCGGAGCGAACGACCGGCGCGACGCAAAAAAAGAGAGGGATAGAATATGGCAATCAAAGTGGGCATGGTCTCTTTGGGCTGTGCGAAGAATCAGGTAGACGGCGAGATGCTGATGGCGAAGCTGCGCGAAGCGGGGTTCGAGCTCTCGGACGACGCGGCGCTCGCCGACGTGGCGATCGTCAACACATGCGGGTTCATCGAGAGCGCGAAGCAGGAATCCATCGACGAGATCCTCGAGCTCGCGACGCTGAAAAAGGAAGGGCGGATCAAGAAGCTCATCGTGACGGGCTGCCTCGCCGAGCGGTACAGGGAGGAGATCCACAAGGAGCTGCCGGAGGTGGACGGCGTGTTCGGCATCGGCGCGAACGGGGAGATCGCCGGCCTTGTCGAGGAAGTGCTGCGCGGCTTTGCGGAGTCGTTCCCGGAAAAGGAAAAGCTGCCGATGGAGGGGAGCCGCGAGCTCTCCACGCCGAGCTGGTTCGCGTACCTCAAGATCGCGGAGGGCTGCGACAACCGCTGCGCCTACTGCGCCATCCCGCTGATCCGCGGGGGCTACCGCAGCCGCCCGATGGAGAGCATCGTCGCGGAGGCGAAGGCGCTCGTGGAAAACGGCGCGAAGGAGTTGACGCTCATCGCGCAGGACACGACGCGCTATGGCCTCGATCTTTACGGAAAATATTCGCTCGCCGCCCTGCTCACCGAGCTTTGCAGGATCGAAAAGCTCCACTGGCTGCGCGTGCTCTACTGCTACCCCGATGCGATCACCGACGAACTGCTCGAGGTGATGGCGCGCGAGGAGAAGATCGTCAAATACATCGACCTTCCTTTGCAGCATGCGTCCGGCAAGGTGCTGCGCGCAATGAACCGGCGCGGCGACCGCGAGAGCCTCACCGCGCTGCTCCGAAAGATCCGCGAAAAGGTGTCGGGCGTCGTCCTGCGCACCACGCTGATCGCCGGTTTCCCCGGCGAGACCGAGGAGGATTTCGCAGAGCTGGTCGAGTTCGTGCGCGAGATCGGGTTTGACCGGCTCGGCTGCTTCCCGTATTCGCAGGAGGAGGGCACGCCCGCCGCCGCGCTGCCCGATCAGGTGCCGGAGGACGTGAAAGCCCGCCGCGCAGAGATCGTTACCGAAACGCAGATGGAGATCGCCGACCGCCTCGGCGAGGCGCGCGTCGGCGAGACCGTTGAGGTGCTTGTCGAGGGATTCGACCGCTACGCCGAGTGCTGGTTCGGCCGCAGCGCCGCCGAGGCCCCGGATGTGGACGGGAAGATCTTCTTCACCGCCGAGGAACGCCCCGCGTTCGGCGCGCTCGTCCCGGTCGAGATCGAGGAAGCGATCGACGGCGACCTTTTCGGCGTGCGGCGTTAAGATCGCGCGAGGGGCGCTGCCCCTCGACCCTGTAAGGTTGCGCCTTTCTGAAGAAATGCGCCCGAAAGACTTTATCCGGGCTCGACCGGGAGCGGAGTGAAGTTATTTGGTGCGCCGCTCCAACGGGGGCTTTGCCTACGGCGCGGAGAAAGCGGATTGTGCTTTGGTGCGTGGGCGCGGTGCGACGAAACAGGCTTTGCCTGCGTCGGGCGTCTCCGACGCCCGAAAGGGAACCCCCGGCGAGGGTTCCCTACGCGTAATCGTCCCCGCAGGGGACGATTACGGCTACCCTCCTGCGCTTTCGGAGTATAAAGGTTTCGCGGCTTGCGAGCCGCGCCGAGGGGCGCTGCCCCCTCGACCCCCGCCGCCTTTGAAAAGGCGGGCGAAACTTTTGCCGTTTGCCCTACGCAAGCTTGCGGAGAACAGGAGAACGCCAACGTCCCGCACAGCACCTTTGGCGCGGGTTGCGAGGAAGTTGACACGGAAACAGTAAGCGCGCGCAAGCGCGCGCGACGCGACGTAAAGTTCTTTTGCTTACTTTTCTTTCCAAGAAAAGTAAGAGAAAGAGGGGGACTGAATGAATCTGCCAAACAAACTGACCGTGCTGCGGGTGGCGATGGTGCCGTTCTTTGTGTTTTTCGCGCTCGCGGACTTTGTGCCGCACCACTTTTTGATCGCGGGACTGCTGTTCGGCGCGGCGTCGTACACCGACCACCTCGACGGGAAGATCGCGCGACGGGCGGGGCTCGTCACGAACTTCGGGAAGCTGATGGACCCGCTCGCGGACAAGATCATGGTGCTTTCGGCGCTGCTGTGCTTTTTGAAGTTGGGCTTCGCGAACGTCGTGTTGGTGCTGCTGATCCTCGTGCGGGAGTTCGCGGTGACGGCGGTGCGGCAGCTCGCGGCGGAGAGCGGCGAGGTCGTCGCGGCGAACAACTGGGGCAAGGCGAAGACTGTCGCCGAGATCGTCGCCGTGTGCGTGATCTTCGCGATGCAGTGGGTGCTCGAGATGCACCGCATGGGCCTGTATACGCTGCCCGCGTTCGAGACGTTCTCCGCCGTGTTCGGCTGGGCCGGCGAAGCGCTCGTCGCGGTCGCGACGGTGTTCGCGGTCGCCTCCGGCCTCGTGTATTTCAAGGACAACGCGAGGCTTTTCCGGGACAGGTGAACAGGGACATTTATGATGCTGAAAGAGAACGTCTACGAAACTGCCCTCGGGCCGATCCACTACTGGGTCGAAAAGACGGCGGGCGCGCCCGTCACGCTCGTGTTCCTGCCGGGGCTCACGGCGGATCACCGCCTGTTTGAAAAACAGCTCCCGTATTTTTCGGGGAAATATAACCTCTTCGTCTGGGACGCGCCGGGGCACGCGTCGTCCGCGCCGTTCGCGCTGACGTTTTCCCTGCTCGACAAGGCCGTCTGGCTCGACGGGATCCTGACGGCGGAGGAGCTGCGGCGCCCGGTCATCGTCGGGCAGTCGATGGGCGGGTACGTCGGGCAGGCGTATGCCGGAAGGTTCCCGGAAAAGCTCGCGGGGTTCGTCTCCGTGGATTCCGCCCCGCTGCAGCGCGCGTACCTGACCGGGGCGGAGCTGTGGCTCTTGAAGCGGATGGAGCCGGTGTACCGGGCGTTCCCGTGGAAATCGTTGCTGCGGCTCGGGTCAAGCGGCGTCGCGGCGACGCCCTACGGGCGAAGCCTCATGCGGGAGATGATGCTCTGCTACGACGGGGACAAAACGCGGTATGTGCGGCTCGTCGGACACGGCTATCGCATCCTCGCCGAGGCCATCGAAGCGGGGATCCCCGCCGACCTGCGTTGCCCGGCGCTGTTGATCTGCGGAAAAAAAGACCACGCGGGGTCGTGCATCCGGTACGCCCGGGCGTGGCATAAGAAAACCAGCCTCCCGCTGGAATGGATCCCCGGCGCGGGGCACAATTCGAACACGGACGCGCCCGAGGCCGTGAACGCGCTGATCGAGCGCGTCGCGGCGCAGGCCGCAAAGCATACGGAAACGGCGGAAACTCCGGGAAAGGGAGCATAAAATGGAAAAGTATGACGAGGTGCTCCGCATGGCGCGGGCGCTCATCGAGGGGGAACCCGAGGACGTGCCGAACATGGCGAACCTCTCCGCGCTCGTCTTCGAGACGCTCGCGGACGTCAACTGGGCTGGGTTCTACACCGTGACGGCGGCGGGCGGCCTGCTGCTCGGGCCGTTTCAGGGAAAGCCCGCGTGCATCCGCATCGCGCGCGGGAAGGGCGTGTGCGGCACCGCGCTCGAGACCGGGAAGACCCAGTGGGTGCCGGACGTCCACGCGTTCCCGGGACACATCGCGTGCGACAGCGCGAGCCGTTCCGAGGTCGTCGCGCCGGTCTTCCGCGCGGGGAAGGTCGTCGCCGTGCTCGACGTGGACAGCCCCGTGCGGGACCGCTTCACGGCGGACGAGGTGCGGTTTTTGGAAGGGATCGCCGGGCTCTTCGGCGAAAACGGGAAGGAAGCGTAAACGAACTCTCCTATGCAGCAGACCAAAACCAACGCCATCACCGAGGGCGTCATCTGGAAGCAGCTTTTGCTCTTCTTTTTCCCGATTTTGATCGGGACCTTTTTTCAGCAGCTCTACAACACGGTCGATACCGTGATCGTCGGGCAGTATGTCGGCACGAAGGCGCTCGCCGCCGTCGGCACGACCGCCACGGTCATCAACCTGCTCGTGGGCTTTTTTGTCGGCGTGTCCTCCGGCGCGACGGTCATCATCGCGCAGGTCTACGGCGCGAACGACGCGGACGGCGTCTCCCGCGCGGTCCACACCTCCATCGCGCTCTCGCTCGTCGGGGGCGTGCTCATCATGGCGCTGGGGATCGCCACGGCGCGGGTCTCGCTCGAATGGATGGCCGTGCCGGCGGAGCTCATGGACGACGCCCTGCTCTACATGAACGTCTTCTACGCGGGGATCCTCGGCAACCTGATCTACAACATCGGCACGGGGATCCTGCGCGCCATCGGGGATTCGAAAATGCCGCTTTATGTGCTGATCGCCTGCTGCCTCGTGAACATCGCCCTCGACCTGCTGTTCGTCGTCGCGTTTCACTGGGCGGTCTTCGGCGTGGCCTTCGCGACGATCCTCTCGCAGGCGGTCTCGGCGGCGCTGATCCTCTGGCGGCTGATGCGCACGAAGGACAGCTACCGCCTTTACATCCGTAAGATCCGCTTCGACCGCGGCCTGCTGCGCGGCGTCATCCGCATCGGCCTGCCGGGCGGCGTACAGTCCGCGATGTACTCCGTTTCGAACCTCGTCGTGCAGACGAGCATCAACGGCTTCGGCACGGATACCATCGCCGCGTGGACCGCCATCGGCAAGCTCGACGGCTTCATCTGGATGGTGATGAGCGCGTTCGGCGTCGCCGTGACGACCTTTGTCGGGCAGAATTTCGGCGCACAGAAGTACGACCGCGTGAAAAAGTGCGTGCGCGTCGGGCTTTTCATGAATCTCGGCGCGACGGCGGGGCTCTCGCTCCTCGCGTTCCTGTTCATGCGGCCGATCCTCGGCTTTTTCGTCGGGGACGCGCCCGAGGTGATCGGGCTGGGCGTGCGGTTCCTCTCGATCCTCATCCCGAGCTATGTGTTCTTCGTCTTCATCGAGACGTATTCCGGCGCGATCCGGGGCGCGGGCGAGGCGCTCCAGCCGATGCTCATCACCTGTTTCGGCGTCTGCGGGCTGCGCATCGTCTGGTTGCTCCTTGTCGTGCCGTTCTTCCCGACGCTCGAGATGGTCGCCGCGAATTACCCCGTCACATGGATCATCACCGCCGTTGTGTTCATCGTCTACTACTTCCGCATGAACTGGCTCGAGCGCTGCAAGTTCCGCCTCACCGGCGGGCACGGCGGCTGAGCCCGGGATGCGGGAGAAATGCGCCAAACGAAAACGGACACTTGGAAGGGGGAAACCGCCCGCGTTTTTCCGGAACGCGGGGGTTTCATCGAACAGAAAAGAGGCGCTCCCGCCGGGGAGCGCCTCTCTCTGTCTTTTGGGAACTCAGTAATTCTGCGCGCGCTGCTCGAAGTACGCCTTCGGGTGGGCGCAGACCGGGCAGACCTCCGGGGCGGTCTTGCCGATGTGGACGTGGCCGCAGTTGCGGCAGACCCACACGGTGTCGCCGTCCTTCGAGAAGACGAGCCCGTTCTCCACGTTTTTGAGCAGGGCGCGGTAGCGCTCCTCGTGCTCCTTCTCGATCTTCGCGACGGCCTCGAACAGCGCCGCGATGTGGTCGAAGCCCTCGGCCTTCGCGTCTTCGGCGAAGGACTTGTACATCTCGGTCCACTCGAAGTTTTCGCCGGCAGCGGCGTCCGCAAGGTTCGCGGTCGTCGCGGGGACGTCGCCGTCATGCAGGAGCTTGAACCAGATCTTCGCGTGCTCCTTCTCGTTGTTCGCGGTCTCGGTGAAGATGGCGGAGATCTGCTCGTAGCCCTCCTTCTTCGCCTTGGACGCATAGTAGGTGTACTTGTTGCGCGCCTGGCTCTCGCCGGCAAACGCGGCCATCAGATTGGCCTCGGTCTTGGAACCCTTCAGATCCATAGATCAAAACTCCTTTCCGTGATTCTGTTTTATTTTTCCTTGCGCCGCATACTTTATACGCCGGCGCAGCTCTCTATAAGCATACCTTAAAAAGGGGAAAATGTCAACCAAAAACAGGAAGAATTTGCAAATTTTGGGAGACGGGACCGTCCCCGCGCGGAAAGGGAAACGGGGGCGCTCTTTTCGCGGAGATGTCGGGAAGAAAATATACTAAAATGCAAAGAACAATTTGCAATTCTTTGCCGCTGTGAAACGCACAGGGACTTTTAGTAGATCTCCTGCTCGAGGGTGCGGAACAGATCGTCGTCGAAAAACTCTGTGATGGTGATGTCGAGGCCGTCGCAGAGCTTTTTGATAGTCTGGATGGAGATGTCCTTCCGGACGGGGTCCATCATGCTGTACACCGTCGAGGGCGTCACGCCGGAGCGGACGGCGAGCTCGTTGTATCGGATCTTCCGCGCCGCGCAGAGGCGCTGGAACCGCAAAACCACTGCTTCTTTGATCTGCACACCCACCACGCCCTTCCATTTTTTCCCACTTTTTTATTTTACGGGAGTTCACGCAGGTGCGTATACGCGGGCGCGTATACGGGGGAAGGAAAGAAGTGGTATGCTTTACGGTGCGAATATGTCTTTACGCGAGACAAAGAAGAGGTGTGGACGTATGAAATTGAGGAAGATCGCTGCGGTGCTGCTGGCGGTTCTGCTCGTCCTCGGCACAATGCCGGTGTACGCGGCGGAGGCGGAAACCGTGGCGTCGGGAGATTGCAGTAACTCTTGGGATGAAAACAGCTCTGTTATGTGGTTGTTAGATTCGAATGGGACGCTGACCATTTCCGGGACGGGTCGGATGGGTACTTGGAGTTCTAATTCCTCTCCTTGGCATGAGTATTTTGCAGAAATCAAAACTGTGGTCATTCAAAAGGGGGTGTCTTCCATTGGAAGCTGTGCGTTTGAAAACTGTGTGTTTCTCACGAGCGCGACGATTCCGGATAGTGTTGAGTATATTGGGAATGCGGCGTTTGCAAGATGCGAGTCTCTCATAAATGTGACGATCCCGGACAGTGTGAAAACCATTGGAGCCGACGCGTTTTCACTCTGCAACTCTCTCACCAATGTAACGATTCCGGGCAGCGTAATTAGCATTGAACAGGAAGCTTTTCATAATTGCGCCTCTCTCGCGAGCGTGACGATCTTGGATGGTGTTTCTCGCATTGAAGCAAGAGCATTTTCTTTCTGTTCGTCGCTCACGAGCATAACGATCCCCGACAGTGTGAATTCCATTGGATCCACGACATTTGATCACAGCTACCATGTTACGATTGTTTGCATACCGGAAAGCTGGGCGGAGCTGTACGCAAAGGATTATGGGATTCCTTATCGGTATATCACGGAAGGAGAAGGTTCTGAAGGAGGAGAAGAAGATAACCCGAATTTTTCCAAACCTTCTTTATATGCAGTAAAAACAACGATAACGGTTGGAGACGATTCTGTATATGTTGATTTTAAGGTTCCGGGGGCATCTCTGTATGAAGGGGATGTGACTTGGACGAGCAGCAATCCTAAGGTCCTTTCCGTGTCTCCCAGCCCTATGTTGAATATAGAGGGCAAAGGGACCGATACCGCTGTTGCGTACCTGACTGGAATCTCGGAGGGTCAAGCTACCGTTACGGCAGCAACAAAAGATGGAAAAACCGCGAGCTTGGTAATCACTGTAGAACCGAAGCCCATTGAGGAGCGTGGCATTTTCAGCTATTTTGGTGCTTTTGGTGAAAAAACCGAGGGAACCTATACATATACTTATTCGGACAAATGGTTCGATAAACCCAGTACAGAAACACAGATGGATCTCATTCGTATGTCTATACGTATGGCACTGGCTGCTTTCGGTGATTCCAGTGGAGATAGGTCAGACAGTACGTGGAACAGCAAAAATATCGTAAGTTTGATGAAGAAAATAGGTTTCAAGGATATCGAAGCCTATTATCCTGCCCCTTCGAGGCACTCCATAGGTTACGCGATAGGTACTAAGAAAATAAAAACCGAAGCTGGAGAAGAATACTCCATAATCAATATTTCGATTCGCGGTGGCGGTTATTTTTCGGAATGGGGAGGCAACTTCACGGTAGAAAAAATAGGTGAGAATAACATTGACCATGAAGGATGGACCTACGCTAAAAATACAATTTTAAAACAACTAGAAAAATACGTTGACACACATAAAGAAGATTTATCGCCGAACCTGAAAATTTGGATTCAAGGCTATAGTCGCGCAGGGGCTGTAACAAATCTGGTTGCCAAAGATTTGGATAATGGTGCTGTAAACGGGATCTCTGCCACCAAAGAAAACATTTATGCGTTTTGCTTTGAGTGTCCTCAGACTACTAGGGCGCAAGACCGTGAAGCTGAAAAATACAACAACATTATTTCCATCGCCAACCCTGCCGATCTTGTAACCAAGTTGTTCATGTCTTCTATGGGATATGGCCGTTATGGAAGAACTTTCTTCCTGCCATTTTCGGGAGGAAACAGCGACTTTGATTCCTTGGAAAAGGAAGTAGAGGCCAAGCTGTATACCATTGCCAATATGAACAACCTGTCATTCGAGGACTCTGTGCGTAAAATTGATATTCCCGATTATGAAACAATAATGCTGGATCAGATTGTGGATATGTTGTCCGCTGTGCTGTGGTATAATAATCCGGAGGTATATGCAAAGGTCTCACAAGAAGCATTCGCTGATATTATGGAGAAGTTCATGGGACAAGGCTCGCCGGATGTCAATCCGGATACAGGTTTTCAATTAGTGGCCACGCTCTTATTTGCTTGTCCATATCGTGATGCACTATCATTTACAGCTAGTGAGATGATGGTCGCTTTCTCTACGGGAGCTGCGTTCTCTTTCCACTATCCCGAACTTTGTATGGCGTGG
Organism: uncultured Clostridia bacterium; assembly: GCA_947631835.1. Lineage (GTDB taxonomy): Bacteria > Bacillota > Clostridia > Oscillospirales > Acutalibacteraceae > Hominenteromicrobium. The sequence continues at coordinate 779 of CANRMW010000056.1, read as the reverse complement.
TTGGATACTCTCGATGGAGGATTAGCTAGGACATCCCATTCTATATATCGCCGAGTATATGTAAATTGCCCGGTTGATTTTAAGGTTTACGACTCGGCCGGCGAACTCGTTGGTGAGTTTGTGAATGGCGAAGTTGTGGAAGAAAACACGCATAATATCGCTGCCTATGTTGACGTAAATGGGCAAATGGTTCTGGGTCTGCCCGTCGATGATGAGTATGAGATAATACTTACCGCTACCGATACAGGTACTGTAACGTATTCTGTTTCCGAGTATAATATGGAGACCAGTGAGACGGAACGTGTCGTGAGTTATTTCAAGGTTGACGTGAAGAGCGGAGATGTTTTAACTGGGACGGTAGAAAATCTGGAGAATACGACACCAGTCTATCCGTTAACAATGAATGACCAGCAACTCACCCCAACCGTAAATCAAAGCGGAAATGAAGTGCAGAAGTTCAGGGTGAAACTGACGGTTGACAAAGGGGGAACCGCATCCGGCGAGGGAGTCTTCATAGGCGGTGAATACGCGAAAGTGATAGCCGAGGCAAATGAAGGCTATAAGTTTGAAGGGTGGTATCTCGACGGGAAAAAGATTTCCGGAGAGACAGAATACCGTTTCCTCGTATCCGGAGATACGGACCTCGAAGCAAAATTCAAAAAGATTAGCGTACCCTCATCCCGTCCGACGCATACCCCTTGTCCTACTTGGACGCCGGGAACGCCGGGCAGCGGAAACGGACAGAGCGCGAACGGCAACCCTCTCGGGACCCAGACCGG
>CANRMW010000055.1 GCA_947631835.1 uncultured Clostridia bacterium | reverse complement strand
TGTCGGGTTGGTATGGTGGGGCTTGCTTCGGTCCTTTGTAAACCAGCGTAGGGCAAACGCAACGGGCTCTGCCCGCGCGCCGGGAGTTGGATTGGTGTGGTGAAGTTGCATCGGCTTCCTCTGGGATTATGCAGGGCAAAAACGTTGTCCTCAAAAGCACTGGTTTCGTCGCGGGCCGACACGCTTCCCGGACACACCGAGATGATCGCCGTGAAACGGCGATGCGCGACGCAAAAAGTCTTTCGAGCGCCTTTCTTCAGAAAGGTGCGACCTTAAGTTTTTCGGGCGCATTTTTACAAAAAGGCGCGACCTTAGCGCGACCTTAAGTTTTTCGAGCACCTTTTTTCAAAAAGGCGCGACCTTGAAAAGGAGGAGAAGAATGAAATTGATTTTGCCCGAACGGGCGGGCGAGGAAAAGATCCGGGACTTCTGGGCGCGGTGCGAGGGGCGGATGGGAAATCCCGGCGCGGTGTGGCCGAGGGGCCGGACGTATGAAGAGTGGCTCCGGGACACGATGGCGTACCGGACGCGCCCGCCGCAGGGGAAGGTCCCCTCTGTGCTGCTGTTTTTGACGGATGAAAACGAGACGAAGCTCTTCGGCGCGGCGTCCGTGCGGTGGCAGATGAACGAGCGCGTGATGGAGCGCTCCGGGCACATCGGCTACGGCATCGCGCCGGAGGAACGTAGAAAAGGCTACGCGAAGACGCAGCTTCGGCTCGCGCTCGGCGTCGCGCGGATCCTCGGCGTGGGGCGGGTGCTGGTCACCTGCCTCGAAGAGAACGAGGCCTCGCGCCGGACGATCGAGGCCTGCGGCGGCGAGTATGAGGACACGCGCGAGTGGCAACCGGGCGAGCGGCTGCGGCGGTACTGGTTCACGGTCGGGCAGCCGACGCTCGAGACGGAGCGGCTCCGCCTGCGGCAGTGGGCCCGGGAGGACGCGGAGGATATGTTCGAATACGCGAAAAGCCCGAACGTCGGGCCGGCGGCGGGCTGGCGGCCGCACGAAAAGCTGTCCGATTCCGAATGGACGGTCGAGATGTGGCGCGGGAGCGGCGAGGTCTGGGCGATCGAGGAAAAGGCGAGCGGGCGGGTCGTCGGCTCCATCGGGCTGTACCGCGACCGCATCCGCAACGACCCGATGGCGCGGTCGCTCGGCTATATGCTCTCGGAGACGCGCTGGGGGCGCGGCTATATGCCGGAGGCGATCGCGCGGATGCTCCGGTATGGGTTCGAGGCGATCGCGCTCGAGAACATCTCGATCCTGCACTATGCGGAAAACGCGCAGTCGCACCGCGTCGCGGAGAAGTGCGGCTTCACGCCGGAAGGGACGCTGCGCCACGGTGTGATGCGCTACGACGGCACGCTGCACGACCTCGCGCTGTGGTCGATGACGCGCGACGAATATTTTATGGGGAGGCAGGAAAATGTCGAAGCTGAGTGATCTCATTTTGAAAATGACGGAATACGAGGGGGACTGCGTGGAGCGGGTGAACCACTTCCTCAAGGTCTGGGCGTTCGCGAAGACGATCGCCGAGGGGGAGAATTTCCCCGCCGAAACGCGGGAGATCCTCGAGGCCGCTGCGGTCGTCCACGACATCGGGATCCGTGTGTGCCTCGAGAAATACGGGCACTGCCGCGGCCCGGCACAGGAGAAGGAAGGCCCGCCGCTCGCGGAAGCGATGCTGCCGCTTTGCGGGTACACGGCGGCGCAGACGGCGCGGGTAAGTTTCCTCGTCGGGCACCACCACACGGCGGAGGGCGTCGAGGGGGACGACTGGCGCGCGCTGCTCGAGGCGGACCTGCTCGTGAACGCGTTCGAGGGCGGGATGCGGAAAGAGGTGGTCCGCGCGGCGCGGGAAGAGCTGTTCCGGACGGGGACGGGCCTGCGGCTGCTGGACACGATGTATCTTTCCGGCGGAGATGTTCAATAAGCGACTGTTTTTAGCGGGAAACCGGAGGTCCTCTTGACAAGGCCCGCCCGGGCGGTTTATACTATTTTTATCCAAAAGCGCGCGTTTTGCGCGGAAAAACAACCAAAAGGAGCAGAACGATCATGGCAAGACAATTTCTTTGTTCGAAGACCGAACCCGTCGTGCAGACCAAAGCCGGCAAGCTGCGCGGCTTTATGCTGGACGGCACCTACACGTTCCACGGCATCAAATACGCCGACGCGAAGCGTTTCCAGATGCCGACGCCCGTGCAGCCCTGGGAGGGCGTGAAGGACGCGCTGGCTTACGGCTATGTCTGCCCCATGCTTCATCAGGACTTCCCGTCGAACGAGCTGCTCGTTCCGCACCGCTACTGGCCGATGGACGAAAACTGCCAGTACTTGAACCTCTGGACACAGTCCATCGACCCGAACGCGAAGAAGCCGGTCATGGTCTGGCTGCACGGCGGCGGGTTCGCGGCGGGCTCTTCCATCGAGCAGATCGCCTACGACGGCGAGGCGCTTTCGAAATACGGCGACGTGGTGGTCATCACGCTGAACCACCGCCTCAACATTCTCGGCTATCTCGATCTCTCCCCGTTCGGTGAGAAATACTGGAACTCCGGCAACGTCGGCAACGCGGACATGGTCGCGGCGCTGCAGTGGATCCACGACAACATCGCGAATTTCGGCGGCGACCCGGACAACGTGACGCTGTTCGGCCAGTCCGGCGGCGGCATGAAGGTCTGGACGCTGATGCAGACCCCGGCGGCGGACGGGCTGTTCCACAAGGGCGTCGTGGAGAGCGGCTGCATTGACGGCGTTCTCGATCTCTCGAAGGCGGACGGCACGGCCATCGTCACCGCGCTGATGAAGGAGCTCGGCTTTGATAACGTCGAGCAGCTCGAGACCGTCCCGTATTACGAGCTGGCGAACGCGTACAACAAGGTCGCCATGGAAGTCGCGAAGACCGGCGCGTACATCGGCGGCAACCCGATGGCGAACGACTGGTACCTCGGCGACCCGATGGTCGTCGGCTTCACGGAGCACGCGAAGACGATCCCGGTGATGGTCGGCACGGTCCTCGGCGAGTTCGCGTTCATGCCCTCTCTCCCGAAGGAGCAGAAGGCCGATGCCGCGCTCGTCGATCAGATGCTCCACGACCGCTACAAGGAGCACACCGACAAGCTCATCGAGCTCTTCAAGGCCGCTTACCCGGACAAGCACATCAGCGACCTGATCTATCTCGACAACATCTTCCGCTCTCCCTCCTCGAAGTTCATCCAGGAGAAGGCGAAATACCCGCAGAGCGGCACATATTCCTACCTCTTCACCTACGAGTTCCCGTATGACGACGGCCACATCGCGTGGCACTGCTCGGAGATCCCGTTCGTGTTCCACAACACGAAGCTCGTCGCGGCGTTCAACGAGGAAGGCGTGACCGACCTGCTCGAAAAGCAGATCAGCGACGCGTGGCTGAACTTCGCGAAGACCGGCAAGCCCTCCAGCAACGCGCTGCCCGAGTGGCCCGCCTGCACCGACGGCGACGAGGCGACGATGCTCTTCGACAAGACCTGCAGGGTCGTCCACAACCACGACCACGAGCTCATCGCGCTCCACAAGATCGCCTGCCCGAAGTTCGTCTTCGGCGAAGCTAAGATCGAGCACTAACCTCCAGCTTTCTGAAGAAAGCTGGGCAAAGACTTTTACGTCGCGTTGGTCGTTCGCTCCGCGAACTTCGCCGGTGCGTCTGGGAAACTTTCTCCCGCGCCGGGAGCTGGGTTCGTGGGGGACTGTGCTTCCGCACACAGCGGGCCAGCGTGGGATAGACGGCGCTGCGCCTCCTATTAAGTTCAAAATAGAAGCCCGCTTCCGTTCACTGCAAGCCAGCATATAGGGAACGGAGGTGGGCTTTGTCTATCTCTCATTGGGGATCGGGCTGAAGTGTGATGGACTTGCTTCCGCGCACAGCGGGCCAACGTAGGGCAAACGTTGAAATCTTTCGGGCTCCCCTGTGGGAAAGAAGGTTTCCGGTTTTCTCCTCGCTGAGAAGCAGATGGACGATTGGCGAAGCCAAGCGTCTCGCTTTCTCTTCAGAAAAGCGCGACCTTAAAGAGCGCGACCTGAAAAAGGCTCTCCTTGCGGAGAGCCTTTTTTGCTGCCCGGGAGGGCGGCGGAGGAGAGGGGGAATGTCTATCCTGCATAAAATCACTGGATGGATTTATGCAGTCATACGAATCTGTGAAAAATCATTGAATCCTTATTGACAATCGTGTGATTGCGTGATACAATTCAATCACAATCTAAAAAGGAGATGAGAAGATGCAATGGAAGTTGCCGGGGACGGTGCTGGAAGCGCCGCTGGAGCGCGAAGAAGCGGCGGAAGAGGTGCTCTCCTCGCTGTTCCTGACAGGCGGGCTGGTGCTCTCGCAGGTGACGCAGATCACGGGGATGCAGCAGCACATCGTGCAGAACTGGGTGCGGCGCGGATTCCTGCCGCCGCCCGTCGGGAGGAAATACGGGAAGAGCCAGCTCTGCCGCATCCTCACGATCAACGCGCTGAAGAGCGCGCTCGCCATCGAGGATATCTGCCGTCTGTTGCGCTATGTGAACGGCTCCCTTACGGACCGCAGCGACGACACGATCGACGACACGGACCTGTACCTCGCGTTCGCATCGCTGGCGCGCTATGCGGCGCTGGAGGGCTTCCCGCCGGCCGAGCGTGTGCCCGCCCTGCTGCAGGAGAGCCTTGCCGGCTACGAGGAGCCGGTCCCCGGGGCGCGGGGGCGGATCGAGGAGGTGCTGACCATCATGCTGATGGCGTGGCGTTCCTCGGAACTGCGCACAGAGGCGGGGCGGCGGCTCTCGCTGCTGCCGAAAGCGGAACAAACGGAAACGGAGGTTTGAAAAATGTTTGAGAATTGGAAGCAGGAAGTGAAAGACGTCTTTTCCGGGCAGCCGGGCGAGCATCCCGAGCCGAAGGAGCCGGTCTACACCGTGCGGCCGAAGCACCCCTTCAACGCGAAACGGTTCACGCGGGGGATCCTCATCGGGGCGCTGGCGCTCCTGGTGCTCATCGTCGGGAGCACCTGCTGGTACACCGTGGATGACAAGCAGCAGGCGGTCGTCACGACGTTCGGCAAGGTGACGGACATCGCGGACGCCGGATTCCACCTGAAGCTGCCGTTCGGCATCCAGAGGGTGGAGAAGGTGGACGTGAACGTCTACCAGAAGCTGGAGCTCGGCTACCGCAGCGTGCCCGATTCCACGACCGAATTTGACGTGGTGGAAAACGAGACGAAGATGATCACCGGTGACTACAACATCGTCAACGTGGAGTTCTTCGTCGAGTATAAGGTCTCGAACCCGGAGCGCTATCTCTACGGCGCGTATGAGCCGGAGGTCGTGCTGCGGAACCTGCTGCAGAGCCAGGTGCGCAACGTCGTGGGCAGCGAGGCGGTCGATTCCGTCCTCACCACCGGCAAGGAGTCGATCCAGGCGCGCGTGAAGGAGCTCGTCACCGAGGTCCTGCAGGAGTATGACATCGGGCTGACGCTGGTCGATGTGAAGATCCAGGATTCCGACCCGCCGACCGAGGAGGTCACGGAGGCGTTCAAGGCCGTGGAGACCGCGAAGCAGCAGGCCGAGACGGTGCTCAACGAGGCGAAGGCGTATCAGAACGCGCAGCTCCCGAACGCCGAGGCCGACGCCGACGAGCTGATCCAGAACGCGGAGTACCTCAAGCAGAAGCGCATCAACGAGGCGACGGAGCAGGTCGCGATGTTCACCGCGATGTATGAGGAATACCGCCAGAACCCGGACATCACGAAGTCCAGGATGTACTACGAGGCCATCCAAAAGGCACTGCCGAACGTGAAGGTCTATATCAACACGGGGAGCGCGGACGGCGTCGATATGGTGCTGCCGCTCGAGAGCTTCGTGACGGAGGACGCCCCGGCGGCAAGTCCCACAGCTTCTCCCAAGCCCACGCCGTCGCCCAGCCCGGAGCCGGAGAGCCCCGAGGAAGACGGCTGGCAGTATGACTGAGGAAAGGAGCGAATGAAACCGTGAAAAAGAAAATTATCCTCGCGGCGGCGGCCGCAGTGGTGCTGGTGTGCCTCTTCGGCTCCATGTACACCGTGCGCGAAGACGAATACGGCTGCACCGTCCGCTTTTCGAAGATCATCGGCACGACGGAGGAGGCCGGGCTGCACTTCAAGGTCCCGTTCATCGACACCGTGAAGCATTTCCCAAAGGCCATGATGCTCTATGACATCCCGCCGAGCGAAGTGCTCACCGCCGACAAGCAGAACATGACGGTGGACTGCTATGTGCTCTGGCGCGTACAGGACCCGTTCCGCTTCTACCAGTCGCTCGGCAACACGACGGTCGCGGAGGAACGCCTCAACGCGCTGACGTACAACGCCCTGAAAAACGTGATGGGCACGCTCAGTCAGGCCGACATCATCAACATGGACGACGGCGCGGCCCGCAACGAGATCTACGAGGGCATCACGCGGAGCGTGGACGCGCTCGCCGAGAACTACGGCATCGAGGTCGAGGACGTCAAGATCAAGCGGTTCGACCTCCCGGAGGCGAACGAGAGCGCAGTCTACACCCGCATGATCTCCGAGCGCCGCCAGATCGCCGAAAAGTACACCGCAGACGGCAACTACGAGGCGTCGCTGATCCGGAACAACGTGGATAAGCAGGTCAACATCATCGTCTCGAACGCCGAGGCCGAGGCCGCGAAGCTCGTCGCGGAGGGCGAGGCCGAGTACATGCGGATGCTCGCGTCCGCTTACGACACGCCGGACAAGCAGGATTTCTATGCGTTCACGCTGGCGCTCGACGCGCTCGAGTCCACGCTGGACGGCACGGAAAAGACCATCATCCTCGGGCCGGATTCGGAGCTTGCGAAGATCCTCAGCACGCCGGAAGGCTGAGAGAAACGCACTGAAGCCCGGAGTTTCCTCCGGGCTTCAGCGCTTGAAAAAGGAGATTTATGAAAAAGACTCGTACTCTGAAGGAATTTATTCACCCGTGTATTCGGAATAGGTGAGCGTGAGCGTCAGCGTCTTGTCGGTCTGCGGCCGATAGACCGTCAGCTCCGAGGTGTCGCCGGGCTTCTTGGCGTTCAGGATGGAACGCAGCCCGCCCTCGGTCGTCAGCTCCGTGCCGTCAATGGCGGTGATCACGTCGCCCTCCTGCAGGCCGGAGGCCTTCGCGCGGTCCGTGTAGATCTCGCCGACATACTCGCCCTGCGGGAGCCCGTAGAACATGCCGGTCATCCGGTCGATGAACTGTCCGGCGATGCCGAGCATCGCGCGGTCCTTCACATAGCCGTACTCCATCAGGTCGGAGAGGATGCCCTGCGCGAAATCGGTCGGGATCGCGAACCCGAGGCCCTCATAATCCACGTCGCTGATCTTCGCGGAATTGATGCCGACGACCTGCCCGTACTCATTCACGAGCGCGCCGCCGGAGTTGCCGGGGTTGATCGCCGCGTCCGTCTGGATATATTCCATCGTGTAGCCGGACTCGATCTCCACCGAGCGGTTGAGCGCCGAAACGTATCCGAACGTCACCGTGGAACTGAGCGTATGCCCGCCGGGGTTGCCGATGGCCATCACGCGGTCCGCGACGCGAAGGTCCGAAGAGGAACCGAACTCCGCCGCCGGAAGGCCCGTCGCATCGATCTTGACGACCGCGAGGTCCGTCAGCTCGTCGCTCGCGACCAGCTCCGCCTCATACGTCGTGCCGTCGGAGAGGATGACCTTGAGCTCCGTCGCGCCCGACACCACATGGGCGTTCGTCGCGATGTAGCCGTCCTCCCGGAAAATGATGCCGGAACCCTCGCCCGCCGGGGAAATGCCGCCACCCGCCATGGACGGATTCAGGAACCCGTACCGCTGCGAGATCTGGAAGTTCTGGATGCACACGACGGAGGGGATCAGCTTTTCGGCGATGTCCTGTTCGGAGAGCGCCGAAACGGTGCCCGTTTCCTGCGGCTCGCTGTTGACTACCTTCGCGATGGTGAACGCCGCGCCGCCGCCGGAATTGGATTCGATGTCGATCGTGCCGTTCTGCACGAGCCCGACGAAGACGCCGAGCGTCGCCGCGGAGGTCAGCGCGCAGGCGAGCACGACGGCGAGCAGCTTGACCGCAAAGGGAACGTGTTTTTTCTTTTTCGCGGGCTTTGCGGGCTGCGCATACGGGGCGGCGTACTGCTGTCCGTAGCCGTTCCATGTGTACGTCGGGACGGAATGCGGCTGCGCCGGAGACGGTGCGCCCTGCGCGGGTTGCGCGCCCTGCTGCGGGTTCTGGCCCGCGTAGTGGTAGGTCGTGTAGGGATAGCTGTACGGGGCCTGCGCTGTATTCTTCTCCGCCGGAGTCTCCGAAGACGCCGGGTAGTTGTTTTGGAAATTCTCATGATTGTCGCTCATGATCCTGAACTCCTTTCCTATCATACCATACTTTCCGGGAATTTTCAAGAGATATTTTTCCCGTTTGAACGATTTCTATTATGGAGCCCCCATGTGAATTTCGTGTGAATGCGCGGGAACACTTTGCTGAAAAATCACGGGACGCTTTTTCGGCGCGGCCTGGGAAAAACGAAACGGCCCGCTCACGCGGGCCGTTCATTATATGCGGGAATAACAGGGTCACAGACCGAGCAGCGCGGTTGCCGCCGCCTTCATCGAGGCGATGATGGACTCGCTCTCCGCCTTTGTCTTCCCCTTGCCGGAATAATAGATCTTGATCTTCGGCTCCGTGCCGGAGGGGCGCACGATGAGCTTGCTGCCGCTCTCGAGACGGTATTCGAGGACGTTGGACTTCGGGAGGGAGATCGGCGTTTTCTCGGTGCCGTCGGTGCGCACAGAGAGCAGATAGTCGCTCCGCCCGATGACCTTGACGCCGGCGATCTCGGCGGGCGGGTCCTTCCGCAGGCCGTCCATGATGGCGTTCATCTGCTTCATGCCGTCCTCGCCCTCGAAGGCAAAGTTGCTCAGGTCGTTCTTGTAGAAGCCGTATTTGCCGTAGAGCTCGCTGATGGCGTCCACGAGCGTCATGCCCTTCTCCTTGTAGTAGGAGGCCATCTGGCAGATGAGCATGGAGCCGTTCACCGCGTCCTTGTCGCGGACATACCCGCCCGAGAGGTAGCCGTAGCTCTCCTCAAAGCCGAGCAGGTAGCGCTCGGGATGGCCTTCCGCCTCGAGGGAGGCAATCTGGTCGCCGATGTATTTGAAGCCGGTGAGGACGCGCCGGATCTCGATGCCGTAATCCTTCGCGATGTCGTCCACCATGTCGGTGGAGACGATCGTCGTGACGGCGACCGGGTCCTTCGGGAGCACGCCGTTTTCCTTCTTGCATTGGGCGATGAAGTTGAGCAGCAGGATGCCGACCTCGTTGCCGGTCATCAGGATGTATTCGCCGTGCTGGTTCACCGCGATGCCCACGCGGTCGCAGTCCGGGTCGGTGGCGAGCAGCAGGTCCGGCTGGATCTTTTCGCAAAGCTCCAGGCCCTTTTGCAGCGCCTCGCGGATCTCCGGGTTCGGATACGGGCAGGTGGGGAAGTTGCCGTCCGGCTCGCTCTGCTCCGGGACGACCGTCACGTCCTTCACGCCGATCTTGTCAAGGATGCGTAGCACGCACATCTTGCCGCTGCCGTTGAGCGGCGTATAGACGAGCTTCAGGTTATCGGCGGGCTTCGGGAGGATGCTCATCGCGTGGACCGCGTCGATGAACGCGGAGACGGTCTCCTCGCCGATGTATTCCGCGTCGCCGTTTTTGAGGGCTTCCTCAAACGGGATCTTCTTCACGTCGTGGAAGATGTCCAGCGCTTCGATGGCCGCCATGATGCCGTCGGCCATGCCCTCCGTGACCTGGCAGCCGTCGCTGCCGTATGCCTTATAGCCGTTGTATTTCGCGGGGTTGTGGCTCGCCGTGACGCAGATGCCCGCGTCGCAGTGGAGGTGCCGCACCGCAAAGGAAAGCGCCGGGGTGGGCATGAGCTGCGGATACAGATAAGCCTTGATGCCGTTCGCGGCGAGCACCGCTGCGGATTCCCGCGCGAAGAGCACGCCCTTGTTGCGGCTGTCGTGGGCGATCGCCACGGAAAGCTCCTTGCCCTTGCCATGCTTGATGAGATAATTCGCGAGGCCCTGCGTCGCCTTGCGCACGGTGTACACGTTCATGCGGTTGGTGCCCGCGCCGAGCACGCCTCTCAGGCCGCCCGTGCCGAACTCCAGGTCCCGGTAAAACCGGTCGTTGATCTCCTCGGGTTTGCCCTCGATGGATCTCAGCTCCTCGGTGAGGTCCGGGTCATCCAGCGGAGTGGAAAGCCATCTCTCATATTCCGTCATAAAAACGCATCCTTTCGTTCTGTATTTTCCCGCGTGCGGATCCGGTCCGTGCGTCTGATCCGCGCGCGCAAATTACCTACGTTAAGATTACCATTTCTCGCCGCGTTTGTCAATGGGGAATTGGCAAATACCCACTATTTCCGCATAATTTTTACGAGGAGTCCCTTCTCGCTCACGTCGATCACGGCGTAGGTTGGCGCGTAGCCGGAGATCGATCCCGGATTCACGATATAAAGCCCGTCGTCATACTCGGAAAGGGCCTCGTGCGTGTGTCCGAAAAGCAGCAGGTTCGCCTTTTTTTCCCTCGCGGCCTGTTTTGCCTGCCAAAGGCCGAACTTCACATGGAGCGTGTGGCCGTGCGCCATGAGAATGCGCGCGCCGCCGAGATCGAGCACCTGCTCGAGGGGTGCCGCACAGCCGAAGTCGCAGTTCCCCCGGACGCTGTAAAAAGCCGTTTCCGGGAAGAGCCGCTGCATCTGGGCGATGTCGTCCGCGCCGTCGCCGCAGAAGAGCACCGCGTCGGCGTCCCTGTGGCGCTGGATGGCCTCCTGCATATACATGGGCATGCCGTGGGAATCGGAAAAAACGAGAAGTTTCATGGAGAGCGACCTTTCCGGGGCGTATCATTTCCGCCCGCTTTGCATATTCTGATAAAGGGAAACGAACAGGGGGGGAACGAACTTGAACGAGAACCAGCTCCGGCAAATGCTGCAGCTCGCGGCCCGCCGGATGAACACGACGCCCGAGGCGCTGCGGACCGCCGCGGAGAACGGCACGCTGCAGGGCATGGCCGCCGGGGACGACCCGCAGGCGCAGATGCTCCGCCGGGTGCTCAGCGACCCGGAAGCAGCGAAGAAGCTGCTCTCCACGCCGGCGGCGCAGAAGCTCTTTCAGGCGCTCGGCGGGAAATAAACCGGAAGGGAGGCGCGGCGGATGGCGGATCTTTCCGCGGCGATCGGGTCCATTCTGAACGACCCGCAGAGCATGGCGCAGCTCCAGAACGTGATGCGCTCCCTTGGGCTGAACGGAAGCGGCGCGCCCGCCGCGCCGAGCCCCGCCCCTGCGCCGGACCCGGTCCCGGCGGCCGGACCCGCCGCGGGCGCGCTCGCGAACACGGACGCCGCCGCGCTTGGGGCGCTGATGCGGTTCGCGCCGCTACTTTCCGCCGCCGCGCAGGAGGACGACGCCGCACGGCTGCTCAAAGCGCTCAGGCCGCTTCTCAGCGCGGAGCGGCAAAGAAAGCTCGACGAAGCGCAGAAGGTCCTGCGGATGATGCGGCTGCTGCCGCTCCTGAGGGAGAGCGGCCTTTTGCGCGGGCTGCTGTGAGGAGGCGGGAAGGTGCCGAACAATATGCCCGATTCCC
>CANRMW010000054.1 GCA_947631835.1 uncultured Clostridia bacterium | reverse complement strand
GCCGCGAGGATGTTCAGCAGCGTCGTCTTGCCCGAGCCGCTCTCCCCCATGATCGCGATGTACTCTCCTTTTTCAACAGCGAACGAAACGTTCCGCAGCGCGTGGACCTCCGCGCCGCCAAACCGCGACGTATAGATCTTCTGGACTTGCTGCGCCTCCAAAATCGACATTTTCATTTCTCCTTTCTCCCGCCCCATTTTTCGGGGCTGAAAAGAGTATACCAAAAAGAAGAACGCCGCGACATCGAAACGCGTGACATTTCGCGGCGTCCGTGTGACATTTTTGTAAGGCGGGCCGTCATTCGAGGCGCACCGCGTCCCGGTTCAGGTCCACGGTAAAGACCGAGCCCTCCCCCAGGCGGCTCTGCACCGTGACGGTGTGCCCGAGCAGCTTCGCCGTCCGCCGCACGAGATACAGCCCAAGGCCCGTCGCGCGGGATTCGTCCCGCCCGTTGAGCCCCGTGAAGCCCTTTTCGAAAATGCGCGGCAGATCTTCCGGGGGGATGCCGACGCCATCGTCCGCGACGCGCAGCAGCCCGCCCTCGCAGCGGATCGTGACCGTGCCGCCCTTCGCGTATTTCGCGGCGTTCGAAAGGAACTGCTCCAAAATAAAGCCCAGCCATTTCGCGTCGGAGAGCGCCGTTTCGCCCGACGGCGCAAATTCGAGCCGGATACCCCGCCGCACGAGCAGCGGCGCATACTTGCGCACCGCCGCGCGGACCGTCTCGTCCACGGAGATCTTCGAAAAGACGAGGTCGCTCGCCCCGGCGTTCAACCGCTGCCAAGAGAGCACCATCTCCGCATACTGCTCCACGCGGAACAGCTCGTCGAGCAGCGCCCGGTTCTGCTCGGTGTCCTCCCCCTGCAGCTCCATGCGCATCACGGCGATCGGCGTCTTGATCTGGTGCACCCACGCGGTGTAGTAGTCGAGGCTCTCCTGCCTCTCCGCTTCGAGCGCGTCGATCCGCGCCGTGAGCGACGCGCGCATCTCGGAAAGCAGCGCCGCATAGCGTTCTTCCACAGGCGTTTCGGGCGCAGGCAGTTCGGCGAGGCGCAGGGCCGTGTTCTTCCGCAGGGATTCGAGCACATCGAGCCTGCGGCAAAACGCCCGAAACCGCACGGCGAGCGTGATCACGCCGAAGAGCGCCGAGAGCAGCGCGGCGTAGAGCGGCGCTTCGGGCGGCAGCTTATAGACGGCGAACACGCCCGCAAAGACCGCCGCGCACGCGAGAAGGCGCAGCGCCTCCCCGCGGTACTGCTTCAAAAAGGGTACGATCCGGCTCCAATTCCTCATTCGATGATATACCCGCTGCCGACCTTCGTCGCGATAAACTCCGGGAGACCGAGGTCCGCGAGCTTTTTCCGCAGCCGCGAGACGTTCGCCGTCAGCGTGTTTTCCTCCACATAATCGTCCATCTGCCACAGCCGCGTCATCAGCGTGTCCCGGCTGACGACCCGGCCCTTGTTCTCGAGAAGCGTCTGCAGGATGCGAAACTCGTTCTTCGTCAGCTCGACGCGCACGCCCCCGAACGTGAGCGTGCCGTCGTTCAGGTCGAGTACCGCGCCCCTGTGCTCGAGGATCGGCGCCTTCCCCGCCATGGAGTAGGCCCGGCGCAGCACGGCGTTCAGCTTCGCCGTCATCACATCGAGGTCCACGGGCTTCGGAAGAAAATCGTCGCCGCCCATCTGCATCGCCATGACGATGTTCAGGTTCTCCGCCTTCGAGGAGATGAACACCACCGGCACGTTCGAGACGCGCCGGATCTCCCGGCACCAGTGGTAGCCGTCAAAGCGCGGGAGCGTGATGTCGAGCAGCACGAGATGCGGGTCGAACCGCAGGAACTCCCCGAGCACGTCCGAAAAGTCCTCGGCGCACCGCACCTCGTTCCCCCAGGATTCGATCCGCTTTTTCATGGCCCGGGCCATGGCCTCGTCGTCCTCCACGATCAGCACGCGATACATTCCGTTCTCCTCCGAAAAACCGTATTCTTCTTTCATGATAACACAGCCCGGACGCTTTTGCAACTTTGCGCTCCCTTACTTTTTTCTTTCTTTCGGGGGCGGGCGCGCAAAATATCGAAAAACGTTGCAAAAAGGTATGGTTTTCTGCTCGAAACTGTGCTATACTAGAGAAAAGCCCCGCACCGTTCTTTTCCGGCGGAGCAGAAGAAAAAGGAGGCGACCTCATGGATCCCGCTGATCACAAAAACCCCGCTCCGAAGCACGCCCGGCCGGATCCGCTCCCCGCTCGCCCCGGCGAACCCGGGACAGAGGCGCACGAACACGCCGACGAGCACAACGGCCACGGCAATTACATCTTCGCGGTCAAGGTCCTCGGCATCCTCGCGGCGATCATCGCGATCATCCTGCTCCTGCAGGCGCTCGGCGTTCCGATCTCCATCAAGGAATGGCTCCCGTGGAACTGAACCCAAACGGCAAAGCGCCCCGCCCGTCCCGGATCTTTCCGGTGCGGGCGGGGTTTTGTCACGCGTCCTGCGGGCCGACGGTGTCGTTCAAAAAGAAGGAATAGAGCAAAATGCTCCCCACGGGCTTTTGAAACACGCGGGACATCGCCTCGGCGTAGAGCTTCAGCTGCGTGCCGTAGCGCGCCCAGAGCAGCGCCTTGTCGGCGATGCGGTCCGTCTTGAAATCGATGACGGAGAGCACGCCGCCCTCCTCGATCATGCAGTCCACGGCCCCCTGCAGGATCACCGGCGTCTCCGCATCCTCCCCGGTGAGGCTGCTGTCCACGAGCCGCATCGGGATCGGCGCGATGAACCGCTGCTCCCGGCTGACGCGGTCCGCGGAGAGCACGCGCTGTCCGAGCGGCCCCGCGAAGAAGCGCTCCACGCGCCGCAGGTCCACGGCGGCCGCCTGCTCCGGCGTGAGGTACTTTTCCGCGACGAGCCGGGAAAGCTCCGATCTCGCGTCCTTCGCCGCCGCCTTCGGCGCGCAGAACTGCATGAAATCGTGCAGCGCCGTGCCGCGCTCCGCCGGAGTCAGCCCCTTCGCGGAGAGGAACGACGGCCGCCGCAGCGTGCGCGTCCCCGCCTCGGGGGACTGCACCGCCGCGAGCCCGGAGGCGGAGACCTTCGTCGGCATGCGCGTCTCGGCTTCAAACGGATACCGGTAGGAAAGCGCCGCCTCCACCTCGGCGCGAAACCGTTCGTCCACCGGCGCGGGCGCCGCCGTCTCCTGCGCTTTCTCCCTTGCGGGCGGGAGATACACCGTCTCCACGCGCCACGGCGCGTACCCCTCCCGCACGACGCACTGCTCCGGCAGGTCCACCCTGCGCCGCAGGACCTCGCCGTCCGGGTGGCGCAGCGCGCAGAGCAGCAACCATTCCGAAGCGCTCTTCACGCCGTTCACCACGAACGGCGTGATCTTTTCTTCGGGCGTGATCTGCGCCGCGAGCCGTTCGAGCACCGTATCGAGCGTCTTCACGGTGGAAAGCAGGATCAGCTTTTCCTTCGCGCGCGTCATCGCAACATAAAAGACGCGCAGCTCCTCGGACGCGGCGCTCTCGGAAAGCGCGATGGAGATTGCCTCGCGCGGGAGCGTCGTGCGCCGCACGCCCGTCTCGGGGTCGGCAAGGCGCATGCCCATCCCAAGCTGCGGATGGAGCAGCAGGTCGCTGTGCTCCGCCGCGAACTGCCTGCCGCAGCCCGCGACGAAGCAGACCGGAAATTCCAGCCCCTTCGACTTGTGGATGCTCATGATCCGCACGACGTCCGCGCTCTCCGAGATGACGTTCGCCGCCTCCATATCGGACCGGCTCCGGCGCAGCCGGTCCACAAAGCGCAGGAACCCGGAAAGCCCGCCCGTACCGCCGCGCTCGTACTCGGCGGCGTATCTCTCGAGCAGCCGCAGATTCGCGAGCCGGCTCTCGCCGCCCGGCATCGCCCGCACGATGTTCGCAAAGCCCGTCTGCTCCGTGAGCAGCGCGATGAACACGTCCGCCGCCATGCTCGCTGCAAGAACGCGCCAGCGCGTAAGGTCTTCGAGGACCGTCTTCGCCCGGCCGTCTTCGCTCTTTAACAGGGAGACATAGACCGGGTCCGCGCCGCGCTCGCGCCGCATTTCGGCGAGGTCCTCCGCCGTAAAGCCGTAGATGGGGCTCATCAGCACCGCGAGCAGCGGGACGTCCTGGTTCGGATTGTCGATCACGGAGAGGAACGCGAGCAGCAGCGAGACCTCGCTCGCCGCGAAAAATCCCCCGGAGACCGCCGCCCACGCCGGGATCCCCAGCGCCCGCAGCGATTCCGCGTAGAGCGGCGCATAGCGGTTCGAGCTGCGCAGCAGCACGCAGAAATCCCGAAGCCGCGCGGGCCGCTCCGCGCCGTTTTCCGTCACGGTGAAGCCCTCGGCAAGCATCCGGCGGATCCGCTCCGCGATGAAGCGCGGTTCGAGCGTTTCGCCGCCGAGGCCGTCCGCATCCTCGAGGAACGTCACCTCGGTCTCGCAGCCGCGCTTTTCGGGGTAGTCCGCGCCGGGGATCAGCCGCTCGTCCCCGCCGTAATCGACGCCGCCCGCCTCCCGGGACATGAGGAGCCCGAACACGAAGTTCACGCTCTCCGTGACCTCTTTTCTTGAACGGAAATTCCGCCCGAGGACCACCGAGGCGGGGTAACGGTCCGCCACCAGGTCATAGCGCGGGAACGCGTCCCGGTAGCGGATGAAACAGTCCGGCGTCGCCTGCCGGAAGCTGTAAATGCTCTGCTTCACGTCGCCGACCATGAACCGGTTCTCCCCGTCCTTGGATACGGCGCGGAAGAGGAAATCCTGCGCCTCGTTCGTGTCCTGATATTCGTCGGTCATCACCTCGTCGAACCGCGCGGCGACCGTCTTCGCCGTCTCGGTCCGCTCATAGCCGTTTTCCGTCTCCTTCCAGAAGAGCCGCAGCGCGAAGTGCTCGAGGTCGCTGAAATCCAGAAGATTTTTCGCGCGCTTTTTCTCGGAAAACACCGCTTCGAAGCGGAGCACCGCCTCTTCGAGCGATTCCGCGAGCGGGCGCAGCGCCGCAAATTCCGCGCGGCAGGCGGCGTCGTCGGAGAGGAACAGCGAGCCAAGCGCCGTCACTTCCTTTTTGACGCTCTCGCGCATCGCCTTCACGCGCTCCTTCTGCCCGTTCGAGCCGCTGTACCGCCCGATGTTCTGGAAGCTCAGCGAACGGAACGCGGCGGAAACGCGGTCCCAGTCCCCGCTTTCGACCGCCTCCGTCAGGCGGTTCACCGTGTCGATATCCGAGCGGATCGCCGCGCCGTAGCCCTTGAGCAGCCCGGCGTCCTCCAAAAGAACGGAATACGCGCTCTCCGAAAGCCTCTGCGCCGAAAGGAGCGCCTCCGCCGCGTGCCGCAGCGCCGTCCTTCCCCAAGGCGTCTGCGCGGCGGGACGCGCGCCGTCGAACATCGAGACCGTTTCCCGCAGCCACGTCTCCGGGAACGGGTGGCTCCTCGTGTATTCATAGAGCCGCCGGATCAGCTCCAGTAGCCGTCTGTCGTCCCGGTCGCCGCTCACGGCGTCCGCGAGACGACGGAACGCCTCGCCCGCATACATCTCCCCCGCGACTTCCTCGGCGGCCTCGGCCATCAGCTCCTCCCGCTGCTTGTCGGAAACGACCGAAAAATCCGGCGAGATGCCGAGCAGATAGAAAAACTCCCGGACGATCGCCGTGCAGAAGCTGTCCACCGTGCAGATCATCGCCTGCTGCAAAAGAAGCTGCTGCCTTCTCAGGCGCAGGTCGTCGGGCCGCTCGGCGATCAGGGCGAGCAGCCGCTTTTCGATGCGTTCGCGCATCTCGGCCGCCGCCGCCTTCGTGAACGTCACGACGAGCAGCCGGTCCGCGTCGGTCGGGTGCTCCGGGTCGGTCAGCCGCTCGATCACCCGTTCCGTGAGGACGGCGGTCTTGCCGCTGCCCGCCGCGGCGGAAACGAGCACCGTGCCGCGCCTAGCGCGGATCGCGTCGAGCTGTTCTTCAGTCCATTCCGGCACGGTCCTCATCTCCTTTCCGAAGGCGCTCTTCCATCCGCGCCAGGATCTCCTCGGTTTTCATCCGATTTCTTTCCGGCTCGTCCCCGGCGCGCTCGGAGCCGCACACCGCCGTGTACGGGCAGAACGCGCACGCGTTCGTCCCGACGCCGAGGGGCTGCGCGGCCACGTCTCCTTCGCGCAGCGTCTCCGCCATCGTCGCGACGAGCCGCTTCACATACTCCGTCACGAGACGCAGCGCGTCCTCGGCGAGGAGCGACCCGCTCTTCTGCAGGCTCCCGTCCTTCGCGAGCTTCACCGGCACGAACCGCCCCGAAAGGTCGGATTCCATCGCGAGGGCGATCTCCGTGTCGTTCAGGATCACGCCGTTCATGCAGAGCGATCTCTCCGCCGCCTTTTTGAGCTTTTCGGCAGGCTCCGTCTTGTCGGAAAGGACCGGCGTCAAAAACGAGGGCATGTACAGCACGCCCGCCGGCCGCGCGCCGGTCTGCTCCGTCAGCGCGGCGAGATACAGCAGCATTTGCAGACTCATCCCGTAGAGCACGTCCGAAAGCCGAAAATCCTTGTACCCCGTCTTGTAATCCACCACGCGCAGGTACGTCCCGCGCGGGCTTTCGAACACATCCACCCGGTCCACCACGCCGCCGACGCGCACGAGCCCGTCCTTCGTCGGGATGCGAAGCGGCGGGAACGCCCCGCCGTATTCCAGCGGGAGCTCAAAGTATCTCGGCACGAACCGGCTGCTTTTCAGCTCCTCCGCCACATGGAGGATCAGCGTCCCGGCGGTCTTTTCCATCCGCTTGAACCGATACTTCTCCCGGTCGGAGAGCCCCTCCGTGCCGCCCATGTTCTCCCTGGCGTATGTTTCGATGCACGCCCGTACCTTCTCGGAGAGCCGTTCTGGCATCAGCATCTTCACGTCCTCGTCTTTGTCGCCGATCACGCGCTCGAACAGGAAATGCATCAGCGTGCCGTATTCCAGCGCGTCGAGCTCCGCCGGGCGGCGCTCCTTCGCGCCGAGCGCGTAGCGGCAGAAATACCGGAACCGGCACTCGTGATACGTCTCGATCTGGCTCGCGGAAAACACATGCCCGCCGCCGAAGAGCCGTTCCGCCGTGGGCGCGGAGAGATGCGCCCGCGCCATGCGGTCCTCGCCGCCGAGCGACGCCATGCGCCCGGAAAATCCCGGTTTCTCCGCAAAGACCGCCCGCAGCGTGCTCGCCTCCGGGCTGTTCTCCCGAAAGAGCGAGGCCATCACGGAAAACGCCGCTTCCGGCGCGTTCGCGAGCGTCCGCGCCCCGCCGGGCTTTTCCACGGAAAGCCCCGGCACGGCGGAGAGCGCCGCGCGGATCAGCTCGCCGGGCGTCCTGCCGTCCTCCGTCGAATAGGAGAGGAACAGCTTTTCCGAAGCAAAGCACGACGCCGAATACGCGAGGAACCGCTCGTGGAGCATCCGGTCCTCGAGCGCGTCGGAAAGCGGGAGATCGAGCAAAAGCAGCGCGCGGCGCTCCGCGTCGCTGAACACGCCGCCCGCAGCGGGCGTCAGGGGGAACTGTCCCTGCCCGCAGCCGAGCAGAAAGACCGCGCGCGGCGCGGAGGGCCGGATGCGGTCCGCCGCGCCGAAGGTCACGGTGTCCGCGTTCTGCGGGATGTCGTAGACGCTCTCGCCGCGCACGATCTCCCGCATCAGCCGCGCGAAGACCGCCGGGTCCGTCTCCCGGTCCCCGAGCACGCCGGCCATTTGGTCGAGCACCGACATCAAAAGGTCCCAGAGCCGCTCCTGCGCCGCCGCAAGATCGGGCCTTCCGGCAAGCTCCAGCTTCCTGCAAAATTCGGGCAGCGTCTCGTCCATGCGGTGATCCGTCAAAAGGCGGTAGACCGCCGCCGCGATCTCCTCGCCGGAAGCGTTCCGGATCGCCGCCGAAAAGCGTTCGAGCGGCGCGGCGAGCCGTTCGCGCAGCGCGTTCAACCGGTCGAGCGTTTCCGCCGCCGCGCCGTCCATCGGCTTTCCGTATCCCTCCGGGTGGTCCGCAAAAGGAGAGCACCACGCCGCGCGGCCGTTCAGCCGCCATGTAAATATGTAATTTTCGAGTTCCGCGGCCTCCTCGGCGGAAAAGTCCGTCAGGCCGGTCTTCACGAGCGCGAGCACGTCGTCGGACCGCCACCCGCCCGTCACCGCGTCGAACGCGGAGAGCACGAAGCGCATCACCGGCTCCGCGTCCACCGCGCGTTCCTCGGAGAAAAACGCCGGGATGCCCCAGCGCCGAAACGCGGCGGAAAGCGCGCGCGAATACGATTCCGCGCTGCGGCAGACGACCGCGATCTCCCGGTACCGGTACCCCTCCTCCATCACGAGGCGGCGCACGGCGGCGGCGGTCTGCTCCGCCTCCTCGAAGACGTTTCCCGCCTCGAGCACCCGGACCGCGCCCGGCTCCGCCGCCGTTTCGCGCCCGTTTCCGGCGAGCGCCTCCTCCATGGCGAGGAGCCCGCCGTTTTGAAAGCGGCGCCGCGTGCGGAGGTATTTCGGCGCGGCGACGGCGGCCCCGTTCTCCCGCGCGATGCGCCGCAGGATCTCCGCCGTCCGCCGGACCGGCGAAAACAGGTCCCGCTTTTCGATGTCGAGGTCGTCGGTGCAGAGCGCCGCCGAGACGCGCTCGGCGTGCCGGAGCGCGTGCGCGAGGATCCTGTATTCCTGCGCGGTGAAGCCGTCGAACGCGTCCACCGCGACGAACGCCCCCTCGAAAAACTCCGGGTGCCGTTCGAGCAGCGCGTCGAGCCGCGTCAGATCGTCGAGCGGATCGAGATACGTCTGCGCGACGAGCGCCTCGAACGCGTCGAAGATCAGCGCGATCTCCCGCAGCTTCTTCGTCAGGCTCTCGCCCGGCACGCGGCGCGCGGCGTCCCGGAGCGCGTCCGGCGAAACGCCGCAGATCTTCATCTCGCCCACCGCCGTGAGCATCGTTTCGGTCAGCTTCCCGCTCGCGGCGCTCTTTTCAAACAGCGTCAGCCGGTCCGCGCAGCTCTCGATCGCAAGCGTCATCAAAATGCGCCGCCCGCCGTCAGAGAGCCGCCGCCCCGCGCCGCCGCCGTACCGCCGGAACGCCGCCTCCGCAAGGCGCGTGAAGCTCACGGTCTGCACGCGGTTCGCCGTCTCCACGCCGTACCGTTCGAGCAGCGCGCGTTCGCTCTCGAAGGTGAACTGCTCCGGCACGATGAGGATCGCCCGCCCCGGCGCTTTCGTCAGCGCGTCCCGAAGATATTCGGTCTTGCCCGTCCCGGCCCTCCCGAGGATCAGTTCCAGCATCGCCTTCCCCCCTGATCTCCGTCCTTTGAGTGAAAAACGGGAAGCCCCCGCTTCCCGTTCTCTCCTACTGAAAAAAGTATACCACGCCCTGCCGCCCGGTGTCAAGCGGAAGCGTCCCGCCGGTCGAAAAACGCCCGCAGCCGGTTGAACAGCTCCGCCGCGAAGAAACGCAGCTCGTACCGCTCCGGCTCCGCCGTGATGTCCCCGGCGGCCTCGGGCAGTTCTGCCGCCGCGCCGGGCAGACAGAGCGCCGGAAACAGCACGCACCACCAGTTGTGCCCCTTCGCCTCCCCGAGCTCCACGCGGAGCGTCCGGTATTTCCCGGCGGGCAGCGTTCCCGTCTCATAGACGCGCGTCGGGAAATACGCCTCGCAGACGAGGGCCTTCGCGCTGTACGGCGCGCCGAGCGCGCGCAGCGTCCGGTTTGCGGCGTCTTCCACCGTCTCCAGATGCGTGCAGACCGCCGCCACCGCCCCGTTCAGGTCCCCGGCGTTTCCGTACCAGTCCGCGGACGCCTCCAACACCGCGTCGCGCACGGCGAGCTTTACGGACTGGTCCGTCTCGCTGTCGGAATTTGCGAGGATGTGCAGCCGCAGCACGCCGTTTTCCAGAGCGGCGCACCGCACCGCGAACACCGTGCCCTGCATCAGCACCGCCAGCACGAGGCCGAGCGCTCCCGCCCTAAACCACGTCTCTTTTTTCGTCATCTCAAAACCGCCTCCTCTGTTTTCATCCGGAATATGGGCGGTTTTTCCCGGTTTTATACAGTCGCGCGCGTTTGCGCATGAATTTGTCCCGAAGGGACAGAATAACGGCAAAACCGCGCGTTTCGCGCAAAAAGGAAGTGCCGTTTTGAAACAAAAAACTCCTGCCGCCTACAACGCCATGGTGCGCGGATCGTCTCCCGCGTCTCCCCTTATGAAGGACTGCCTTTTGGCGTTCCTGTTCGGCGGCGCGATCTGCACGCTCGGGCAGGCGCTCACGAACGTCTATATGCTGTTCGGAAAGCCCCTTTCCGACGCGCGCACCTGCGTCTCGATCTCCCTGATCTTTCTCTCCGCCCTGCTGACCGCCTGCGGCGTCTACGACCGCATCGCAAAGCACGCCGGTGCCGGGACGCTCGTCCCCATCACGGGCTTTGCAAACTCCATGGTCTCCCCGGCGATGGAATTTAAGAGCGAGGGCCTCGTGACGGGCCTCGGCGCGAAGCTCTTCACGGTCTCCGGACCCGTGCTCGTGTTCGGCATCTCCGCCTCGGTGCTCTTCGGGATCGTGCTGTTCCTCTGGAACCTGTGCACGGGAGGCGCGGCATGAGGCGGCTCGGTCGGTACACGCTGCGCTTCGAGCGCTGCCCGGCGATCCTCGGCCACGCGGCGGTCGGCGGGAAAAAAGAATCCGAAGGCCCGCTCGCCGGGGATTTCGACCAGCTCTTTTCCGATTCCTACCTGAATCAGGAGAGCTGGGAGAAAGCGGAGAGCCGTCTGCAGACCGAAGCGGCCTCCCTCGCCATCCGGAAGGCGGGCCTTCGGAGCACGGACATCCACATGATCTTCGCCGGAGATCTGCTGAACCAGTGCATCTCCAGCACGTTCGGCCTGCGGGACCTCGACATCCCCTACCTCGGGCAGTACGGCGCGTGCTCCACCATGGCGCAGACGCTCGCGCTCGCCGCGATGATGGTGGAAAGCGGCGCGGCGAAGCGTGCGGCCGCCGTGACCTCCTCCCACTTCTGCACGGCGGAGCGGCAGTTCCGCACGCCGCTCGAATACGGCGCGCAGCGCGCCCCCACCGCGCAGTGGACCGCGACGGCCTCCGGCGCGGCGGTGCTCGGCGCGGGGGAGGGCGTTCGCGTGCGCCACGCGACGGTCGGGCGCATCAAGGACCTCGGCGTCACGGACATGGCGAACATGGGCGCGGCCATGGCGCCCGCCGCCGCGCAGACGCTGCTCGATTTCTTCGCCGATACCCAGACCGGCCCCGAGGACTACGACGCGGTCTACACCGGCGACCTCGGGACCGTCGGAACGGACCTGCTCCACGCCCTGATGCGGGAAAACGGCGTCGCGCTCCCGAACCACAGGGATTGCGGCCTGCTCCTTTACGACCGCAGCCGGCAGGACGTCCACGCCGGCGGCTCCGGCTGCGGGTGCTCCGCGAGCGTGCTCTGCGGGCACATTCTGAACCGGATGGAGCGCGGCGAGGAGAAGAACATCCTCTTTATGGCGACCGGCGCGCTGATGTCCACGACCTCCTCCCAGCAGGGCGAGAGCATCCCGGGCATCGCCCACCTCGTCCATCTCTCGGTATAAAAGAAGCCATGGGCTCCGGCCTCGACCTGAACTGCCCCAGATTATACAGACAGCACAAAAAAGCCTCTAAGCAGGAAACATGAAGATTTAAGCGGAGTGGCGCA
>CANRMW010000053.1 GCA_947631835.1 uncultured Clostridia bacterium | reverse complement strand
ACGCGGCGGAGATCGCTGCGGACGCGGAGAAAGCGACCGCTGCGTTTATGCAGAAGAAAGCCGAGGCGGACAAGCTGGAGGCGGCAAAGCCCGCGGAGATCCGCAGGGAGCACCGCGAGAGCTCCTATATGTTCCCGCCGGTCTCGATGCTTGCGGCCAGCAAGAAGGTCGATGCGAGCCTCGAGACGGAGGAGCTGCAGTCCAACGGCAAGAATCTTGTCGAGACGCTCAAGAGCTTCGGCGTGCAGACGAAGATTCTCGACATTGCGCGGGGGCCTGCCGTCACGCGGTATGAGCTGCAGCCGGCGGCGGGCGTGAAGATCAGCAAGATCACGAACCTTGCGGATGACCTTGCCATGAACCTCGCCGCGACGGGCGTGCGCATCGAAGCGCCGATCCCCGGCAAGGCGGCGGTGGGGATCGAAGTGCCGAACAAGACGAAGAGCGTCGTGCGGATGCGCGAGCTGATCGAGTCGAACAGCTTCGTTTCGTCGCAGAGCCGCCTGACCGTGGCTTTGGGGCGCGACATCGCCGGACAGGTCGTCGTCGCGGATCTCGCGAAGATGCCCCATGTACTGATCGCCGGGACGACGGGTTCCGGCAAGTCGGTGTGCATCAATTCCCTGATCGTCAGCCTGCTTTACAAATCCAGCCCGGACGACGTCCGCTTCCTGATGATCGACCCGAAGGTCGTGGAGCTGGGGATCTACAACGGCATTCCGCATCTGCTCGTGCCGGTCGTTACGGATCCGAGAAAGGCCGCCGGCGCGCTGGGGTGGGCCGTGAATGAAATGCTCAAGCGGTACCGCATCTTTGCGGAGAACAATGTCCGCGATCTGAAAGGGTACAACGCGTTTATCAAGACCAGCCGGGAGCGGGATGAGAACGGCGAGCCCCTGCGCCCGATGCCGCAGATCGTCATCATCATCGACGAGCTTTCCGACCTGATGATGGCCGCGCCGAACGAGGTGGAGGACGCGATCTGCCGCCTCGCGCAGATGGCCCGCGCGGCGGGAATGCACCTTGTCGTCGCGACGCAGCGCCCGTCGGTGGACGTTGTGACCGGCCTCATAAAGGCGAATATCCCGAGCCGCATCGCCTTCGCCGTTTCCTCTGCGGTGGACTCCAGAACGATCCTCGACGGCGGCGGCGCGGAAAAGCTGCTTGGGGCGGGCGATATGCTCTTTTCACCGGTCGGGGCGCAAAAGCCGATCCGCGTGCAGGGATGCTTCGTCAGCGACGGGGAGATCGAATCCGTCGTGGATTTCGTCCGCAGCTCCAAGGAGGTCGATTACGACGAAGCCGTCGCGGAGGAGATCGAGCGCAACGCGCTTTCGGAGGGCGGAAAGGTCCCCGGCGGGGATTCCGAACCGGAGGCGGACGGAGACCCGATGATGAACGAGGCCGTCAAGGTGGTCGTGGAGGCCGGTCAGGCCTCGACCTCGCTTCTGCAGCGCCGGCTGCGGCTGGGCTACGCCCGGGCGGGACGCCTCATCGACGAGATGGAGCAGCTCGGCATCGTGGGGCCGCACGAGGGCTCGAAGCCCAGGCAGGTCCTAATGACCTATGCGCAGTGGCTCGAACGCAATATGCAAAAGCCGGACGATCCGAATGGATAAGGAAAAACGAATGCGCAAAGCCGCGCTGCGGGTCGGGATCGCCGCCGCCGCGCTGCTTATGGCGGTCGGGTATCTCCCGTTCGGGAGACCGTTCTGGCACGCTGCGGCGAAAACGCTCGGGCTCGTGCATTTTACGGACGGGCTTTCCGAGAGCGCGGTGCACATCCATGTGATCGACGTGGGGAAGGCCGACGCCATCCTTGTCGAAAGCGCGACGGCGGATCTTTTGATCGACACCGGCACCGAGGCGGGGTCGTCGTCGCTGCTGCGGTATCTGCGCTTTCGGGGCGTGGAAGCGCTCGACGCGGTCTGGGTCACGCACCCGGACAGCGACCACATCGGCGGCCTGCGTTCGGTGCTGGAGCGTGTCCCGGCGGAAGAGGTCTTTTTCTCTCCGGCGGCGGACGTCCCGGAGAAATACGAGGACCTTCCAGCGCTGTATTTTCCGACGGCCGGGGAATACTGGGATTACAGCGCATTCTCTTTGGAGGTGCTCGGCCCCGTTTCCGTCTATCCCGACGCCAACGACAATTCCCTCATTCTGCGGCTTCGCTGCGGGGACGTCTCAATGCTGCTCTGCGGCGACGCGGAAAAGGCGGCGGAGCAGGACCTGCTGGAAAGCGGGGCCGATCTTTCGGCGGACATTTTGAAGGCGGCGCATCATGGCAGCGACACCTCCACGTCCGAGGCGTTCCTCGACGCCGTCTCGCCCCGGTTCGCCGTGATCTCGAGCGGCGAGGACAGGAACCTTCTCCCGCGCAGCACGGTGCTGAAATGTCTCGCCGACGCCGGCGTGGAGACGTACCGAACGGACGTGGACGGCACGGTGGTGTTCACGGTCGAAGACGGCGCCATACAAATTCTCACGGAAAACGGAGGATCACAGTTTTGAAACAGCTTATCATTGACCGCTTTGACGGGGTCTACGCCATTTGTGAAGACAAGGACCGCGCCTTTTTCGCGATCGAGCTCGGCGAGCTTCCCGCGAATGTCCGCGTGGGCGACGTGCTCGTGATCTCCGACGAAGGCGAGCTGCGCGTGGACGCGGAGGAGACCGAGCGCCGGCGCAGCAGGATCGCGGAAAAACAGCGCAGGCTGCTGAACAATCAATAACGTTTGGAGGACGAACATGGATCGGCTGGCGTATATTTTTCGGTGCATTCTCCACATGGATTACGGCGCGCTTTTCCGGACCGTGGGGGAGGCGCACCGGGCGTGCGGGAAAAACCGGGTCTGGCTTTTCTTCGACGTCGTGCGGTGCGGGTTCCGCTATGGGGCGGGGTATAAGGACTACCTTCTGTGCGCGTTTTACGATCTGAACGGCGCGCAGCGTGCGACGTATGTCACGCGCGGGATCAACAACGCCATTGTCAGCCGGCTGAACGACCCCGCGTACTATTCCGTTTTCGACAACAAGCTCGAATTTTATAAAACGTTTGCCGGGTATCTCCACCGCGACTGGCTTGACCTTGCCCAGTGCAGCGAGGAGTCGTTCCGCGCGTTCATTGAGAAGCACCCGACAGTCATCGTGAAGCCGGCGGACGCGTCCTGCGGCGTCGGCGTGGAAAAGCTCTGCGCCGAGGATTACCCGGATGCGGGCGCGATGTACCGGGACGTCCTGCAAAAGGGAGTCTCCATCGTGGAAGAGGTCGTCCGGCAGCACCCGGAAATGGACCGCCTGAATCCTGGTTCCGTCAACACGGTGCGCGTCTACACGGTCCTTGTGGACGGCGAGGCCCACGCGGTCTACGCGTGCGTGCGCATGGGAAACAGCGACCGCCCGGTGGACAATATCAACGCGGGCGGGATGTACTCTCCCCTGGACCTCGAGACGGGCCGCGTGACCTGCGCGGCCTGCGACAAGCAGCGGATCGTCTATGAGGTCCATCCGAGGAGCGGATGCAGGATCGAGGGCTTCCAGATCCCGTTTTGGAAGGAGTCCCTTGCGCTTTGCTGTGAGGCGGCGCATGTGGTTCCGCAGATGGGGTATGTCGGCTGGGACGTGGCGATCACGGAGAGCGGCCCGCTTTTCATCGAGGCGAACAACATGCCCGGCCACGACGCGTTCCCGCAGATGCCGTTACAGGCCCCGGAGAAGATCGGTATCCTTCCGGTCTTTCAAAAGTATATCCCCGGACTTTGACGGCCCGGCGAGGCGGACGCACACCCGGCACACCGCGCAGGCGGGGACCGTGAGGAAGTACCAGACGAAGGAAAACGGCAGGCAGATCTGGCCGAAGAGATTCAAAGGGAGCCGGGAGTAGTCCCAGACATTCAGGCGCAAAACGCGGTTTACGACGAGCCCGAACGCCAGCTCCACGGCGGTGATGAGAAGCGAACCTGCCGCGCAGCGCAGGGAGAGGGGCTTGTTTCCCAGTTTCTCGCAGCAGATCTTGTTGATGAGGACCATGCACATCCCGCCCGCGAGCGACATAGAGGCGTGGGTATAGCCCCGCCAGAGGACCTCGAGCGTGGGATAGGCGCAGCAGCCGAAGAGAAAGAGCATTCCGTTCCGTTTCATTTTGTTTCTCCCTTTCGCTATTTCTGTTTCCAGTATGCGCAGAAAGCGCGTCCAAAACCGGGCACTTGGCGCTGAAATCCTTCCTTTTTGGCGGGATACCGGGAAATGCAACAAAATCAAAAGAAACGGACAACAAAAAAAGATGTACATTCGGCGGATTTCCTGTATAATAGAGGTAGAAGCGCGTGGAAAAAATAAATGGACGGAGGCAATTTCACGATGAAAGTTTTGGTCACCGGCGGGACCGGGTACATTGGGAGCCACACCTGCATTGAGCTGCTCAAGCGGGACGACTGCGAAGTCACCATTGTGGACAATCTCAGCAACAGCAAGGCGCTGGTCGCGAAGAAGATCGAGGAGATCTCGGGCAGGCCCGTCCGCTTTATTGAGGCGGATGTGCGGGACCGTAAGGCGATGCGCGCGGTGTTTTCCGAGGAGAAGATCGACGCGGTGATCCACTTTGCGGGCCTCAAGGCGGTGGGAGAATCCGTGCGCCTGCCGCTCCGATATTACGAAAACAATCTGGTCTCCACGCTCGTGCTCCTCGAAATGATGGAGTCGTTCGGCGTGAAGAATATCGTTTTCAGTTCCTCCGCGACGGTGTACGGGGATCCGGAGACGGTGCCGATCCGGGAGGATTTCCCGCTCTCCACCACGAATCCTTACGGCACGACAAAGCTGATGATCGAGCGGATCCTCACGGACTACTGCGCCGCGCACCCCGATTTCAACGCGATCCTGCTGCGTTACTTTAATCCTGTCGGCGCGCATGAGAGCGGGATGATCGGCGAGGACCCGAACGGTATCCCGAACAATCTCGTGCCCTACATCACGCAGGTGGCCGTGGGCAAGCTGGAGCGCCTCGGCGTTTTCGGGAACGACTACCCGACGCCGGACGGGACCGGCGTGCGCGATTACATCCACGTCGTGGACCTCGCGAAGGGGCACGTCGCGGCGCTGCGCAAATTTGAAGAGCCCGCCTGCGGGCTGCGCGTCTATAATCTCGGCACGGGGAAGGGATATTCCGTGCTGGAGATGCTGCACGCGTTCGAAAAGTGCGTCGGGCACGCGATCCCTTATGCGATCCAGCCGAGGCGGCCGGGCGATATCCCCACCTGCTATGCCGACTGCACGAAGGCGTGGGAGGAGCTGCACTGGAAAGCGGAAAAGACGCTGGAGGACATGTGCGCGGACGCGTGGAGATGGCAGACGAATCATCCGAACGGGTACGGTGACGAGTGATGCGGCTGGTCCTTGCTTCTTCTTCTCCGAACCGCAGGCAGATCCTCGAAAACGCCGGCGTGGAATTTGTCACGATGGTCTCCGACGCGGACGAGACGGCGAGCGGCCTCGAACCGGCGGACCTGGTGCTGGAGCTTTCCCGCAGAAAGCTGGAGGCGGTCCTGCCGCGCTGCCAGCCGGACGACGCGGTGATCACGGCGGACACGGTCGTTTCGATCGACGGGGAGATCCTCGGAAAGCCCCATGACGCGGCGGAGGCAAAGCGGTTCCTGCACCTTCTCTCCGGGCGGATCCACACCGTGTACACCGGGGTGCATCTCGCGTATCACGGGCGGCGGACGTGTTTTTGCCAGACGACCGAGGTCCGGTTTTATCCGCTGACCGACCGTGAGATCGACGCGTATGTCGAGAGCGGCGAGGCGTTCGGCAAAGCTGGCGCGTATGGGATCCAGGGGCCGGCGTCTCTCTTTGTGGAGGGCATCGCCGGGGATTACAACAATGTTTTCGGGCTTCCCGCCGCGCATCTCGTGCGCGAGCTGGACGCGCTCCTCCAGGAATAAGCGCAAAATCGCCGCCTCCGGCGTATACTGGGGTATTGCCGGAGGTGGTGTTTCATGCGCGGTGTGCGGAGAAGAAAAAGATCCCCCGCGAAAGCGGTCTTCCTTTTGGCGCTTTGCGCGGCGCTGCTGTTCCTCTTTGCGGAGCATCGGCTTTCCGCCGTGCGGGGAGAGATCCAGCAGGCGGCGCTGCGGAGTTTTGCGATGGAGCGGATCTCCGAGACGGCTGCAAAATGCCTCCGGGAGGTCCCTTCGCTCTGCGGGGAAGATGTGACGCTCGATACATACGCGCTGGCTGAGATGAAAAACACGCTCACAAAATCGCTCGGCCAAGCGCTGACGGACACAGCGGTCGCATGGGTGCCGGTCGGGAACCTTTCGGGCCTCGCCCTGCTGAACGGCGCGGGCTTTTCCGTTCCGGTCTCCTTTCGGGTGGAGGGCGTCGCGCAGGTGGATTTTTCGACCGCGCTCGAGAGCGCGGGGATCAACCGGACGCGATACGGCGTGACCATGCGCGTCACGGCGGAGCTGTACAGCGATTCCGTCGCGTTTCCTCAGCCGGTCACGGTGACGACGGAGTATCCCGTGTTTGAGACCGTCACCTCGGGAGAGGTCCCGGGCGTGTACGCGGGGACGGCGGAATAAAGAAAGCGCATCCCGGGTGCCGCGAGGCTGTATTTTTGATATACGAAGAACAGATCCAAAGATTTCGGGAGGACGTGAAAAGGAGCATGACGAGAGAAGAAGCGGGCGGGCAGATCGCATCGCTGCGCAGGGAGATCGAATATCACAACCGAAAATATTACACGGAGGACGCGCCGGAGATCAGCGATTACGAGTATGATATGCTGTACCGGCGGCTGGAAAACCTCGAAGCCGCGTTCCCGGAGCTGAAGACCGAGGATTCCCCGACGAACCGCGTCGGCGCGGCGGGATACAACAGCTTCGCCGAGGTTACGCACACCGTGCCCATGGAAAGTCTGCACGATTCCTTTTCCGAAGACGAGCTGCGCGATTTTGACCGGCGGGTCCGCGCGGCGGTAGGAGTTCCGGTCTATGTGGTGGAGCCGAAGTTCGACGGGCTTTCCGTGGCGCTGGAATATGTGAACGGCGTCTACACGAGGGGTTCCACCCGGGGGGACGGCGTGACGGGCGAAGACGTGACGCTGAATATCGGCACGATCCGTTCCGTGCCGAAGACGCTCGCCGAACCGGTCCCGTTTCTCGAGGTGCGCGGGGAAGTGTATATGTCGGAAGAGAGCTTTGCCGCGCTCTGCGAGAGACAGGAGCTTTTGGAGGAAAAGCCCTTCAAGAATCCGCGCAACGCGGCCGCCGGTTCTCTGCGGCAGAAGGACCCGAAGATCACGGCGCAGCGGAGCCTCGATCTTTTTGTGTTCAACATTCAGGCCGTGGAGGGGGAGACGGTCCTTTCGCACTACGACGCGCTTCAAAGGCTGAAGCAACTGGGATTCCCGGTCTCCCCGATCTTTTGCAGGAGCGGCGACATTGAGACGGTGATCGCACGCATACGGGAGATCGGCGAGCGGCGGGGAACGTTTGCGTTCCCGATCGACGGCGCGGTGGTGAAGGTGGACGATTTCGCGCAGCGCGCCGCGCTTGGGAGCACGGCGAAGTTCCCGCGCTGGGCGGAGGCGTACAAATATCCCCCCGAGGAGAAGGAGACGACGCTCCGCAGCATTGAAGTGACGGTGGGGCGCACGGGCGTGCTGACGCCGACCGGCGTCTTCGACCCGGTCTTTCTCGCCGGGACGACGGTGAGCCGCGCGATCCTGCACAACCAGGACTTTATCACGGGGAAGGACATCCGCATCGGCGCGTTCTGCCCCTCCTGCGGGGAGCCTGTCACGCGGCTGGAGGGAGAGGCCGCGCAGCGCTGCACGAACCCGGAGTGTCCGGCGCAGATTTTGCGGACGCTGATCCACTACGCCTCGCGCGACGCGATGGACATCGAGGGCCTCGGCGCGGCGGTGGCGGAACAGCTTGTCGGCGCGTTTTCCATCCGCTCCGCGGCGGATTTGTATAAACTCACGGCGGAGCAGCTTGCTTCTCTCGAGCGGTTTGGGGCAAAGAGCGCGGAGAATCTTGTCGCGGCGATCGAAAAATCGAAGGAGAACGATCTCTCGCGCCTGCTCTTCGCGCTGGGGATTCCGCACATCGGGGCGAAAGCCGCGAAGCTCCTCGCGGCGCATTTTCCGACGATGGATCAGCTCCTTGAGGCGGACGAAAGCGCGGTGTCCCGGATCGACGGATTCGGGGGGATCATGGCGGAATCCGTCTGCACGTTTCTTTCCGGCCACGGCGCGCGGCAGCTCATCGGGGAGCTCAAAGCGGCGGGCGTGCGCATGACGGCGGAGACGACGGCCTTCGGCACCAAGTTCATGGGGCAGACCTTCGTGCTGACCGGCACGCTGCCCACGCTCACGCGCAACGAGGCGACGGCGATTATCGAGCAGAACGGGGGAAGGGTCAGTTCGGCGGTCTCCAAAAAGACTTCGTTCGTCGTCGCGGGGGAAGCGCCGGGGAGCAAGCTCAGGAAGGCGGAGACGCTGGGGATCCCGGTCCTCACCGAAGAAGAACTTTTGAATATGGCAAACACAGGGAAAGGGTGAGCAGCATGACAGAGGAAAGAGCCCCGGAGCGGGCCGAAGAAGCGGCGGAAGAGACGAAAGCTGGTCCCGCTGCGGAGGAAACGGAGCCGGAGGAAAACCTCCCGGAAGAGGAAGAGCCTGAAGAAGAGATCACCGAGGAAGCGCCGGACAATGACGAGGACATCGACGCGTATATCCGCGCGCTCACGAGAGGGCCCGAGGAGCCGGCCGAAGCGCCCGCCGTTTTGCAGAAGGAGAAGGAGCCGGAACGGGAGATGTTCCGCGTGACGAGCCAGATCGGAGAGGACGACTACAAGGCGTTTATCTGGTATTCCACGCTGCTTCGGCGCAAGTGGGTGATCCCGCTTTTTGTTCTCGTGCCGCTCGCCACCTCGTTTTTCCTCTCTTTTGACGGGCAGGGGAACTTTTTCTCCGGTAACTTTATCCTCTCCCTCGTAATCGTGTTTGTCGCGATGACGGCGATCGTCGTTTTCCGCTGCGTGCGGTGGATTTCAAAGATCCGAAAGAATACGCCGCAGCGCCTTCTGCTGACGGATACGACGATCATCTTCATGACGGAGAGCGCGGTGAACATCCGGGAAGGAAACCGTGCAAAGGTCGGATATGAACACATGATGGAAGTGCATGAGACGAAGAAGCGGTTCATCATGTATTTTGACAACGGCAAGTCCATGGTGTTTCGCAAGGAGGACATGCCGGAGGATGTGCAAAACGAGTTCCGCCCGTTTATCCGGAGCAAGGCGCACCCGAAAAAACTGTTGGCGCGAAAGTAAGGGAGATCGATGAAGGTGATGAAAATGGAGAAGCTCTACGGCGGGGCCGCCGCAGAGCAGAGGGAACGGTATAAGGCGCTCGACGCTTTCTTCTCGGAGATCTTCCCGGGCGAAAGACCCGAGGCGCATTTCAGCGCGCCGGGCCGCACGGAGGTCGGGGGAAACCATACCGACCACAACCACGGCAGAGTGCTGGCGGCTGCGGTCGATCTGGACGTGATCGCTTCGGTCCGCCCGACGGAGGACAACGTGATCCGCCTGCAGTCCGTCGGGCATTCCATGGATACGGTGGATCTTTCGGATCTTGCGCCGCAGGAAACGGAAAGAGAACACTCCGCCTCGCTGATCCGGGGCGTCGCCGCGCGGCTCTCGGAGCTTGGATACAGGGTCGGCGGCTTTCACGCGGTCACGACCTCCAGGGTCCTCAAGGGCTCCGGGCTTTCCAGTTCGGCGGCGTTTGAGATCCTCGTCGCGACGATCCTCAGCCACCTGTACAATGGCGGAAAGGTAGACCCCGTCACCGCGGCGCAGGTCTCCAAATACGCCGAGAATGTCTTTTTCGGGAAGCCGTCCGGCCTGCTCGACCAGATGGCCGCCTCCATGGGCGGTTTTACGGCGATGGATTTCGCGGATCCCGCCGCACCGAAGGTGGAACGGATCGACTTTGATCTCGAAAAAAACGGCTATGCGCTCTGTGTGGTGGATACCGGGGGGAGTCATTCGGATCTGACGGGCGAATATGCGGCGATCCCGGCGGAAATGCGGAAGGTCGCGTCGTTCTTCGGGAAAGAATTTCTGCGCGATGTGGACGAAGAGGCGTTTTACGCGAATCTGCCTGCGGTCCGGAAGGCGGCGGGAGACCGCGCGGTGCTCCGGGCGATCCATTTCTTCGACGACGACCGGCTCGCGGTGCGGGAGGCCGAGGCGCTTAGAAACGGGGATTTTGAATCGTTTCTTCGGCTGGTGACCGCGTCGGGGCTTTCTTCCCAGACGCACTTGCAGAACGTGTTCTCGGCGGCGAATCCCGCCGAGCAGGGGATCGTGCTGGCTCTCGCGCTGATTGAGCGGGAGCTGGACGGACGCGGCGCGTACCGCGTGCACGGAGGCGGCTTTGCCGGGACGGTGCAGGCGTATGTCCCGCTCGCGCGGCTGGACGCGTTCAAAAAAACGCTGGAGGCGGTTTTCGGAGAAGGCTCCTGCCATGTGCTCCATGTGCGCGCGGTGGGCGGCGTGAAAGTGGAGTGAGCCCTCCGCAGCGCGGGGAACGCCCTTATCGGCCAAAACCCATCATTGCAAGACGAACCGGCTTCGCAGTTCCAGCGGAGCCGGTTTTGTGTTTCCTCCAAACACGCTGCGCGGGGACGAAAAGCGCGTGAAAACGCATTCGGAGGAGTGCTGTTCCAATTTTATAGCAGCTCTGTTTCAGATCCCGGGATCCTGCGCGGCTGCGTTCACTTCTGGTACTTCTTTGCGAAATCGGTCACGACTTTCACCCAGTGCGGGTGCGTGAAACTCTTCTGGATGTCCGTGAGATCGACATAGGTGCCGTTTTGGATCGCCTGCACGGTCGCCTCCGCGATCAGCGCCTCCTTCGAGTAGGGGTCGGCGAGGTACTTCTCCGTCTCGAGGTTCATCTTCCGGTCCACACCCTCGAGCGCGCCGATGTAGAAAAGGCTGTCCTTGCCGAGGAGTTCCCCGATGCGCGCGAAGCACTCGATGCCCTCCTTCATCTGCGCGACCGTGGCGTGCCGTTCATACCGCATTCGTTTTTCACCTCCAAGTAGAATATTATCGATCGTCGTTTCGAGCACATCCGCGAGGGCGGGGAGGAGCGCGGTGTCCGGCAGCGTTTCCCCGCGCTCCCATTTGCTGACAGCCTGAAAGGAGACGCCGAGACGGTCTCCGAGCTCCGTCTGCGTGATCCCCTTGTTTTTGCGGAGAACGCGGATCTGTCCTCCGACCTTTTGCGCATCGATCATGGTTTTCCCTCCTTTTGGATGTCTTCATTATACACGCGCGGTGTCCGGCAGGCAATAACGCCTTGTGCGATTTTCTCCGCTTCTTTTTCTCCCGCGGGTTGAGCGGCGGTGTTTTGCGAAAAAAGCGGCATTGGGACTTGATAGTTGCCCTTACTTTGTGGTATGATATACCAAGATCGGGTCTTGCATAATGTGAAAGAAGGGACGAAAGGATCATGAAACGAACGGAGATCGCCGCCATTTACAAATCGCCGGAGCGCTTTGCCGACCAGACGGTCACGGTCTGCGGCTGGGCGCGCTCGATCCGAGATTCGAAGGCGCTCGGATTTATCGACCTCAACGACGGAAGCTGCTTTAAGGGCGTGCAGGTCGTTTTTACGGCGGAAAATCTGGAAAACTATAAAGAAATCGCGGCGCAGAACGTCGGCGCGGCGCTTGTCGTCACGGGCACGCTGCTGCTGACGCCGGAAGCGAAGCAACCGTTTGAGATCCAGGCGGCGGAGATCGCGGT
>CANRMW010000052.1 GCA_947631835.1 uncultured Clostridia bacterium | reverse complement strand
CGCAGCGCGCCGCTCATCCGAAAACTCGATCTCCGAAAGCGACTGGCGCGCTTTATCCAGAAATGCGAGCATGTCTTCTTCCGCTGCGCCGTACTTCATCTGAAGGCGGCGCAAAAGCTCCAGCCGCGTCTCGATCTCCTCGAGCGCGGCCTCGTCAAACGACGCGGTATCCAGAAAGTCCGAAAGGGAATCCGCCGCGTCGGAAAGCGTATATTCCGCGTCGCGAAGCTGTTGCGCCGTGTCATGGAGCTGTGGCGCGAACCGAGCAGCAAGCTCTACGGCGTCCGCTGCGGAGGAAACGGCCTGTATCGCGCCGTCGCTTTCCTCGTCGCCATGAAGAAAGTGATGCGCCTCCGAGACGCTGCGCGTGATCCGTTCGCCGTTTCGGATCACATCCCGCCGCTCCGTAAGCGCCCGGATCTCTCCCGGGCGCGGATCCGCGGCTTCCAATTCTTCGATCTGAAACCGAAGAACGTCCAGCTTTCGCGCCTTTTCTCCCTCATCGGTCTCGATGGATTCCAAAGCGCGGCGGATCTTTTTCAGCTCCTCGAACGCCGCGCGGTATTCTCCCAAAAGGGGCTTGGTGCCGGCAAAGCTGTCAATGTAATCCGCGTGGACTTCCGGGGACATCAGCTTATAGCTCTCGTGCTGTCCCAAAATGTCGATCAGCGTGGCGCCCACAGCCCGGAGCATGGAAACGGTCGCGGGAGACCCGTTCAGCTTGCATCCCGAACGGCCGCCGTTGACGCGGATTTCCCGCTGGATCAGGAGGCTGCCGTCCTCCTCTCTCGGGACGCCCAATTCTTCCAGAAGCGATTCCGTCTCCTCTGAAAGGTCGGTAAACAGCGCGGAAACGCTTGCCTGTTCCGCGCCGGTCCGGACGAGCTCCCGGGAAGTGCGTTCGCCGAGCACGGCATAGATCGCATCGATGATAATGGATTTGCCCGCCCCGGTCTCTCCGGTCAACGCCGTAAAACCCGATTCAAAATCGATCGAGGCTTTTTCTATGACCGCGATGTTTTGGATAAAAAGCTGAGAGAGCATCGGATCAACTCCCGCCAATCATTTTTCTCAGTTCGAACTGCTGCGCTTCGGCGATCTCCGAGGTCCGGCAGATGATCAGGATCGTGTCCTCGCCTGCCAGAGTGCCGACAAAATCCGGGAACCGCAACGTATCCATGGCGGCGCAGACCGCCTGCGCCATCCCGTTCATGGTGTGTACCACGATGAGGTTCTGCGCGCTTTCAATGCCGATGACGGAATCGGAAAACAGAGAGTAAAACTTGGCGGACATATCCCGGGCGTTGTCATGCCCGGTCGCGTATTTATACCTTCCGTCTCTGGTCAGAGATTTGACGAGCCGCAATTCCTTAATGTCGCGGGAAACCGTTGCCTGCGTGACATCGAATCCCGCTTCGCGCAGGTATTGGAGCAGACCTTCCTGGGTATCAATGTCGTATGCTTTGATGAGCTCTAAAATTTTCGCGTGCCGTCTGGCTTTCATGAAGGACTTCCTTTCTCTAAGTTTTTTTGATCATCCGATCCCGTGCATGATCTTCCGGTTTACGCGGTCGTAAAAGATCCGTTCATCCATTCGGATGAGCCGTGTGACCAGAGAGGACCGCCGTACAGAAACCGTATCCTGCGGACCGATCGGGATCGGCGCGTCGCCGTCCACGGTCAAAAATGTTTCTCCTGTGTTTCCCAAAACGGAAAGCGTGATCTCTTTCTCCCCGCCGAACACCGTGCTGCGGTTAAAAAGCGAATGCGGGCAGATCGGTGTGAGCAGGATACACTCCAGATCGGGATCCAGCACGGGGCCTCCGGAGGAAAGCGAATACGCCGTGGATCCGGTCGGCGTCGCGCAGATGAGCCCGTCTGCGCGGCAGGGGAACAGCTCCGATCCGTCAATAGAGAGCCCGAAATCGAAGAGCTTTGCGAGCGTGCCGGAAAGCACGGCGTCGTTCAGCGCGTGGAAACAGCGGATCCCCGAACTGCTGTGGACCGAAATATCCAGCATCATTCGGCGGCTTTCGGAATATTCTCCGGAAAGGAGCCGCAGCGTTTTTCGGTATTCTTCCTTCTCGATCCCGGCAAGGAACCCGAATCTCCCGAGATTCACCCCGAGGATCGGCTTATCCGCTTCACAGGCATGCTTTGCCGTATGGATGATCGTGCCGTCTCCCCCCACCGCGATGACAGCGTCCGCGGCTTCCATCAGGGCCGCATGGCTTTCCGCGCAGCGCACGCCGGGACAAAGCGTTCCGTATTCTTTGGTGACGAAGATCTCGGCGCCGTGCGCCATCAAAAGCTCCGCGATCTTCATGCCGTAAAAGGCGGCGTTTTCTTTTGTCGGATGTAGAATGATGGCGATCTTCACTGCGCCTTGCCCCCGTTCAAAGCCTCATGGGATTCTTTCACGACACGGTGCGCCTCTTCCGCTAAGATCAATGACGGAAGGCCGCTCTTTTTCAGGAATACCAGATATTCGATGTTGCCCTCCGGTCCCTTTACGGGAGAAAAAGTCAGCCCGCAGACCGACAGACCGGCGGACGACGCGAAGCCGCACACGGACAGAATGACCTCTTCATGGACCGCCGGGTCGCGCACAACGCCTTTCTTCCCTACTTTTTCCCGTCCCGCTTCAAACTGCGGCTTGATCAGGCAGACGCCCTCCCCGCCCTCCTTCAGCAGCGGAACGACAGCGGGAAAGATTCGGCTCAACGAAATGAAGGAGACGTCTACGGAAAAGAAATCGATCGGTTCCGGGATCTGCTCCGCCGTGAGATACCGCGCATTGGTCCGTTCCAGATTGACAACGCGGGGGTCGGATCGCAGCTTCCAGGCCAGTTGACCGTATCCCACATCGACACTGTAAACGCGCTCCGCACCGTTTTGCAGCATACAGTCAGTAAAGCCGCCGGTAGACGCGCCGACATCCATGCAGGTCTTCCCGATAAGGGAGATGTCAAAACAGGCCATCGCCTTTTCGAGCTTCAGTCCCCCGCGGCTCACATACCGCAGCGTCTCGCCCCGGATCTCTATCTCGGCTTCCTCCGGGACGGATTCCCCCGGCTTGTCGTATTTCTGTCCGAGGACATAGACCTGGCCGGCCATAACGAGCGCACGCGCCTTCTCGCGGCTCTCTGCCAACCCTTTTTCATACACGAGTACGTCCAGCCTTTTTTTCATTTGACGTTCCCCGTCCGCAAAACAGATCTTACCGCACGGACCATGCCGTCCTGATCCAGCCCGAGCCGCGCCAAGGTGCGGGACATGGGCGCGTGCCCGACAAATCCTTCTTCGATCGCGTGAAGGGTAAATGTTCCGGAGAATCCGCGCTCCATCAGCATATCGCCGAATCCCTCGCCGATGCCGCCGGAGCGCACGCCCTCCTCAAAGAAAAGAACGTGCGGAGCATCCAAAACGCTTTCCACCGCTTTCGGGTCCATCGGGATCACGCGGTTCAGCTTGAGGATCCGGCAGGAGATCCCTTCCCTGGAAAGCTGTTCTGCGGCCTGCGCCGCAAAAGAGAACAGGCGGCCGAACGTGACAAGCGCGACAGGGGCGCCGTCCTCTCCGAAAACCGAGAAGCTGTCATCGGTCGGGGCGTATCCCGCCGGACGGTAGAGCGCCTGTCCGCGGGGATACCGCACCGCATACAGGCGGTCGTCCCCTTCCACACAGATTTGGAGCATACGGGAAAGCTCGTCGTAGTATGCCGGCGCATAGACCACGGCGTCCGGTACGGTGCGCAGGAAACCGGTGTCGAAGATCCCTTGGTGCGTCTTCCCGTCTTCCCCAACGATCCCCGCACGGTCGATCGCCAGTATGATCTTTAGCCGCTGCAGCGCGACGTCGTGAAGAAGCTGGTCGTAGGAGCGCTGCAGGAAAGTGGAATACACCGAAAAGACGGGGATCATGCCGCCGCGCGCCAGTCCGGCGCAGAACGTGACCGCGTGTCCCTCGGCGATGCCGACGTCAAAAAAGCGGGATTTGAAAAGCTCGTGAAACGGCACGAGCCCGGTCCCGGTCTCCATCGCGGCCGTCACGGCGCAGATCCGCTCGTCTTTCGCGGCGAGATCGCAAAGCGCTTCGCCAAATTTGCAGGAAAAGTTTCCCTGCGTCGCTTCGTCCAACCCTTTTTCCCGGTCAAATGCGGAGAGGCCGTGATACGCCCTCGGATTGTCCTCCGCGTATTTATAACCCCGGCCTTTGTACGTCCGGACATGGACCAGCACGGGCTTATGGATTTCTTTCACAGATTGGAGCAGGGAGATCATCCGGGGCAGATCGTGCCCATCGATCGGCCCGTAATAGGTGAAGCCGAGATCCTCGAAGATCGTTGTATTGAAGATATTCCGCTTGATCGCCTTCTTCACCCGACGGATCGCCGAGGCAAGCCGGTTTCCGATCTTCGGGATATGAAGGAGCACAGATTCTATACTGTCCTTCGCGTTCAGGTATGCGGGGCGCGACCGAACGTAAGTCAGGTAGCGCGCGATCGAACCGACGTTTTTCGAGATCGACATGGTGTTGTCGTTCAGGATCACGATGAGGTTCCGATGCAGCCGTCCCGCATTGTTCAGACCTTCATACGCGAGACCGCCGGTGAGCGCGCCGTCGCCGATGACGGCGACCACATGGCCGTCTTCCCCACGCATCTCCTTCGCGTAAGCCAAGCCAAGCGCCGCGGAAATGGAAGCGCTGCTATGCCCGCTCGTAAACGGATCGCAGTCGCTCTCTTCCCTGGAAGGAAATCCGGAAAGCCCGTTTTCCTGCCGGAGGGTCGAAAACATGCGGGCGCGCCCCGTGAGGAGCTTATGCGTGTAGGACTGATGTCCCACATCCCAGACAAGGCTGTCTTTCGAAAAATCCAAGACTCGGTGCAGCGCGACGCAAAGCTCCACCACGCCGAGATTGGACGCCAAATGACCGCCGTTGTCCGCCACGGTCGAGATGATCGTCTCCCGTATCTCTTCGCACAGCGCAGGCAGTTCCTCCGCGGGCAGTTTTTTTACATCTCCATGCTGTTGAATTTGGTCCAGCAGCAGGCCCATTCCATTTCCCCTCGATTCCCTTGGCGCGCGGATCAAAGACCGTTTTGCAGTCTCGCGGCGCGCACCGCATTTTTGAGCAGCATCGCGATCGTCATCGGACCGACGCCGCCGGGCACGGGCGTGATATATCCTGCGATGGGTTCCACCGCTTCATAATCCACATCTCCGCACAGCTTTCCGTTTTCGCTGCGATTCATTCCCACGTCGATCACGACCGCGCCAGGCTTGACCATGTCTGCGGTGATGAGCTTCGCCATCCCGACCGCCGCGACCAGAATGTCCGCTTCCCGGCAGATCGCAGCGAGGTCTTTTGTTTTGCTGTGGCAGATCGTCACGGTGCCGTTTTCATGGAGCAGCAGCATCGCCATCGGCTTTCCGACGATGTTGCTTCGGCCGACCACGACGCAGCGCTTTCCCTCGACCGAGAGGCCGGTTTCGTGGATCAGCTTCATCACGCCCGCCGGTGTGCAGGGCAAAAAGGTGAAATCACCGATCATGATCCGGCCGACGTTGTAGGCGTGGAACGCATCCACGTCTTTTTTCGGATCAATGTGTTCCACCACGAGCTTTTCATCCAGATGACGGGGCAGCGGAGACTGCACAAGGATCCCGTTGATCTTTGGATCGCCGTTCAGCTTTTCGATCAGCGCGAGCAGTTCCTCCTGCGTCGTCTCTGTCGGGAGGAGATGGACCTCGGAATAGATGCCGGTCTCCGAGCAGGCTTTTTTCTTGTTGTTCACATAAATGGCGGAAGCGGGATCATCCCCCACGAGAACGACCGCCATGCCGGTCTCCACGCCCTGCGCCTTCAGCTCAGCGACTTCCGCCGCGACCTCTTCGCGCACTTTTGCGGCGACCGCTTTGCCGTCAATCCGCACTGCCATCTTTTTCCTCCTCCTCGGTGCCTTCCTGCGCAGGTTCATCCTGCGCAGGCTCCGGTTCTTCCGTGCTTTCCGGATCCTTCTCCGGCTCGTCCGCGTTTTCCTGCAGTTCCTTTTTTTCAGCAGGCGCCGCTTTTACTTCGCGCATGGACGATTCGACCTGTTCCTTGGCCTCCTCTGCGCTCATCCCCGCAAAGATCGTGCTTTCCGCGCCCCCGTCGATCTGCATATCGGAGGTCGAAGCCGCGCTTTCGATCCCGTTGAGTTCCATGATCTTCTCGCTTCCGCAGCCGGAAAGCGAAGTCTTCTTTCGGAAAAGGATCAGCAGGATCACAGCGGCGATGGCCGAAGCGCCCGCCAAGACCTGCGAGACGCGAAGGTCGATCCCCGGGAGCAGAAGGCTGTCCGTGCGCAGGCCTTCGATGAAGAAGCGCACGATCCCATACCAGAGGACGTAGAGCAGAAACGTCTGCCCATCGTACCGCCGGAATTTTCTGGTGAAAATATGGAGACAGAGCGCGCCCAGCAAACAGGCGAGCGACTCATACAGAAAACAGGGGTGTA
Source organism: uncultured Clostridia bacterium (assembly GCA_947631835.1). GTDB lineage: Bacteria > Bacillota > Clostridia > Oscillospirales > Acutalibacteraceae > Hominenteromicrobium. The sequence goes on along the minus strand of CANRMW010000052.1, from coordinate 5,433 downwards.
CGTTCCCGACCACGACCTCGGCCGTTTTTTCGCTGTACATGCCCCAGGGCAGATCCGTTGCGGTGCCGAACGCTTCCTGGTTGACGAAGTTCCCCCAGCGGCCGATGCCCTGCCCGATGAGATAGCCGATCGAAGCGACGTCCAGCACGGCGCCGACATGCATCTTTCTCCACCGCGCGACAAGACCGCCCACGAGCAGTCCGCCGATGATGCCGCCGTAAATGCCGAGTCCGCCGCCTTTGATATCGAAGATCTCAAGGGGGTTTTTGAGGTAACGGTCCCCCGCATAAAACAGGACGTAATAGAGCCGCGCCCCGACGATCCCGCCGATCATGCCGCCGATGATCGCATCTGTCAGGTGGTCTTTGTTGATATGCATCACCTTGCAGGACGCAAAGCCGTAAACGACAGCGAGCAGGAACCCGATGCCGATGAGGATGCCGTACCAATAGACCTGCACGCCAAAGACTTCAAAGGCGACCGGATGCAGCGTGAACGTCAGTCCCAAAACCGGAAACTGGACCGTATTTGTCATTCCTTCTCCTCCTTCTCCAACGGCAGCACAATGGAAACCGAGGCGCGCTCCTCATCGAAGAGCTCCCGGATCCTGTTGTTGACGTCTTCCGCGGTGATCTCGCGGAAGCTCTCCAGATAGCGGAAGAGCTCACGGCCGCTAAATTCCATATCCATCACGGCGTTCGCCAGACGCTCCGGACTGTTGAAGCCGGAAATATTCGCCCCGTAAAGCGCTTTCGCGCTGCGCTTCACGTCGTCTTCGCACACGCCCTCCGCTTTCAGCCTGCGCATCTCAGTGCGGATCGCTTCGCACACAGCGTCCGGATCCCGGGATTCTCCGCCGAAAATCAGCGAAGCATAGCCGGAGCCCTCGAAAAACTCACTGCTGAAGGACGCCTCGTTGATGAGCGAGTCATCCAGAAGACGGCGGAACAAAGGAGAACTGTCCGAGGCCATGATGTCGAGGAGAACTTCGGTCGTCGCATATTCCTTTTCCGAGCACTGCTTTGCCGCATTCGGGATCTTGATGCCAAACTCAAAGAGCGGGGCCGCGACCGCGAGGCGCTCCACCACGCGCGGCTCGACAATGGAATCCGGTTCCGGCGGGAACGCCCGGGAGACCTCGACCGCAGCGCTGGGCCTGAGCATCTTGTCGCAGATCTCGAGCACGCGTTCCGGCGTGCAGCTTCCCGCGACGGAAAGCGCCATGTTGCGCAGATTATAAAAGGTGTGGTAACAATCGTAAAGGTGGTCAGCCGTGATCTCCGCGATGCTCTCTACCGTGCCGGCGATGTCTTCCCGGATCGGATGCGTGTGGTAAAGGCCGCGCAGCAGATTGAAAAGCACGCGCCACTGGGGATCGTCGTCATACATCTTGATCTCCTGCCCGATGATCCCCTGCTCTTTCTGGACCGTCTGCGCGGTGAAATACGGAGACTGCACGAAATCCAGCAGGATCTCGAGCGCTTCGTCCGCTCTCTCCGTGCAGGCGAACAGGTAGCGCGTCGTCTCAAACGAGGTGAACGCGTTGGAGGACGCGCCAATCTTCGCGAAGCGGGAGAAGGCGTCGCCGTCCTCGCTTTCAAAGAGCTTATGCTCAAGGAAATGCGCGATGCCGGCGGGCGTCGTCCGCGCTTCGGGCTCATCGCTGCGCTTGAAGGATTTATCGATGGAGCCGTATTTTGTTCCGAACAGCCCGAATGTCGTCCGGATGCCGTCTTTCGGATAGACGAAAACCGTGAGACCGGAATCGTGCAGGATCCGATAATACCGATCCCCCATCAATGCGCTTTCTACGACTTGGATCGTGCTCATTTCGAGGACACTCCTTTCAGCATATACACGGTGTCCAGCACTGCGGACCGCGCGGCGTCGATGATCTCGTCCTTTGTCACTTTCATGATGTCCTTGGCATATTCCTCCGGGGTCCGCAGATCGCCCGAGAGGATCCCTCCCAGGTACCAGCTTTCCATCGCAGCGGCGGAATCCGCGACCGCCGTACAGCTCGTCTTCATCGCAAGCTGGGCGTGGAGCAGCTCGTCGTCCGTCAGCTCGCCGTTTTGGATCGCCTTCAACTCATGGAGGATCGCCTCCTCCGCGCGGTCGAGGTTCGCCGTTTCCACGCCGCTCTGGACGAAGATCACGTTTTTCTGCATCTCGTTCTGCGCGGAGCAGTAGTAGCACAGGCTTTGCTTTTCGCGAACGTTCAGGAACAGCTTGGAGCTCGGCGTGCCGCCGAACACGATGGCGAGCATCCGGTTTGCAAGGCGCTTTTTCGGATCAGCGTCGAGGCCGAAGCCCATCACCAGCTTGGACTGCGAGAGCGGCATCTCTTCCGTGACGCGCAGGGTCTCGGCGCGCGGCGTGTGCGGCCTGCTCTCGATCGAAGCGGAGCCTCTTTCTCCGAGGCGCTTTGCGAATCCATCCGCAAAATCCCCGTTTACGCCGTCGCCGAAGCTGAACTGCAAAACCTGTGCGCGGCGCAGCAGGTCTTTCCACGCGCCGGTGACCGCCTCGCGCTTGAGGCTTTCCAGCGTATCCCGGGTCCCTAGGCGGGGAATGCCTGCCGGCTCCCCTTCGAACATCAACTCCACGGCGCGATTTTTTGCATAGATGCGCTTCTCGTTAAATTCGGATTCCAGTGTCTCCACGAGCTGGCGCTGTTCCTGCGCGAAGCCGTCCTCCGGGAAATGTCCGTCCTCTGCAAAAAGAGGCGAAAAAAGGATGTCCTCCAGCAGCGAAGCCAGCGTCTGCTCCACATCTTCCCCATCGAACGCGTAACGGTTCGCGATGCCGACCGCGGAGAGATTCAAAAGCTGGTTGTCCCCGACACGGCTGACGCCCGCCTGAAGCGAGGCGCCGTACAGCGATTGCAGGTACCGCCCAAACGCCGTATAATCCGGATAATCCCGTGTCACGCGGGAAACAAGATACGGCACCATGGCGCGCAAGGATGCGGTCCCGCTGCTTTCGAGGGGCAAAACAAGATGGACGGAGCGTCTGGCCGTTGTAAACTGCGGCGTCGGCTGCCAAAAAGCCGTGAGGCCGCATTCCTTCTTTTCTATGATCCTGTGTTTCACAGGGGACCCACCTTCCGAGCAGAATTATCGTTTGCCGATTCGAAATGACAGAACAGGTCATTTTTTCTATTATAGCACATGTCCTTCGGCAATAAAAGAGCCTTCCCCAACGTTTTTTCAAAATTTACAATTCTCTTATATTTATACAGAGCGGGCGCCTTTCTGCAAAGAAAAGCGCCCGCTTTGGTCCGTCAAAAGAGAAAATCCAGAAACACCCCGGTCAACGCGGCGGAAATATAAAGGACCGCCAGAAAGAAAAGATTTTCCTTCAGGTGCCGGTTCGAACGGAAAAGAACGATCAGTCCCACACCCGCGCCGGAGCACAGGCCCGCCGCAAGCGCGCCGAACCGAAGCGTTCCGGAAAGAAACAGCTCCGCGAACAGAACGGAGACCGCACAGTTCGGGATCAAGCCCACGAACGCCGCGAGAAACGGCTGAAAGACGCTCCCGGAAAGCAGAAAGGCGGAAACCCGCTCCGCCCCGAGAAGCTCGATCGCATATCCGAGCAGCAGGTTCACGGCAAGGATAAAGAGGAAGATCCGCACCGTATGATGCAGCGCCGCGCGCCATATCCCCGTGTGCTCGCAGTCGCAGTCCGCGCAAAGGTCTTCAAAGGGCGTCTCGTCCTTTCGCCTGCCCTGCAGCAGCAGATCCAGCAGGAAGCCGAACACGACCGCCGAGAGCAGTTTTGTCAAAAGGAGAGGAAGGATGCTGTCCAACATCTGCGGGTGTGCAAGCAGGACGAGAAGCGCCTGGTCGCTGGTCGAAAGGAACACTGCAAGGAGCGTTCCCATTGTGATGACCCGCCCGGCGTAGAAATTTGCCGCCGCGACGGAGAACCCGCACTGGGGAATGATCCCAAAGAGCGCGCCGACGAGCGGCCCGAGTTTTCCGACACGCGTGAGACGCTCCCGCATCCTCTCATTTGCGCGGTGCTCCATAAACTCCATCAGGAAAAAAGCCGCAAAGAGGAAGGGCAGCGTCTGCAGCGCGTCGAGCAGAGCGTCCAAAAGAATATCCAGTGAAAACAGCTCCTGTTCAGGAAAAATCAGTGTACGTCAATGATGACCTTCATGGTAGATTGACGGTTCGCGTCGATATAGCGATAGGCTTCGGCGTAATCCGCAAAAGCAAAGTGCTTCGAGATCAGGGGCCTCAGCTTTACCTTTCCCTCGTTGACGAGCCGGATCGCCCCGAGATAGTCCTCGTTCCGGTACATCATCGTGGTATTCAGGTCCAGCTCGTGGTCGTTGAGCACCGCGAGGTCCACCTTCGCCATGTCCGCGAACACGGCGACAAGGATGATCGTGCTGCCCTTGCGCGCGTATCGGATCGCCTGTCCCATCGTGACGTCGTTCCCAGCGCAATCGTAGATCACATCCGCCTTATCGGGGCCGAACGCGCGGACCATAGCGTCTCCGAAATCCGTCTGCGCCGTATTGACGCAGAAATCCACGCCGCATTCCTTGCCCTTTTCCAGACGGATGTCGCTGACGTCGGTGATCAGAACGCTTTTCGCGCCCATGCCTTTCGCCGCCTGCGCGACAAGGATCCCGATCGGCCCCGCGCCGAGTACGGCGACCTGCATGTCCTTCATGTCTCCGAAGCGGTTGACCGCGTGTACGGCGACGGCAAGCGGCTCGATCATTGCGCCCTCGTCGAAGCTCATCGTCTCCGGGAGCGGCGTGACCTTCGAAGCGTCAACGGCAAAATATTCCGAAGCGACGCCCGTCGTCTGGAACCCCATCACCTTCAGCTCTTCGCAGAGGTTGTATTTTCCGTGCCGGCAGGGATGGCACTTTCCGCACACGACCTGGGGCTGGATCGTCACCTTCTGCCCGACGGTGAACTGGGAGACACCGGAGCCGAGCGCGGCGATCTCGCCGGAGACCTCATGCCCCTGTGTGATGGGGTATTTCGTAAACGGATGCTTGCCGTGCCACACATGGATATCCGACCCGCACACGCCGATGCGCATGATCTTGACCAATACCTCTCCCGGCTTCGGCGCCGGCGTTTCGATCTCCCGGAAAACGATCTTTCCCGGTTCCGTCATCACTTGCTGGATCAATACAGACACCTCCAAAATATAGTCTGATTCATTATAGCACGCCGGTCCGCGCCGCGCAAGAAGCATTCACCAAATCGATGTGCTTTTCGCGCAGTGCATGGGGGCTTTTGCAGCGCGCACCTCGACAAAGCAGCCGCACAGGGCGCACATCCCGTTGGTGAGTTCCTCGCAGCTGCCGCACTTTTGCAGGCGCGACTCGTAGACGGCGGGGTCCGCCTTTAACTCCGGGGGCAGGTTCTCCACATACGACCGGATCGTTTTCAACAG
>CANRMW010000051.1 GCA_947631835.1 uncultured Clostridia bacterium | reverse complement strand
AAAGCGCGACTTCCGCCGTATCTGGATCACTCGCATCAACGCCGCGTGCCGTGCGAACGGCGTGTCGTATTCCGTCTTCATGAACGGTCTGAAGAAGGCGGGCGTAACGCTGAACAGAAAGATGCTTTCCGAGATCGCAATCGCGGACGGTGCGGCTTTCAAGGCGCTTGTCGAAACGGCAAAGGCCGCCCTCTAATATGTGTCCTGTTCTGCGCCCGGAAACCCTCCGGGCGCGTTCTTGTTTTCTCGAGGAGGTACGCTTTTGGAAACTGTGACCAGCCGGAAGCATCCCGAGATCCAAAGCGCCGCCGCGCTGCAAAAGAGCGCGGAGCTGCGCAGGGAGACCGGGACCTTTCTCGCCGAAGGCGCAAGGCTCTGCGCCGACGCCGCGGAAAGCGGCGTTCGGATTGAGCGGTGCTTTTTCACGGCGGAGGCGGAGGAAAAATACGGCCGCTATCTCGAACCGGTGCGAAAAAGCGCGAAGGAGACGTTTTTCGTCGCGCCGCATGTGGCGGAGCTCCTCTCCGATACCCGGCATCCGCAGGGGATCTTCTGCGTCTGCGCCATGCCGGAAACGAAACGGCCGCTCGCCGACGCGCCGCAGACGCTCGTGCTCGAAAACGTGCAGGACCCCTCGAACGTGGGCGGCGTGCTCCGCACGGCGGAAGCGCTCGGCGTGGCGGATCTCTGCTTTGCGGGCGCGTGCTGCGATCCCTTTTCGCCGAAGGTCGTGCGCGGCTCGATGGGCGCGGTGTTTCGGCTTGGGATGCACTTTTTCCCGGAAACCGCTCCCTGTGCGCAGGTGTTGGAACGCGCGGGCTTTACGCTTTTTGCCGCGGCCCCGGCAGGCGGGGAGCCGATCACCGGGCCGTGCTTTCCGGGAAAGAAGCCTGCCGTCTGGATCGGGAACGAGGGAAACGGGCTTTCTGAGGTCGCGCTGGCGCTTTGTGCGCGGCGCGTGACGATCCCGATGCTCGGGCGCGCGGAGTCGCTGAACGCTTCGACCGCCGCGGCAATCGTGCTGTGGGAAATGGTGCGCGGAGAAAGAGAGGAAAAGTTCGATGGATGATCGCGTCTATTGGATCTGGCTTCAGAACGCGTTTGGAGCGGGGAGCCCGAAGCCGAAACAGATCGCGGAGCGCTTTGGAAGTCCGGAAGCCTTTTTTCGGATGGGGCAGGGTTTCTGGAGCGACTGCACGTTCATTTCGGACAGAGAGTATGCGACGCTCTGCGGATTCGGGCCCGCGCACGCGGAGGCGGCGCTGGAGTACTGCGAAAAGCTCGGGCAGAAAGTCCTGACGCCGGACATGCCCGAGTATCCCGCGCTTCTCAAAGAGATCTACAACCCGCCCGCCGCGCTTTACCTGCGCGGGAAGCTGCCTGCGGCGGAGCTGACGGTCGCGGTCGTGGGGACGCGGAAATCCAGCGAAGAGGGAAAAAGAGCCGCCGAGGATATTTCCTGCGGTCTTGGAAAGCGCGGCGTGGCCGTTGTCAGCGGCGGCGCGCTGGGGATCGACAGCGCGGCGCATCGGGCGGCGATGCTCGGCGGCGGCGCGACGGTCGCAGTGCTGCCCTGCGGCCTCGATTATCCGTATCTGATGGATAATGTTATGCTGCGCGGGGAGATTATTGACCGGGACGGCGCGCTTCTCAGCGAGCTGCCCGCGCAGACGCCGGTGCAAAAGGGCGCGTTCCAGCACAGGAACCGGATCCTTTCCGGGCTTTCGGATGGGGTTTTGGTGGCGGAGGCGCCGAAAAAGAGCGGCGCGCTCATCACCGCGAAGCACGCTTTGGAGCAGGACCGGGAGGTCTTCGTGTTCATCGGATCGGACGAGAAGGCCTTTGCCGGCTGCATCGGGCTTGAAGAGGACGGCGCGAAGCGCGTGCAGAGCGCGGAGGACATCGTGAAGGCGTTCGGCACGAGAAAACGCACCGAACGGAGGGAAATGCTGGAGGCGGCGCTTGCCGCGGTGCGCGGGAGAGAACATCCCGAGGAAAGAAAACCCGCGGCGGACCGCGCGGAAAAGGCGGCCGCGGCACCGGATCTTCGCGGCCTTTCGGAAGGGGCCGCCGCCGTGCTTTCTGTGCTTCGCAGCGAGCCGGACCATGTTTCGGTCCTCGCAAAGGAAGCGGGTCTTTCCGCAGGCGGCGTGCTCGCCGCGCTGACGGAGCTGGAGATTCGGGAGCTTGCGGTCGCGCTGCCGGGGCAGCGGTTCCGCAGGGCGTGAAAACCGCTGGGGGCAAATTCCGGGCCGCACGCTTGCAAAACTGCGCGCCCTGTGCTATACTATCTGACTGAATGGATTTTCTTCGCCCGTTTTCCGGCGCGGACTTTCCGCCGGCCCTTTTGGGGAAGGCGGCTTTGCCGGAGGACGAAAAAAGGAGACGGTAGACCATGTCGAAACTCGTGATCGTGGAGTCGCCCGCGAAAGCGCGGACGATCAAAAAATATCTTGGGGACGGGTATGAAGTCATCGCGTCCATGGGCCATGTGCGGGACCTTCCGAAGGCGCGCCTTTGCGTGGATGTGAAGGACGACTTCAAGCCGAAGTATGCGGTCATCAAGGGGAAGGAAAAGCTCGTTTCGGAGCTGAAGAGCGCCGCGCAGGACAGCGACGGCGTGTACCTCGCCACCGACCCCGACCGCGAGGGCGAAGCGATCTCCTGGCATTTGGCGTATCTGCTCGGCCTTGATGACACGGCGCGAAACCGCGTGACGTTCAACGAGATCACGAAGACCGGGATCCGGGAGGGCATGGCGCATCCGCGTTCGATTGATATGGATCTTGTGAACGCGCAGCAGGCGCGGCGCATCCTTGACCGGCTGGTGGGGTATTCGCTCAGCCCGTTTCTCGCAAAGACGATCCGGCGCGGGCTCTCCGCCGGGCGCGTGCAGTCTGTCGCGCTTCGGATCATCGTGGATCGGGAGGAGGAAATCCGGAAGTTCCAGCCGGAGGAATACTGGAGCATCGACGCGAAGCTGACTGCGCCCCCCGCGAGGACGGTGTTCTCCGCGGCGTTTTACGGGGACAGGAACGGCGAGATCAAAATCACGGACAAGGCCCAGGCGGACGCGATCCTTGCGGCGCTGGAAAACGTGCCTTTCGCCGTGGAGTCCGTCAAAAAAGGAAAGAAGAACAAGCAGCCCGCGCCGCCGTTCATCACGTCTACCCTGCAGCAGGAGGCCTCGCGCAAGCTGGGCTTTCAGGCGCGCCGCACGATGCAGGCCGCGCAGGAGCTTTACGAGGGCGTGGATATCGAGGGCGTGGGGACGGTCGGCCTCATCACCTATATGCGTACCGATTCGCTGCGCCTTTCTGAGGACGCGATCGGCGAAGCGGTCGAGTTTATCGGGTCGAGATGGGGGAAGAGCTATCTGCCGCCGAAACCCCGCCACTACAAAGCGCGCGCCGGCGCGCAGGACGGCCACGAGGCCATCCGGCCGACGTCCGTGGCGCTGACGCCGAAGGATGTGGAGCGCTCCCTGACGCGGGACCAGTACAAACTCTATAAGCTGATCTGGGAGCGGTTCGTCGCCTGCCAGATGGCGAACTGCCTCCTCAACACGACGCAGGCGGTCATCACCGCCGGTGAGTATGTCTTTAAGGCGAGCGGGTACAATGTTGGATTTGACGGCTTCACGGTCCTCTATGAGGAGAGCCGAGACACCGAGGAGGAGAAAGGGAAGGACCTCCCGAAGCTCGAAGCCGGCATGGCGCTGCGGCTCCGCGACCTTTCCGGCACGCAGCACTTCACGCAGCCGCCCCCGCGCTACACCGAGGCTTCGCTCATCAAGACGCTCGAGGAGAACGGCATCGGCCGCCCGAGCACCTACGCCGCGACGATCATGACAATCACGAGCCGCGAGTACGTCGTGCGCGAGGGGAAGTCCTTCAAGCCGACGGAGCTCGGCGAGGTCATCACCAAGCTGATGAAGGAACGCTTCCCCGATATCGTCAACATCCGGTTCACGGCGGCCGTGGAAAAGGAGCTCGACGAGGTCCAGAGTGGCAAAGTGGATTGGGTCAGAACGCTGCACGATTTCTACGACGATTTCGAGAAGACGCTGAAAAAAGCGAAGTCCGAGATGGACGGCGTGAAGATCCAGCTCAAAGAAGACGAGACCGACTATATCTGCGAGAAATGCGGGCGCAGGATGGTCATCAAGACCGGGCGGTACGGGAAGTTCATCGCCTGCCCCGGGTACCCGGAATGCAAAAACATCAAGAAGATCGTGATCGATACCGGCGCGAAATGCCCGAAATGCGGCGGCAGGATCATCGAAAAGAAATCGAGGAAGGGCCGCGTGTTCTACGGCTGCGAGGAGTATCCGAAGTGCGATTTCGTCTCCTGGGATCCGCCTTCGGATCAGACGTGCCCCCGCTGCGGCAAGGTCCTGATGCAGAAAAAGGGAAAGAAGAAAACGCTGTACTGCCTCACGGAAGGCTGCGGCTACAAGACCGAGGCCGCTGGCGAAGATGAATAAGGCGGTCCCGGTGATCGGCGGCGGGCTCGCGGGATGCGAGGCCGCGTGGCAGCTCGCAAACGCGGGGTTCCGCGTGCGGCTGTATGAGATGAAGCCGAAGCGGTTTTCCCCGGCGCACAAATCCGAGGGTCTCGCGGAGCTGATCTGTTCCAATTCGCTCAAGGCTGCGCGTGTGGAAAGCGCCGCAGGGCTTTTGAAGGAAGAGATGCGGCGGCTTGGCTCGCTGCTCGTTCCCTGCGCGCTCGAGACGCAGGTCCCGGCGGGCGGGGCGCTCGCCGTGGACCGGGAGAAATTCTCCGCGCGCGTGACGGAAAAGATCCTCGCGTACCCGAACATCGAGGTGGTGCGGGACACGGTGGAGGAGATCCCCGAGGGCGTCGCGGTGGTCGCGACCGGCCCGCTGACCGAGGGGCGGCTCGCGGAGGAGATCCGGTCGTTTGTGGGCGGGACGCTGCACTTTTTCGACGCCGCCGCGCCAATCGTGACGCGCGAGAGCCTCGACATGGACCGCTGCTTTTTCGCCTCGCGCTACGGGCGGGGCGGAGAGGATTACATCAACTGCCCGATAGACCGGGCGGAATACGAATCGTTTTACGACGCGCTGCTCTCGGCGGAGCGCGCGCCGGTACATGATTTTGACGTGCGGGACCCGAAGGTCTACGAGGGCTGCATGCCCATCGAGGTGCTCGCACAGCGCGGCCGGGACGCGATGCGTTTCGGGCCGCTCAAACCCGTCGGGCTGACCGACCCGCGCACGGGAAAACGGCCCTGGGCCGTGGTGCAGCTTCGAACGGAAAACGCCGAAAAGACGCTTTTCAACCTTGTGGGGTTCCAGACGAACCTGAAATTCCCGGAGCAGCGCCGCGTGTTCGGGATGATCCCCGGGCTTTCGCACGCGGAATTTGCGCGGTACGGCGTCATGCACCGCAACACGTTTTTGGATTCCCCGCGCGTTCTTGCGGCGGATTTTTCCGCGAGGCCGCGCCCGGAGCTCTTTTTTGCCGGACAGATGACCGGCGTGGAGGGCTATATGGAATCGGCGGGGTCTGGGCTGCTCGCGGGGCTGAACGCCGCGCGGCGGCTCTCCGGGAAGGCGCCGCTGGTCCTGCCGGAAACGACGATGCTCGGCGCGCTCTCGCGTCATGTCTCAAAGAGCGTGAGCGCGGATTTCCAGCCGATGGGCGCGAATTTCGGGGTCCTGCCGGCGCTTTCGGCGCAGATCCGCGACAAACAGGCGCGGTATAGGGCTTTGTCGCAGCGCGCGCTCTCGGATCTGGAGGAAGCGGCGCGCGCGGCGGGGATCCGCCTGCACAAAGAGGAAAGCCCGGTTTTCGCGGACGGGCAGGTAATTTAAGAAAGACGATCAAACGCAGAGAGTAAGGAGTGGGGCGCAGTGAAGATCATTGTAGACGCGTTCGGCGGGGACAATGCCCCGGACGAAATTCTGAAGGGATGCCGCATGGCAAAGGACGCGCTGGGCATGGACATCCTGCTGACCGGGGCGGAGAGTGCGATCCGGTCGGCGGCCGCACGCCTTTCGCTGGATATTGCGGATATGGAGATCCTGGACTGCCCGGACGTTTTGACGATGGAGGACGATCCGATGTCGGTACGCCGCGAGAAGAAGAACAGCTCGCTCGCCGTGTGCTGCATGGCGCTTCGGGACGGCAAGGGCGACGCTTTCGTTTCCGCCGGGAACAGCGGGGCGGTGGTCGTCGGGGCGACGCTTTTCGTCAAGCGCCTCAAAGGGGTGCTGCGCGTGTGCTTTGCGCCGGTGCTCCCGAAATCCACGGGCTTCTTCCTGCTTGCGGATTCCGGCGCGAACAACGAATGCACGCCGCAGATGCTCGCGCAGTTCGGTCTGATGGGGTCCGTCTATGTGGAAAAGGTCATGGGCGTCAAGTCGCCGCGCGTCGGGCTTTTGAACGTCGGCGCGGAGGAGCATAAGGGCGGCCCGCTGCAGCAGGCGGCGTTCCGACTGCTTTCGGAGGATCAGCGGATCCGTTTCGTCGGGAACGTCGAGGCCAGAGACGTGCCGGACGACGCGGCGGAGGTGATCGTCACGGACGGCTTCACCGGGAACGTGTTTATCAAGACCTACGAGGGCGTGGCGCTCGTTCTGATGGACAAGATCAAGGGCATTTTCAAAAAAAATCTGAAAAACCAGCTCGCCGCGGCGATGGTCCTCGGCGACATGAAACAGTTCAAAAAGGATTTCGACTACAATTCCTACGGCGGCGCGCCGATCCTCGGGTGCTCGAAGCCCGTGTTCAAGGTGCACGGCAGCGCGAAGGCCGGGACGATGTTCAGCGCGCTTTCCCTGACCGCGAAGTATGTGTCTGCGGGGATCATTGACGAGATCGCCGAAGCCGTCGGAAAGGGGGAGGGCGAATGAAGCCTTTAGACGCGTTCCAGGAAAAGATCGGATATTCGTTTCGGGACGTTTCCCTGTTGGAGACGGCGTTGACGCATTCCTCGTTCGCGAACGAAAATCGTGCGAACGCCCAGAGCTATGAGCGGCTGGAATTTCTGGGCGATTCGATCCTCGGCTTCATCGCCGCAGAGTTTCTTTTTCGGGAGTTCCCCGCGCTCCCGGAGGGCAAGCTGACGAAGAAACGCGCTTCGCTCGTCTGCGAGCAATCTCTGTGCGCGTTTTCCCGCGCGCTCGGCGTGGGAGACATGCTGCGCCTCAGTTACGGGGAGCAGCATTCGGGCGGAAGGGACCGCCCGAGCATCCTCGCGGATGTGTTCGAATCGATCACGGCGGCGATCTATCTGGATTCCGGGGACCTGGACGCTTCGCGGAAGTTCGTGCTCCGTTTTCTCCGGCCTGCGGCAAGCGCGGCGGGGGAACGTCCTTTTAAGGACCACAAGACGATGCTGCAGGAGATTATCCAGCAGAATCCCGGAGAACGGCTGGAATACGTTTTGACCGGGGAGCGCGGCCCGGACCACGATAAGCATTTCACCGTGGAAGTCCACCTGAACAGCAACGTGATCGGCCGGGGCGGCGGGCGAAGCAAGAAGGAAGCCGAGCAGCATGCCGCCGCCGAAGCGCTGAAGCTCATGGGGTACTGACGTGCCGCACGCGAACATCGCGGTCTTTATCCCGCATATCGGCTGTCCCGCCAGGTGCAGCTTCTGCGACCAGCGGCAGATTACGGGAAACCGAAGCGCGCCGACGCCGCAGGAGGTGCGGGAAAGCCTGGAAGCGGCGGCGAAAAAACTGAAACACGACCCAAAGGAGACGGAGATCGCTTTCTTCGGGGGCAGCTTTACGGCGGTCCCAAAGGAATACGGAAACGCGCTTTTGCAGATCGCTTCCGAGACGGTCCGAAAGTACGGCCTGATGGGGATCCGATGCTCCACCCGGCCGGACGCCGTCGATGAAGAAACGGCGGCGCGCCTGAAAAATTACGGCGTCACGTCGGTGGAACTCGGCGCGCAGTCCATGCGGGACGAGGTGCTTTTGAAAAACGGGAGGGGCCACTCTGCGGAGGATGTGAGAAAGGCTGCGGCGTGCATTCGAAACGCCGGGCTTTCCCTCGGGCTGCAAATGATGACCGGGCTTTACGGGGACGACGACGAAGGCGCGCTCTATACGGCCGATGCGCTCCTGTCTCTCGCGCCGAAGGAGATGCGGATCTACCCGACCCTCGTTTTGAAGGGAACGACGCTCCAAAAGCTGTGGAGCGAGGGAAAGTATGTCCCGCAGACATTGGACGGCGCGGTGGAGCTCTGCGCGAAGCTGATCGGGAAGATCGAGCGGGCGGGCGTCCGCCTGCTGAAAGTGGGTCTGCACGACAGCGCGGAGACAAAAAACGCGCTCGCGGGGCCGTATCACCCCGCGTTTATGGAGCTTTGCAGAGGGAAGATCTTTCTCGACGCGCTCCTTTCCGAGCTGCGAGCGCTTTCGTGCCGCAGGGCGGTCGTGGCGGTGCCGGAAAGGTCGCTCTCTACGGCGAAGGGGCACGGGAAATGGAACCTCGCGGCGCTCGCCCGCGCGGGCTTTGATGTGAAAATTCTGCCGGATGCTTCTCTTTCCGGCGTTTTGTATCAGATTCTTGAAACGGACAGGTGAAACATGCTCTTAAAATCTCTGGAGCTGCACGGCTTCAAGACCTTCCCGGACAAGACCGTTCTGAACTTTGAGGACGGGATCACGGCGGTCGTCGGGCCGAACGGGAGCGGAAAAAGCAATATCAGCGACGCCATGCGGTGGGTGCTCGGAGAGCAGTCCACGCGCGCGCTCCGCTGCTCCAGGATGGAGGACATCATCTTCAGCGGCACCCCGCAGCGAAAGGCGCAGGGGTATGCCGAGGTCACCCTGACGGTGGACAACGCGGACCGCGGGCTGAATTTTGACGGCGACACCGTGGCGATCACGCGGCGGTTTTACCGCTCCGGCGAGAGCGAATACCAGATCAACCGGACGACGGTGCGCCTCAAGGACATCCATGAGCTTTTCATGGACACGGGCCTCGGGCGAGACGGGTATTCCATGATCGGGCAGGGAAGGATCGATGCGATCGTTTCGGCGCGGTCGGAGGACCGAAGAGAGATCTTCGAGGAGGCGGCGGGCATCTCCCGCTTCCGGTACCGCAAGGAGGAAGCCGAACGCCGCCTTGCGCGCGCGGAGGAAAATCTTGTGCGGCTCCGGGACATCCTTTCCGAGCTGGAAAGCCGCGTGGAGCCGCTTCGCGAACAGGCGGAAAAGGCGGAGAAGTTCATCGCGCTCGACGCGGAGAAAAAAGAGCTCGAGATCGGGCTTTGGCTTGAGACGCTGAACCGTTCCGGAAAAACCGTCCGCGAGGCGGAGGAAAGGATCGGGGCGGCGGAATCGTCTTACCGCGAGGCGGAAAAGGCGCTGGAGGATCTCGCGAAGGAGATCGAGCAGAACTATAACGAGACGAACGACTGCACCGCGCGGATGGAGCAGGTCCGAAACGAGGCGGCCGAGACCGATGAGGTCGCGACGCGGCGCGACGGGGAGATCTCCGTCGCGGAGAACGACCTTGCCCATTTTCTCCAGACCGTGGAACGGCTGGAGGGAGAGATCGCCGAGAGCAGCCGGTCCGTTGAGGAGCTGCGGCAGGAGGCCGCGGAAAAGGAGAAGGCGGCGGCGGGCAAGGACGGCGAGATCGCGCGGAACAACGCCGACCTAATCGCCTACACGGCGGAGCTGGAAGCGGTGCGGCAAAGCGCGGACGGCGCGTCCGAGCGCATCAATGCGGTCGCGGCGGAGCTGGCGAAGGTGAGCGACGCGCTCGCGCAGGTGCGGGTGCGTTACGCCGAAGCGGAGGCGTCCGTACAGGAGATCCTGCACCGTTCGGCATCCGTGGACGGCGCCATCGCGGAGAGCGAGGCGCGGCGCGCGGCGCTGGAAGCGGAGAGCAGAGAGCTTTCCGAAATGATCAGGGAGACGGAGGACAAGATCGCCGCCGGAGAGAACACGGCGCGCGGCTATGAGATGCGCCTCGAAAGCAGACGGGGCCGCGTGGAAAAAGCGAAAAGCGAAGCGGAAAAGCTGCGCCTGGACGCTGCTGAGCAGGAGCGCCGCGCGAAGCTGCTGGAAGACCTGGAGCGAAACCTCGAAGGCTTTACGCAGAGCGTCAAGACGGTGATGCGCGAGAAAAACCGGGGAACGCTTTCCGGCGTGCACGGGCCGGTGACGCAGCTCATCCGGGTGCAGAGGGAATACGCGGTGGCGCTGGAAACGGCGCTTGGCGCGGCGATGCAGAACGTGGTCGTGGACGACGAGAACGCGGCAAAGAATGCGATCCGGCTTTTAAAGCAGCGCGACGCGGGCCGCGCGACATTCCTGCCCTTGACGACGGTGCGGGGGAGCGTCGTCGATGTGCGCGAGGTCCGGAACGCGCCGGGATTTGTCGGTGTGGCGTCCGAGCTTTGCACGGTCGATCCGAAATACAACGGGATCCGCGACTCGCTCCTCGGAAGGACGGTCGTGGCGGAGACGCTGGACAACGCTGCGCAGATCGCGCGCAGGATGCAGTTTCGAACGCGCGTCGTCAGCCTGGACGGGCAGGTCGTGAACGCGGGGGGATCCTTTACGGGAGGCTCCGCCGCGCGAAATTCCGGGCTGCTCAGCCGGGCGGGAGAGATCGAGCGGATCCGCGCATTGGCGAACGAACTGAAAAAAAAGGCGGCCGAAGCGAACGAGCGTCTGAAAGCGGCTGCGGCAGACGAGGCAAAAACCGCTGCGGAGCTCGAAGCGGCGCGGAGCGCTTTGCAGGCGCTCCGTGAGGACCGCGTCCGGTTCCTCGCCGAGCAGACGCAGGCGGTGAAAGCGCTCGAAAACGAGAAGCGCGGGCTCGCCGGACTGCTTGAAGAAAAAGAGAACGCCGCAGGGCGCGTGGAAGCGCAGAAAGAGGCCGCAAAAAAGGCCGCGGAGGAAGCTGAGAAGCTCGAAGAAGAGGCGCGCGCCGTCCGGGAAAAGATGGGCCGCGCGGAGGAAAACAGAAAAGAACAGCTTTGCCGGGCGGACGAAATGTCCCTGCATCTGCAGGAGCTCCGCCTTGCAGGGCTGACGCTGCAGAAAGACCGCGACACCCTGCTGCAGAGCATCGAAGCGCTTACTGCGCGGCAGGAGGACCGGGAGAGCCGGACGCGGGCGCTTTCCGAGCAGGCGGCGGAGACGAAGCGGGGCATCGAGCAGAAAAAGGAACAGATCGCCGCTTTGCAGGCGGAGACGAGAACCCTTCGGGAACAGGCGGCGCAAAAGCGTGAGCGCATCGCACAGATCTCGGAGCGGAGGGGCGAGCTGGAACGCAGGGCGGTCGAGCTGCGGCAAAAGGAGCGGGACTGCGGCACAGAACGCGAAAAGACCGGGCTGGAGCTCGCACGGCTGCGGGAACGCCTGGACAATCTCACGAAGGAGTACGACGCGATCATCGCAAAGCTGTGGGACGAGTATGAGCTCACACGGCGGGAAGCGGAGGAGATCGGAAAGCCGGTCGAAAACGTGCAGGCCGCGCAGCGGCGTCTGACCGAGCTGAAAAACAGGATCCGTTCGCTGGGCGCGGTGAACGTCGCGGCGATCGTGGAATACAAGGAGGTCCTCGAACGGTATACGTTCATGCGGGACCAGATCCGGGATGTGGAGACCTCGAGGACCGAACTGATGACGCTGATCGGCGACCTGACGCGGCAGATGACGGAGCGCTTCTCCGAACGGTTCTCCGAGATCAACGAGCGCTTCGGGCGGATCTTCCGGGATCTCTCCGTCTCCATCAATAGAAGCGTTTGCTGAGTCTTCAACAATACCATTTCCTGCAGAAGTATTCTTCCCGCTGCTGAATCCGCAGCCCGAACAGAATAGGAACAAACAGGAAAATATTACGATGCACCGCAGATATTTTTTTCTCATAACAGCTTTTCCTTCTTTATCAGCCATGCGCAAATCCCTGCATGTCCAGTAGTATATTAAAAACACACACTTTGTTACCTATAAACAGGATATTATCATTCCTATATTTTGTCAATACTTCAGCTATGCAAAAAGACTTGTATCCGCGATACTCCAGCACTCGATAACGGGGTGCATATCCGTCACAGCCAGAACTGCCAGCTCAACTTCGTAGGTTTGATAAAAT
>CANRMW010000050.1 GCA_947631835.1 uncultured Clostridia bacterium | reverse complement strand
GCCGGCTGCCATTAAACGCCGAGGTCGTTTATGCCCGATTATTCTCCGATGATGAAACAGTACTTCGAGGTCAAGGAACAGTATCCGAACACGATCCTTTTCTTCCGCCTCGGAGACTTTTATGAGATGTTCTACAATGACGCCAAGACGGTCTCCCGTGAACTGGAGCTGACGTTGACCGGCAGGGATTGCGGGCAGGAAGAGCGCGCGCCCATGTGCGGCGTGCCGTTCCACAGCGCCGAGACCTATATCGCGAAGCTGGTCTCCAAAGGCTATAAGGTTGCGATCTGTGAGCAGATGGAGGACCCCGCGCTGGCGAAGGGCATCGTAAAAAGGGACGTCATCCGCGTCATCACGCCCGGCACTGTGATGGAAAGCAGCATGCTGGACGAATCCAAAAACAACTACATCGCGTCTCTGTATTGGAACGAGCAGGCGGCGGGGCTTTGCTTTGCGGACATTTCCACCGGCGAACTGCAGGCGACGACGCTTTCGGCCGGGGACCGTGCGGCGCTCATCCGCGCCGTTGAGGACGAGTTCGCGCGCTTTACGCCGAGTGAGATCCTGATCAGCCCGGAGTGCGCCGATCTTACAGAGCTGGCGTCGTTCATCTCCGAAAGGCTTTCGGCATCGGTGGAGATGATGGACTTCGCGCTTTACGACGCAAAGGCTGCGGAACAGCGGGCGGTCGGCCAGTTTTCCGCAGAGGTCCTGGAAAGATCCGACCTTCTCGCAAGGACGGAGATCCTGCTCTCCGTATCGGCGCTCCTCGATTACCTTTCGCGCACGCAGATCACCGGTCTGGAGCGCATGGAGCAGATCGAGATCTATACCGAGTCGAAGACCATGCGGCTCGACCTCAACACGCGGCGAAACCTGGAGTTGCTCGAGACCATGCGGAACAAGGAGCGGCGCGGCTCCCTGCTTTGGGTGCTCGATAAGACAAAGACCGCGATGGGCAAGCGTCTCATCCGTTCCTGGATCGAGCAGCCGCTGCTCAGTCCCGCGAAGATCTCGCAGCGGCAGAATGCCGTCGCGGAGCTTTTTGAGAACCGGGAATTGTTGGACGGCGTCACGGAGGTCCTCACGGGCATTTTCGACATGGAACGCATCATGACGCGGGTCGTGTACGGCTCCGCAAACGGGCGCGATCTTCGCGCGCTGTGGTCCGCGCTGACGCACCTTCCGGCGCTTAAATCGCTTTCCGAGGGCTTTTCCTCGATGCTTCTGACGGATATCGGGCGGCGCATCGACGCGCTCTCCGATATCTGCGCGCTCATAGACCGCGCGATCGTGGAGGATCCTCCGCACACGATCCGGGAGGGCGGCGTGATCCGGCAGGGCTTTGACGCCGAGCTGGACGAGGTAAAGGACGACATGACGAACGGCAGGCAGCGCATTGCCGCCGTGGAGGCAAACGAGCGCGAAGCGACGGGGATCCCCAAGCTGAAGATTGGATTCAACCGGGTGTTTGGATATTATCTCGAGGTCTCCAACAGCTTTAAGGACAAGGTCCCGGACCGTTATATCCGGAAACAGACGTTGACAAACGGCGAGCGGTATATCACGGAGGAGCTGAAAACGCTAGAAAACCGGATCCTTGGCGCGAGCGAGCGGTCCGTGGCTTTGGAGTCGAAGATCTTCGAAGAGGTGCGGCGCAGTGTTGCGGACGCGCTGCCCCGGATCCAGGAGACGGCCCGCGCCGTGGCGGAGCTGGACGTGCTCGCGTCCTTCGCGGCGGTCTCGATCCAGCGCGACTATACGCGCCCGAACATTACGATGAGCGGGCGTCTCTATTTGAAGGACAGCCGTCACCCCGTGGTGGAAGCGCTTTTGAAAAGCGGGACGCCGTTTGTGCCGAACGATCTGGACATGGACACGAATCAGAACCGGATCGCGGTTATCACCGGCCCGAATATGGCGGGGAAATCCACCTATATGCGGCAGGTGGCGGTGATCGTCATCATGGCGCAGATCGGCTGCTTTGTCCCGGCTGCGGCGGCGGAGATCGGGATCGTGGACGGCATCTATACCAGAGTGGGGGCCTCGGACGACCTTTCCGCCGGACAGTCCACCTTTATGGTCGAAATGGCGGAGGTGGCGGAGATCCTCAAGAGCGCGACGAAGGACAGCCTTTTGATCTTTGACGAGATCGGGCGCGGCACCTCGACGTTTGACGGGATGAGCATCGCACAGGCGGTCATCGAATACGTCCATGACAGAAAGCTGTGCGGGGCGAAGACGCTGTTCGCGACGCACTATCACGAGTTGACGGAGCTCGAGGGCTCGCTTCCAGGCGTCAAAAATTTCAGCGTCGCCGTAAAGAAGCGCGGCGACGAGATCACATTTCTCCGGAGGATCGTGCGCGGCGGCGCGGACGACAGCTTCGGGATCGAAGTGGCGAAGCTCGCGGGGGTCCCGGAAAAAGTGATCCGCCGCGCGAAGCAGGTCCTTTCCGAGCTCGAAAGCGGCAGCGCGGTGACGGTGCCCGGCGCTTCGGCGGCGCGTCCTTCGGAGGAGCCGGTGCAGCTCACGATGCTCGGCGCGGAAGGAGAAGTCCTGCAGCGCTTGAAAAATACGGACGTCAACACGCTGACGCCCATGGAGTCTATGAATCTCCTGTTTGAACTTTGCACGATGCTCAAGGGTTGATTCCCCGGAAAGGAGGGCGGAACAAATGCCTGCAATCCATGTTTTGGATCCGCACACAGCCGAACTGATCGCTGCGGGCGAGGTGGTGGAACGCCCGTCTTCCGCGGTGAAAGAGCTTGTGGAGAACGCCATCGACGCCGGGGCGTCCATTGTGACCGTGGAGATCCGAAACGGCGGCGTGCGCTACATCCGTGTTACGGACAACGGCTGCGGGATCGACGCGGAGGACGTGGAGACCGCGTTCCTGCGCCATGCGACCAGCAAGGTGCGCACGGAACGGGATCTGGAGGCCATTGGGACGCTTGGCTTTCGCGGGGAAGCGCTGGCTTCGATCGTGTCGGTCGCGCATGTGGATCTCATCACGCGGCCTCCCGAAAAAGAACTCGGCGCGCATTACGCGGCGTCCGGCGGAACGCCGGGCACGCTGGAGGAGGCGGGGTGTCCCGCCGGAACGACCATTACGGTGCGAGATCTGTTTTACAATGTCCCTGCCCGGATGAAATTCCTGAAAAAAGATGTGGCGGAGGGCAACGCCGTCGCCGGGCTGATGGACAAGATCGCCCTTTCCCACCCGGAGATCTCCTTCCGCCTGATCCGGGACGGCAGGGAGACGCTGCATACGCCGGGGGACGGGAAGCTCCTTTCCGCTGTGTATGCGGTATTCGGAAAGGAGTTCAGCCGAAATCTCATCGAGGTGGACTCCACGATGGGCGGGATCCGCGTGCACGGCTGCATCTCCGCGCCGATCGGCAGCCGGCCCAACCGGAGCATGCAGAACTTCTTCATCAACGGGCGTTTTGTGCGCAGCCGGACCATGATGGTGGCCTTGGAGGAGGGGTACAAGGGGACGATCATGGTCGGAAAGTTTCCCGCCTGTGTGCTGCATCTGGAAATGCCTGCTTCGGCGGTGGACGTCAACGTTCACCCGACGAAGCTGGAAGTCCGTTTCGCCAACGAACGGCCCGTTTTTGACGCCGTGTTCAACGCGGTGCGCTCCTCCGTCGCGCAGAACCGCGACACGAGAGCGTTGGAACGGTTCTCTTCCTGCAGGCCGACGCTCGATCCGAGGCAGGGAGAGGAACCGAAGCGGGCGGAACAGATATCGATCCCGGTTCGGACGGATCCTGAAAAAACGGGCGGTTTGGGGGAACGCAGGAAAACGTTCCTCTCCGACAGTGTGCCCGGGCCGCAGAGAGATTCCCGAAAGTTCGATATCCCGAAATCGATCGATCGGCTGCTCGATCTCCCCGTTGTCCCGGCGTCTCCGGAAGAGAAGGGAGACGAAGCCGAACCGGCTGTGCCGGAAAAAGCGCGTCAAGAGATCCCCCAAGCCGCAAAGGAAAAGCCTGCTGTGCTCCGGGAAGATCAGGCGGGAGACAGGCAGGAGAAGCGGCTGGACGGCGCGGCGCATCGGGTGATCGGCGAGGCGTTCGACACCTATATCATTTTGCAGTACGACGCGGATACGCTCATGTTCATCGACAAGCACGCGGCGCATGAGCGGCTGCTGTATGAAAAGCTGAAGGCGCAGGAGACGGACGTTTTCTCTCAAACGCTGCTGGAGCCGGTGACGGTCCTTCTGGAAAAGAACGAATACTCGGCCGTTCTCGCGAATCTGGACGCGTTTGCGAAGGCCGGCTTTGATGTGGAGGACTTCGGCGGCGGCACGGTGCTGGTACGGGCGGCGCCGCTGCGCCTGGAAGGAGAAGAGGTCTCCGACGCGGTGCTCGAGATGGCCGGGTACCTCGCGGAGAACCGGAACGACCTCACGACGGAGCACACGGACTGGCTCTTCCACAACATCGCGTGCCGGGCCGCCATCAAGGGGGGAAACGCTTCCAAACGGGAGGAATTGATCGCCCTTGCGGAACGGCTGGAGGAGAATCCGGAGATCCGGTACTGCCCGCACGGAAGACCGATCTATGTGATGCTGAAAAAAAGAATGCTGGAAAAGGAATTTGGCCGCGTCTGATGGGTAAGATCAAACTATTTGCGGTGTTGGGACCGACCGCTTCGGGCAAGACTGAGCTTGCAGCGCGGCTTGCCGAGGCCCTTCACGGAGAGGTCGTCTCCTGCGATTCCATGCAGGTCTACCGGGGCATGGACATCGGCACGGCAAAACCGTCCGAACAGGAAATGCGCGGCGTGCCGCATCATTTGATCGGCTGCGTTTCTCCGGAGGAAAAGTTCAGCGTGATGGATTATGTGACGCTGGCGAAAGAGAAGGTCCGCGAGGTGGAGGAGAGGGGAAACCGCGTCTTCCTTGCGGGAGGCACGGGCCATTATGCGCGCGCGCTTCTGTGCGGGCTGCCCTTTTCGGAGCATGGGAGCAGCGAAGAACTTCGGCAGGCGCTCTGGGATTCCTATGAAGCGAACGGGATCCGGGACCTTTACGACGAGCTGCGCAGGCTGGACCCAAAAGCGGCGGAGGGGATTCATCCGAACAATACAAAGCGCGTGCTGCGCGCGCTGGAATACTGCAGGATCACCGGGGAGCGCTTTTCGTCCCAGGCGGAACGCTCTCTTGCGGTCGAGCCTCCCTACGATTCGAAGAACGTGATCCTCGGATTTCGGGATAGAGAGACGCTGTACCGGCGGATCGACCGCAGAGTGGATGAGATGATGGAGCGCGGGCTCCTTGAGGAAGCGCGCGGCTTCTGGGAGTCCCATTCGAAAGGCCGCGGGACGGCGGCGCAGGCCATCGGCTATAAAGAGCTTTTTCCGTTTTTCGCGGGGGAGATCTCTTTGGAAGAAGCGGTCGATCGGATCAAACTGGAAACAAGACATTTTGCGAAGCGGCAGCTCACATGGTTTCGCCGGGAGCAGGACGCCCAATGGATCTTTGTGGATGACTACGAATCCGGCACGGTGCTGTTCGAAGCGGTTCTGCCGCTCGCAGGCGCACACTTTGAGGGGAGGATCCGCCCATGATGAACAATCCCCTGATCCGCAGGATCGCGGCCACGGTGATGGCGGTCCTTCTGCTGATCTATGTCGGATATCAGGTATACCGGTCCCAGTACACGGGCCTGCGGACGGAACCGGCGATCTTTTCCACACTTTCCGATTCCATTTCCACAACCGGCTATGTTCTTAGAAACGAACAGATTATCCGTGCGAACTATACCGGCGTGCTCAATTACACCGTGGACGACGGGGAAAAGGTCGCGAAGGACGGCGTGATCGCGGAGATTTTTACCACGGAAGAGGGCGCCGCCGCGAACAACCGCATCGCGCGCATCGACGAGGAGCTTCGCCAGCTCGAACAGCTCAGCAGTCCGGGAGATCTTTCCGCTTCCAACCCGCAGCTTCTCGGCACGCAGATCAGCAAGGGCGTCGTGGAGCTTTTGCGGGACCTGCGGGGCGGATCGTTTTCCTCCCTCGCGGAGGACAAGACCAACGTGCAGCTTCTTCTCAGCCAAAAGCAGATCATCATCGGGGCGGAAAGCGGCGGAGACTACAACGCTTACGTCTCCTCCCTTGAGCAGGAGCGCAGCGCTTTGGAATCCCTGCACTCGGTCCGTACCGGGCAGATCAAGTCCCCCGCGGGCGGGTATTTTATCCGGACTGTGGACGGCTTCGAGTCTTCCATGGACGAGGAGGACATCCTGGACCTTTCCGTTTCCGATGTGCAGTCGCTTTTGAATCGGGAACCCGCCCCAACGGCGGAGAATGTCCTTGGCAAGATCTCGAAGGATTTTTCCTGGTATGTCGCCTGTGTGCTCACGGAGGACGATATCATCCGCTTGGGGGATACCCGCTCCGTGACGATCGAGATGCCGTTCGCTTCGGCGGAGGCGATCCCCGCCGAGATCGTCCGGCTCAATGAAGACCCGGCCTCCGGGGGCGCTTCGGCGATCCTGCGCTGCTCGTATATGAGCGGCGATCTCACGACCGCGCGGAAAGAACCGCTCCAGATCAACCTTTCCGATTATTCCGGGGTGCTGGTCAACGAGCAGGCGATCCACTTTGCCGACTGTATCTCTTACGAGACGGATGAGAACGGGAACGAAACGGAAACGCTCCATAAAAACGTGCAGGGCGTGTATGTCAAGAACGGCAGCCGGATCCGATTCGTGCAGGTCTTCACCGACGCGACCATCAACGGGTATGCCGTGTGCAAGCTGAGCCTTTCGGAATCGGAGCGTGCGGAGCTGGTCACGAGGCGGACGATCCAGCTCTACGATGAGGTCGTTGTGGAAGGTACAGATCTTTACGACGGGAAAATGTTGTGATATTTGGGTCATTTTGGCATGTTTTGATCCTCAAAACAACTTTTTTGCAATTATTTTTCGCAAAAAAGGGATTCTTTTATTGACATTCGGGCGAAAAAATTAGATAATGATAGATGGGGTTTTCTGTGAGAGGGAAAATACCGACGGCTCTCTTTATTTCTGAGGCTTCAGACGGGAGAGACTTTGAAACGCAGGTTTGAGTTTACGAATGTAAATCGGCTTGGAGGTTACAGAATATGGCTGGGAATCTTTGGGAAAAACTGCAGAGACTTTGGAATCCGCCAGACGACGAGTACGACGAGTATTACGAGGAGGAGACGGCTCCCGAGTCGGAAGAAGCGCCCTACGAGCCTGAAACGCCCGCCCCTCGGCGCGGCGGGTCCTCGAATCGGGTCGTAAACTTCAATAGCGCAAAGCCCCAGGTTCGCATGGCGGCTTTCCGTCCCATGTCGTATGGAGGGAATATCGGCGAGATCGCGGATGCGATCAATGGGAAGCAGACGGTGATCCTGAATCTGGAGCAGACGGAGAAAGAAGAGCTCCGCCGCATTCTGGATTTCCTCGGCGGCGTTGCGTATGCAAACGACGGGAAGATCAAGCGCGTTTCCACGGGAACGTACATCATCACACCGCATAATGTGGATCTGAGCGGTGAGGACGTCGTGGAAGAGCTTGAGAACGCCGTGTACTATTGAGGAATGGCGGAAGACAGGCTCTTTGAAGCGCGGATCATGGACTGCCTGCGGCTCGGGGAAAAACGTCCTTCTTTTATAGGGTTTTTGGATCTTGCAGAGCGGGCGCGGGCGGAGGACCTGCTTCGCACCCTTCCGCCGGGAAACTGCCGGTTCTTCGGGGGCTTTCCCGAAGCGGAGCGGACGGTGTTCGGGGCCTTCCCGGATTACATGGACGCGGAGGATGCGCGGTTTCCCGTCGCGGCGGTCACGGTGTCCTTTCGCACGCAGGATACGCTCCGGCACGGCGATTTCCTCGGCGCGTTTCTCGGCGCGGGAGTCGTGCGCGCATCCATCGGGGATATCCTGACCGAAGAAGGGCGCGCCGTCCTCTTCGTGCGCAGCGAGCTTCTGGACGCGCTGCTTCCGATCCAAAAGGTAGGGCGTGTCGGCGTGCGGGTGGAGTCCGGTTTTGCTTTGCCCCTTCCTCCGGCGCACCGCTTCCAGCCCATGGCGGGCGTTATCGCTTCTCTTTTCACTTCGGTCAGCCGCGAGAAAGCGGCGGCCGCAATCGCTGCCGGAAACGTTTCCGTCAACCACCGGGAGGTCCTTTCCGGTGCGAAGACCCTTTCGGAGGGGGACGTGGTCTCGATCCGGCACGCAGGACGGTTTATTGTGGATACATTCGGTCGTCGGACAAAGAAAGGCCGTTTGTCGATAGAATGCAGGAAATTCATTTAGGAGGGTTTATCATGTTGACCATTCAGGATATCAATGAAGTCAGCTTCCGAAAAGCCACCTTTTCCGGTTATAATTCGGACGACGTTGACCAGTTTATCGACGAAGTCCTGGAGACCGTCACGGAGCTTACCCGTGAACTGGAAAAGGCAAAGACCGCAAGCGCGAATGCAGGAGCCGCGCCGGCGCCCGTTTCGGCCCCGGCGCCGAGAAAAACGGCCCCCAGCGACTCGGAGCTTGCGAGAAAGAACGCTGAATTGCAGGAAAAGATCGCGGTCCTCGCCGAGCAGATCGAGAATTACCGCCAGGAAGAGGATGCGATCAAGGACGCCATCCTCAGCGCAAAGCGTCTCGGGAGCGCATCCATCCGGGAGGCGAAGGCGAAGGCCAGCGCCACGATCACCGAGGCGAACGAAAAGGCGGAGGCGATCGTGGCCGACGCGCGCGCCAAATCTCAGGCGGTCGTGGATTCCTACAACGCGCAGATCCTGCAGAAAACGCAGGAGCTCGACAGCCTCAAGCGCTCCGTTACGGAATTTCGCTCCACACTCTATGAGATGTACCGGGATCATCTCGCCGTCATCGAAAAGATGCCGAGCTATCCGGATACGAACGCAAACCCTAAGTTCGTTCCGTCTCAGGCCGCAGCCGTAAAGGCGCCGGCGGTCCGGGCTGCCGTTCCCGTTGATGAGGCGGAACAGGAAGAAGAGAACATACCGATCCCCGCAGCGGCGCTTCAGGAGGAGGCCTCGGAACCTGCCCCCGCAGAGGAAGAGGACGAAGGGATGAAGATCGTTCCGCCCCCGCAGGAGCCGGATGCCGTCTCCGAAAAAGACGCGTATATCCAGGAACAGTTCGGCGGCGTGGGGATCAAGCTGGACGCTTACGGGGATATCCCGGAAACGCTCCAGAAGGAGAAGGAAAAGAAGTTCCGCTCCTTCGACTATGGCATGGAAGAGGACGGCAGACATGCCAAGTTCAAGAGAAATAAGTGATAAAGTGAAAAGGAAACGAAAGGCAGGCAAACTTCCAGAATGGATTACAAGAGTACGCTGAACCTCCCGAAGACTGACTTCGCCATGCAGGCGGGTCTGCCCAAAAGGGAGCCCGAGATGCTCAAACAGTGGTACGAGGACAAGCTCTATGAGACGATCCTCGAAAAGAACGAGGGAAAGCCTCTCTATGTGCTGCACGACGGCCCTCCGTATGCGAACGGCGACATCCATCTCGGGACGGCGATGAACAAGACCCTGAAGGATTTTATCGTCCGCTATAAGAATATGTCCGGCTTCAAGGCCCCGTATGTGCCAGGCTGGGACACGCACGGGCTTCCGACGGAGCTCAAAGCGCGCAAGGCCGCCGGCGTTTCCTCTTCCGGAGACGCGATCTCCGACGTCGAGCTGCGCAGGCTTTGCCGCGCGTTCGCGCTGGAATATCTGGATAAGCAGAGAGATTCGTTCAAGCGTCTCGGCGGGATCGGCGAGTGGGACAATCCTTATATCACGCTGCTCAAGGAATTTGAGGCGAAGCAGATCGAGATCTTTGCGGAGATGGCGACAAAGGGCTTCATCTATAAGGGCCTCAAGCCGGTGTACTGGTGCCCGTCCTGCGAGACGGCGCTGGCCGAAGCGGAGATCGAATACGCCGAGGATCCCTGCGATTCCATCTATGTCAAGTTCCGCGTGACCGACGACAAGGGACTGCTTACGGCGCACGGCGCGGACCTTGCCAAAACGTACTTTGTCATTTGGACGACGACGACTTGGACGCTCCCCGCGAACGTCGCGATCTGCGTCGGCCCGAGCTTTGAATATGCGCTCGTAAAATCCGGCGATGAATATTACGTTATGGCCTCCGCGCTGACGCCCGCAGCCATGGAAGCCGCTGGGAAGACCGATTACGAGATCGTCGCGACGATGCAGGGAAGCGACCTCGAATATATGAAGACCGCGCACCCGTTCCTCGACCGGACCTCGCTCGTGATCGTCGGCGACCATGTCACGCTCGAGAGCGGCACGGGCTGCGTCCACACGGCGCCCGGCCACGGCGTTGAGGACTATGACGTCTGCCATGCGCATTACCCGGAGATCCCGGTGGTCGTCCCGGTGGACAGCCGCGGCCGCATGACCGAAGAGGCCGGGCCGCTCTTCGCGGGTCTCACGACGGGCGAGGCGAACGTCGCTATCGCGAAGCACCTCGAGGAAACCGGCGCGCTCTTTGCGCTACAGAAGATCATCCACCAGTACCCGCACTGCTGGCGCTGCAAGAACCCGGTGCTGTTCCGCGCGACGGAGCAGTGGTTCGGTTCCATCGACACGATCAAGGACGAGGCGCTCGCGGCGATCAAGGACGTCAAGTGGATCCCCGGCTGGGGTGAAGACCGCATCACTTCGATGGTCAAGGAGCGCAGCGACTGGTGCATTTCCCGTCAGCGCCGCTGGGGCGTCCCGATCCCGATCTTCTACTGCAAGGAATGCGGCGAGCCGCTGATTTCCAAGGAAGCGATGTACGCCGTCGCGGATCTTTTCCGCAAAGAAGGGTCCGATGTCTGGTATGAGAAGGACGCTTCCGAGATCCTCCCGGCGAAGTTCCACTGCGAGAAATGCGGCTGCCACGAATTTACGAAGGAATGCGACATCATGGATGTCTGGTTCGATTCCGGCGTGACCCACGCGGCGGTCTGCGACGAGCGCGAAGAACTCCACTGGCCGGCCGACCTCTATCTCGAGGGCGGCGACCAGTACCGCGGCTGGTTCCAGTCCTCGCTGCTCACGGCGGTGGCGTGGCGAGGCACGGCTCCGTATAAAGCGGTCGTGACGCATGGCTGGACCGTGGACGGACAGGGCATGAAGATGTCCAAGTCTCTCGGGAACGGCATCGACCCGCAGGAGATCATAGATAAATACGGCGCGGATATCCTGCGCCTCTGGGTCGCGTCTTCGGATTACCACGCCGACGTGCGCATCTCCCCGGAGATCCTCAAGCAGCTTTCCGACGCTTACCGCAAGATCCGCAACACCGCGCGGTATATGCTGGGCAACCTGAACGGATTCGACCCAGATCAGGACGCTGTCCCGGTCTCGGAAATGCTTTCCATCGACCGCTGGGCGCTCAGCCGCCTCGATGCGCTGATCGAAAAGGCCATCGAGGGATACGAGAGCTTTGAGTTCCACCAGGCCTACCATGCGATCCACAATTTCTGTGTTGTGGATATGTCGAATTTCTATCTTGACGTCATCAAGGACCGGCTCTATGTGGAGAAAGCGGACAGCCGTGAGCGGCGCGCCGCGCAGACCGCAATGTATCTCATCCTTGACGCCATGACGAGGCTGCTCGCGCCGATCCTCGCGTTTACGGCGGATGAGATCTGGCAGAGCATGCCCCACACGGCGGACGTCGATGCACGCCATGTCATGTACAACGATATGCCGAAGACCGTTGCCGAGCGCACGGGAGAAAAGGTTTCCGAGGACTTTGTCTCCACATGGGACCGCATCCATGCGATCCGGGATGTCGTGAAAAAGGCGCTGGAAAACGCCCGCGCGGAAAAGCAGATCGGCGCTTCCCTCGAGGCGAGCGTGACGCTGTTCTGCGAGGGAGAGCTGCACGAGTTTCTCCACAGCGTGGAAGCGGAGCTCCCGACGGTGTTCATCGTCTCCAATGTGAAGATCGCCGGCGGAGAGGGCGGCACGCTGACGGACGAGGCGCTTGGGCTTTCCGTTTTGGTGGAAAAAGCGGAGGGCGAGAAGTGTGCGCGCTGCTGGAGCTATTCCGATACGGTCGGGAAGGACCCGCCGCATCCGGACCTCTGTGAACGCTGCGTGCGCGCGCTTTCGTGACCGAATGTAAAAAATCAGGGGGTGCAAGTCAATTTCTGCGGCTTGCACCTTTCCGTTCTCATTGGAAGGAGATTGCGTTGCCTGTTCTTTTGCTTTTTTTCGCCGCAGTACTCGCTGCGGTAGATCAGTTTTTGAAGATGCTCGTGGTGACCAATATCAAGCCCATCGGCTCGCTGGAAGTCATCC
>CANRMW010000049.1 GCA_947631835.1 uncultured Clostridia bacterium | reverse complement strand
CGGCTGATGAACACGCCGGAGGAGGTCTTCCCGGAATCTTCCACATACCTGACGATCTACTTCGGCGGCGTCATCGGACTGATGCTTTACAACATGGGGTCCGGGATTTTGCGCGCGGTGGGGGATTCCAAACGGCCGTTTTATTTTCTTGTGGTTTCCGCCGTCTTGAACATTATTCTCGATCTCGTCTTTGTACTCGCCTTCCACATGGGCGTGAGCGGCGTGTCGCTGGCAACGGTCATCTCCCAGTGCATTTCGGCGGTGCTGGTCACGGTGACGCTGATGCGCAGCGATTCCTCCGTGAAGTTCAGCTTCCGCAAGCTGAAGATCCATTTTGACATGCTCGGAAAGATCATCAAGGTGGGCATTCCTGCCGCGATCCAGATGGCGATCACGGCGTTCTCGAACATTTTCGTGCAGTCCTACATCAACTATTTCGGCGCGGACTGCATGTCCGGCTGGACGGCGTACAACAAGATCGACCAGCTTATCTGGCTGCCGATGCAGTCCCTCGCGCTTGCGGCGACCATCTTCGTCGGGCAGAACCTTGGGCTCGGCAAGGTGGAGCGCGCAAAGAAAGGGATCCGGAGCGCGTTTCTCATGGCCGTCGGCGCGACGGTCCTCTGCATGATCCCGGTGATCATCTTCGCGGGGCCGCTCGTCGCCTTCTTCAACAGCAAACCGGAGGTCGTCGATTACGGCATTCTGCTGCTCCACTGGATCACACCCTTCTATTTCCTCCCCTGCATCAATCAGATCTACGCCGGGGCGCTGCGGGGCGCCGGGGACAGCCGCGCGCCGATGATCATCATGCTCGCGTCGTTTGTGGTGTTCCGACAGATCTACCTGTTTGTCGTCGCCAATTTCATCTCAAACACAGTCGTGCCCATCGCCATGAGCTATCCGGCGGGATGGTTCCTGTGCAGCGCGCTGACGCTGCTCTATTACCGCAAGGCGCAGCTCACGAAAACGCGCCTTGTGGAGGATGAACCGCAGGCGGAATGAGGTGGAACGGATGGACCAATTCTCAAGAACGCGCCGCGTGATCGGCGGCGCGGCGGTGGAGCGGCTCGCCGCCTGCCGCGTCGCGGTGTTCGGGCTTGGCGGCGTCGGTTCCTACGCGGTGGAAGCGCTCGCCCGGGGCGGCGTCGGGGCGCTCGACCTGATCGACGACGACAAGGTCTGCCTGACGAATCTGAACCGCCAGCTCTACGCGCTGCACAGCACGCTCGGCGAATATAAAGCGGACGTCGCCGCCGCGCGGGTGCGGGATATCAATCCCGCGTGCGCGGTGCGCGTTTTCCGCACGTTTTATACCCCGGAGACGAAGGACAAGTTCGACTTTTCGCAGTACGACTATGTGGTGGACGCGATCGATACCGTGAGCGGGAAGATCGGCCTTGTGGAGCAGGCGGACGCGGCGGGCGTCCCGATCATCTGCGCCATGGGCGCGGGGAACAAGCTGGATCCGTCCGCTTTTGAGGCGGCGGATCTGTTTTGCACCTCCATGGACCCTTTGGCGCGCGTGATGCGAAGAGAGCTCAAAAAGCGGGGGATCCGGCGGCTCAAGGTCGTGTACTCCAAAGAGGAGCCACTTGCGCCGCAGGAGGAAGAAGACGGCGCGGAGGAAGGCGGCGCTTCGCCGCTCGATACCGCGCGGGGCGGACCGGCGCGGCGCGCGAGTCCGGGCTCGGTCTCGTTTGTGCCGCCGGTCGTCGGGTTCATGCTCGCGGGGGAGGTCATTCGGGACCTGATCGAAACGGGGCCAAAGGACCTTCACCGGGCGAAGGGATGATCTTTGGGGGCGATGAAATGGAAGTTTACCACATGAGCGACACGCTGTCTCTTGGGGAGAAGCTGTCGCCGGATTACAAGGAGAGCTTGCTGCTCGCCGCGCCGTTTGCCGACGCGCTCGCGCGGGGGAGGGACTGTTTTTATTCCGTGCTGTACAGCGCGAAGTACCTCTGGGCGTCACTCAGCAAGTTCGGCATGACGGATATGCAGACCGACTTCGTCAAGTGGGCGGTGGAGGGCGTCTTTGAGTTCGTCCGCCGGACGGAGTTCCCCGCGTCGTGCGGGCGCTTCGGCGGGAATTACTATTTCGAGTCGAAAGAGGACTGCGCCGTGCTCTACGAGATCGACTGGGGCCGCGCGTCCGAGGCCGAGCGCGCGGCGATCCGGCTCTTTGCGGTGGAGCTCGCCGAGGACGCGCCCGAGCGGCACGACATGCGGCTGTTCGACGAGGCATACGACAGCTTTGAGGAACAGGAGGACCTTGACGCTGCAATCAAATTTGCCCGGCGGTATTTTTCCGGCGGGCAGACCGACGAACCGATGTGGGAAATTCTGAGCGGCGCGGAAGCCGCGGCGGTGCGGGATCTCACGGATTGGCTGCACTGTGCGGAAAAATAGCGAGGTATGGAAAAGCGGGACGCGTGAAAAAGCGCCCCGCTTTTGCGGCTTTTATGTGCGCAGAAACGATTCGAGCGGCGACGTGTCTATGTCCGGGAAACGCTCCGCTTCGAAGAACGTGAGCAGCTTCTGTGCGATGACGCGCACGCCGCCTGCGGCGTTGCTTTCCATGTTGAGCGGCAGGATCGGGTCGTGGACGCTCAAGCGGAGCAGGAACCATCCGTCTCCGTCCCCCTGCGGGAAGGAAACGTGCAGCCCTTCGCGGTTGTCCGGAGCGATCTTCCATCCGTATTCCCGCGAATACTGTTCCAGCGCGGCAATGACCGCTTCGCCCGCCGGACGAAAGTCTTCGCAGAGGATCGAAAAGCGCAGTTCCTTCTCTTCCGCCGGCTCTTTGAGAGAAGCGATGAGACTGTCGAGCGTTTTTCCTTCCTTTTTCTGGCGCGCCATTTTGATGATGAGCTTCGTCACAAGATACGCGCCGTCGTCGAGAAAATGATTTTCCCTCAGCGCCGCGTGCCCGCTCGTCTCGATCGCGAGAGGGCAGTCCACACCCGCCTCGTTCAGCCGGATCGCCTCGTTGATGACGTTTTTATACCCGCGCTTGAAGCGGTGGTGCTTTCCGCCGAGCGTTTCTTCAATGTACGTTTTCAGCCCGTCGGAGGTGATGGAATCCGTGACGATGGTGCCGCCCGGCGCATCCTCCAGCGCGACGGCGGCCGCCATGGCGACGAGCCGGTTTCGGTTGATCTCCCGGCCGGTGCTGTCCACGCAGCCGGCGCGGTCCACGTCGGTGTCGAAGATCACGCCCAGCTCCGCACCGTTTTTCCGCACGGCCCCGGAGATGCTGGCCATGGCCTCCTCGTTTTCGGGGTTCGGAATGTGGTTCGGGAAACGGCCGTCCGGGTCCAAAAACTGGCTGCCCGCTACGTCGGCGCCGAGCGGCGCAAGGACCTCGGAAGCGTAGAATCCGCCCGCGCCGTTCCCCGCGTCCACGAGAATGTGGAACCCGAGGAGGGGCAGGTCGCGGTCCTGCGCGGAGACGCCGGCTTTGATGATCTCCCTGAGATCGGCGGCATAGCGGCGCATGAAGTCCGTTTTCCGGATGTTCCCGCCTTCGGCAGGGGCGGGCGCTGCGCCCTCCTGCGCGCTTTCGAGGATCTCGGTGATGTCCGGCGCGTCGAGACCGCCCGCCGGGGTGAAGAATTTCAGGCCGTTTCGGAAGAACGGGTGGTGGCTCGCCGTGATCTGGATGGAGGCGTCCACGGGAAGCTCCAGTGTCGCCATGAACATGGACGGCGTGGAGGAGAGGCCCGTGTCGTGAACGGTCACGCCCCTCGAGACGAGCGTCCGGCAGACCGCGGCGGAGATGCGGTCCGCGGAGATCCTGGAATCGTGCCCGACCGCGACGGTGAGGCCGCGCGCGGCCTGCCCGGTGTGACGTTCCATCCATACGAGGAAGCCGTCTGTGATGCGCTCGATCACCTCGTCCGTCAGGTTGACCGGGGCGCCTCCGCCCTCACTGGCCACGCCTCGGATGTCCGTTCCGCTTTTCAGCGAGAGATAAGAAAACATGCAAATTCCTCCCAGTTGTTCGCTGCTCCTATTATAGCGGAAAAGGGAGAAATTGAAAACCCCTTTTTTTCGCTTTCCGCAAAGAATCAGACGAAACGAAACAGAATTGCAGGATTTAGACGATATAATTTCATTAATTTTGAAAATCTCAAGTTTTTTCAAAAATATCCTTGACATTTTGCAGGATGTGTGATAGAATCAGTCACGAAAAGGCAATGAGAAAGAAAAGTACCCGGAAAGGGCGGCTTACAGAGAGCGGAGGGCGGTGGAAGCTCCGCAGACGTGTTTCGGGGAAGAACACTTTTGAGCAGCGACCTGAAAGCGGAGCGTATGCGGCTTCGTGCGTAGGGAAGACGTCTGACGGCGCGTTAAGCCGTGCCTGCCTTGTTGGAGGCAGCATGAGAGGTCGAAAGATCATTTAGGTGGCACCGCGGATCCGAACAGCGATTCGTCCTAAGCGTTTTGGGACGGCGCTGTTTTTTGTTGTCCCGTGATTTTTGGAGGGATAAAAATGTGTTCGATCATGGGGTACACCGGGAAGGACATGGAGCTTTCGATGCTGCTGAAGGGCTTTGCCGCGACGGAAACCAGAGGGCCGGATATGTCCCGGACGATGGAGGTCTCCGGCGGATGGCTGTTTTTCCACCGGCTCGCCATCATGGGCCTCGAGGAGAGCGGGATGCAGCCGTTCACGATGGGGAGCTCCGCCGTGGTCTGCAATGGGGAGCTGTACGGCTTTCGCCGAATGAAGCGCGCGCTCGAATCAAAGGGGTACGCGTTTCAAAGCGACTCGGACTGTGAGCTTCTGCTGCCGCTCTGGAAGGAGCACGGCGTAGAGATGTTCCGCCTTTTGGACGCGGAGTTTGCGCTGATCCTGTTCGACGGCGAGACCGGGTCCTTCATCGCGGCGCGGGATCCCATCGGTATCCGGCCGCTGTATTACGGCGAGAGCGCGACCGGGAAAATGCTCTTTGCGAGCGAGCCGAAAAACCTCGTCGGCCTTTGCGAGCGGATCTATCCGTTCCCGCCCGGGCATTACTGGAAGGACGGCGTTTTCACTTGCTATGAGGACATCGCTTCCCCGGCGGGAGTCTGCGCGGACGACCTCGAAACGGTCTGCGGCAAGATCCGGGAAAAGCTGATCGCGGGGATCGAAAAGCGCCTGGACGCCGACGCGCCGGTGGGGTTCCTGCTTTCCGGCGGGCTGGACAGCTCGCTCGTCTGCGCGGTGTCCCAGAGGATCCTGCAAAAGCCGATCCGCACCTTTGCGGTCGGGATGGAGAAGGACGCCATCGATCTCAAATACGCGAAGGAGGTCGCGGAATATATCGGCAGCAACCACACGGAGTTCTTCATCACCCGGGAGGATGTGCTCGAAGCGCTGCCCGAGGTGATCCGCGCGCTCGGGACGTTTGACATCACGACGATCCGCGCTTCGATGGGGATGTATCTGCTCTGCAAGGCGATTCGCGCGAACACGGACGTGCGCGTCCTGCTCACCGGGGAGATCTCTGACGAGCTGTTCGGCTACAAGTACACGGACTTCGCGCCGAGCGCTGAGGCGTTTCAGAAGGAATCGGAAAAGCGCATCCGGGAGCTGCACATGTACGATGTGCTTCGGGCGGACCGGTGCATCTCCGTCCACTCGATGGAGGCGCGCGTGCCGTTCGGCGACCTGGATTTCGTCCGGTATGTGCTCTCGGTGGACCCGGAGAAAAAGCTGAACACCTACGGGAAAGGCAAGTATCTGCTGCGGCACGCGTTCGAGGGGGACTGGCTCCCGCACGATATCCTCTACCGGGAAAAAGCCGCCTTTTCCGACGCGGTCGGCCATTCGCTGGTGGACGATCTGAAGGCGTATGCCGAGGAAAAATATACGGACGCGGAGTTTGCGAAACGGGCCGCGGGATATGGGTACTGCCCGCCGTTCACGAAGGAGTCCCTCCTTTACCGGGAGATCTTTGAGGAATACTACCCGGGGAACGCGCAGATGATCGCGGATTTCTGGATGCCGAACCGGGAATGGGAAGGGTGCGACGTGCAGGATCCGTCCGCGCGGGTGCTCTCCAACTACGGCGCTTCCGGCGTTTGAGCGGCCTGACCCCGGAAAATTCGTGCATTCAGCATAAAGTTCAAGGTAAATCCGATTCAGCTTTCTCCTGTTTGTTCCTTTTTCCCGCTTGAGAAGTGGGGAAAATTATGTTAAAATAAGCGTGGGTCCTCCCCGGCCGGGCGTGCCGGCACAGGGCGAGACCCGAGAGAGAAGCCAGAGCCGCCGCGCTTCGCGCGTGGACGCTGCGGCCAGGAAGACACGCGCGAAGCAAAGGAGAGATGCTGATGCCTCAGATGATCGAACTGCATGACATCGACGTTTCCGGGTTCCTTTCCGTTTTGGACAGTTGTACGGGAAATGTTTTTCTTATGACGCGGGACGGAGACAAAGTGAACCTGAAAAGCAAGCTGAGCCAGCTTGTTGGACTTACCCGGCTCATTGAGGGCGGCAAGATCGCGGAAGCGTTCGTTGTCTGCGAGAAGGAAGAGGATGAATCGAAATTGTTCCGTTTCAACCTGTATAAGGACGAGACGGAGGAGCAGCCGTAAATGCAGGAGCTGCCGCGCCAACACGCGGCAGCTTTCCGTATGTTTTCGGAAGGAGGAAACGCCATGGCGGGAAGACGGCGGTCGGCGCGCGGCGGAAGCAGAAGGGAATACGCGCTCGGGTCGGCGGGGCTCCTGCTCGTCCTTTTGGCGGCGCTCCTTTTCCGCTTTTTGCCGGACCTTCGTTCCGGGCCCGATGCGCCCGAAGCGGGGAGCGTCTCCGCAGCCGCCGAGCGTTCCGAAGAGGCGGAGGTCTACTTCTTTGACGTGGGACAGGGCGACAGCGCGCTGATCCGCGCGGGGACATATACGATGCTGATCGACGCGGGGCTGCGGGATTCGTGGGACGCGCTGCACGGCGACCTCGAGGCGCTCGGCGTGACCGAACTGGACTGCGTGATCGCGACGCATCCCCATGCCGATCACATCGGCGGCATGGAGGATGTGATCCGAAGCTATGAGATCGGCACGTTTTATATGCCCATCCTCCCGGATGAAGATCTTCCGACGACCGTCACGTTCGAGAAAATGCTGGACGCGCTCGAGGAGACCGGGACGACGGTGCGGGGGATCTCGGCGGGGACAAAGATCCCTTCGCCGGACGGCGCACGTTTTGAAGTGCTTTCGCCCGAGGAGGGGGACCGGTTCGGGGAGATGAACGACTATTCGGCCGTCGTCCGGTTCACATTCGGGAACGTCTCCTTCCTTTTCACGGGAGACGCGGAGCGGGAGATCGAGGAGCGGCTGCTTTCCGAGGATGCGACGCTTTCCGCGCAGGTGCTCAAATGCGGGCACCACGGATCGTATTCCGCCACCTCCGTCCCGTTTCTGTACGCGGTTTCCCCGCGTTTCGCGGTGATCTCCTGCGGAAAGGACAACAGCTACGGGCATCCGCACCGGGAGACGATCGAGGCGCTCGAATCGTTTGGGTGTGAGATCCTGCGGACGGATGCGGGCGCTTCGTTCGCGGCGTTTACCGACGGCACGGACCTGACGGTTTGCCGCTGGACGGCGGAGGACGGCGCGTTTGCTCTTGACGGGGAGCCGGCTGCCTGAGAACGTTTATAGAGATAGAACAGAAAGGAAATCGCCATGCTGACAGAGAGAAAAAAGGAATTTATCGAGTTTATGATGTTCGCCGACGTGCTGCGCTTCGGGAGCTTTGTCACGAAAAGCGGGCGCACGACGCCCTACTTTGTGAACACGGGCAACTACAAGACCGGGGAGCAGATCGCGAAGCTGGGCGGTTTTTATGCCGCACTCGTTTCCGAGACGGTCGGCGACCGCTTCACCGCAATGTTCGGCCCGGCCTATAAGGGGATCCCGCTCGCGACGGCGACGGCCGCTGCGCTCTACACGAATTACGGAATCAGCAAGCCGTACTTTTTCAACCGCAAGGAGGCAAAGGATCACGGCGAGGGCGGCAGCCTTGTCGGCTACAAGCCCATGGACGGGGACCGGATCATCATCATCGAGGATGTGATCACCGCCGGGACCGCCGTGCGCGAGACGATGCCGATCCTTTCCGCGTGCGGGGACATCCGCGTGAACGATATGTTCATTTCGGTTGACCGCTGTGAAGTGGGAAAGACGGCGGGCAAGACCGCCATCATGGAAGTGAAGGAAGAATTTGGCCTTCAGGTCCACGCCATCGTAGACGTCCGGGACATCCATGATTTTCTCGCGGATTCGGGCGAGTACGGCGAGATCCTCCCTGCCATGGAAGCGTATATGGAGAGGTACTGCGTGCTATGAGTGCGGGAAAGAACCATGCCGAGGTCGTCGCGGCGCTGATCTGGGACGGGGACCGGTTTATGATCTGTCAGCGTCCCGCGCACAAAGCAAGGGGACTGCTGTGGGAGTTTGTCGGGGGAAAGATCGAGCCCGGCGAAACGCCGGAGGAGGCGCTTTGCCGGGAATGCCGGGAAGAGCTGGACGTGCAGGTGGAGGTCTCCGGGCTGTTTATGGACGTGCTCCACGACTACCCGGATCTTGAGGTCTACCTCGCTTTGTATCACGCGCGGATCGCATCCGGGACGCCGAAGCTGCTGGAGCACAACGACTTGCGGTGGATCCCGGTCTCGGACATTCACAAATACGCGTTCTGCCCGGCGGACGACGTGATCCTCGAACGCCTCGAAAAAGAATACGGCGGCGCGGTGAAATAGAAAAGGACCTCGTGGGAGAAGGCCCGAAGAAAAGGCCGCGTGTCGGCCGAAATAGACCCGCAGACGTAAAAGGCGGCGCTGTGCTCTCCGAGCGGAGAACGCAGCGCCGCTTTTGACTGCACGGCAAAGCGGGAGCGCCGCCCGGCCCTTCCAAAGGGAAGTACGCATGGGGCGGGCCGACGGCGCCTCTAACGGTTCAGAAAGAAAACGCCGGCGGAAAGATAGAGCGCATAAGCGCACCAGAGGACATAAGGGACGAACAGCTTTCCTGCGATCGGGACGACCCGGTAAAAAAGATACCCCGCGACCGCAGCGAGCACGAAGAGCAGCGCTGCCAGCGCCGTCGCCCAGCCGAACGCCGCGAAACGAAAGAACACGACCGGCCAAAAGAAATGGACGGCGAGCTGCGCGGCGAAAAAACCGAGGGCAAAGGCACGCTCCTTCCGGCCGCTCTCAAAAACGAGAGAACCCGACGCGCCCGTCAGTGCGTAAAGGACGGTCCAGACGGCAGGGAAGATCCAGCCGGGCGGCGAGGCGGGAGGAAGGGAAAGGGAGGAATAGACCGGGAATTTCGGCCCGGAGACAAGGTTGGAGAGGAGCCCGATGAGCTCCGTCAGAAGGATCCCGATCAGGATCCCGTAGAACCGCTCTTTATCGATCCGTTTCAATGGCGACACGCTCCCGTTTTTGTTTCACGGTAGAGTGTATGCAAAGCGGGATCCGGTTATGTCCTATTCCTCTTTGATGAGGTGCAGCTTTTCCTTGATGTCGGAGGAAGAGATGCCGGGCGTGCGGTCCAGATAAACGAGCTGGCAGTAGTCCCGCAGATATTCAAAGCGTGGGCTTCCTTTCCAATCGCTTCCCATCACGACGATGTCCGCCTTGTAGGTCTGCACGTCGCCGAGCTTTTGCTCCCAAGTCTCCTCGGGGATCACGAGATCGACGTAACGCACGGCCTCCAGCATCCTTTTCCGCGTCTCATAATCATGGAACGCTGTTTTGCCCTTGAGCGCGTTGAAGCGGTCGGTGGAAAGACCGACGATGAGATAATCCCCGAGCGCCCTCGCGCGGCGCAGGAGATTGATGTGGCCGTAGTGCAGAAGATCGTAGGTGCCGTAGGTCAACACACGGATCACAGGCTTCCCTCCGTTTCCATGAGCAGCTTCTGTGTAAGCCGGGCGACGCGTGCCGAGGCGTTTCCGTCCGCAGAGCCGCAGAATTTTTCGCGAAACGGCGCGACCTTTTCCGCTTCGAAATCTCCCGTTCGCACGGCTTCCCGCAGCGCCTCCTCGGTCTGCACGATCTTCCCGGGGACGAAAGAGGCAAACTCGCAGTAGAAATCCCGGGTCACGATGTAGGATGCGAGATCGAATGCGTAGAAGAGCATGGGGATCCCGCGCATGGACGCCTCGAAAATGCAGGAGGAATAGTCGGTGATGAGAAGGTCCGTCACAAAGAGCAGATCGTTCAGCTCGCTCTCGTCGGAGAGGTCCAGAATGCGGCCGCTGTACTCGGCGGGAACGGTGTAGCGCGCTTTGCAGAACGGATGGAGCTTGAGGATCAGCACGGCGTCCTGTCCCGCGGCATCGACAAAGGCGGCGGGCGAAAAGCGTTCCAGCGGATAAAACGCGCTCCTCGGGCCGGCGCCCCGGAACGTGGGTGCAAAAAGGATCACACGGCGGCCTTTCAACTGCGGGTAGGTCTGATACAGGGATTCCCGAGTCTTTGCGGCATAGGCTTCGTCAAAGAAAATATCCGTCTTGGGCATGCCGAACGGCAGAAGACGGTTTTCCGGAAGGCCGAACGCCTCCGCATACGGCCCGATAACCGCTTCCCCGGAGACGATCGCGAAATCATACTGGCGGTGATTTGGGCTGGACTGCTTCGGCCCGCCGGGCTTGCCCACCCGGGAGAAGCCGACGGTCTTGAACGCGCCGACCGCGTGCCAGAGCTGGATCAGCCGGACGCCGGGCCGTTTCTGCACATAGTTCAAAAGCGGGAAAAACTCGTCCACAAAGACGACCGAGGACGTGGCGTAGAGATACAGAAAACGCAGGAGCGCGCGCGGACGGAGCTGGAGGCGCGGATCGTCCCGCAGCAGGAAACGAAATTCCGGCACGGGAGAGAGCTTTAACAGGGCCTCATGGACAAAGGCAGGATTCCCGCTCAGGCCGTCCCGCCGGCAGGAGAAAAAGGAAACGCGGTTTTTCCGGATCGGGCAGAAAAAACAGAGGATCCGGAACAGACGCCCCAGCGCTTTTTGAATGGCTGCCCGGCCGACGGAAACGTGCCAGAGCGCGCCGTAGAGGACCTTGAGCTGCATCAAAAAGCGGATCGCGACGCCCCGGCGTTTCCGAACGGAAGGGGACGCGGGGATCAGCGCGCAGGCGGCGAGCAGGGAATCCAGCAGGAACCATGGCAGAAGAAGAAGGGAGAGCACCACGAGCAGGACATGATGGAGCAGTGTGATCCCGGCGGCGAAGGGCCTTTTTTTCTTTTTTACCGGCGTTTCCGCAGGGCCCCCCTCGAAGGAGAGCGCGGTTTTGTCCGGGGAGACGGAGGCCAGCACGGGATCGCTTTCGGTTTGCAGCGTGCATTCCGCCGCGACGGGCAGAGGGAAAACCGTTTCCGTCCCGTATTCCAGCGCAAAGCGGAGTTCGGACGGCGCAAAGCACGGATCCGTGAAGACGTAGGAAGTCTCGATCTTCGCGGTCAGAAAAAGCACCGCCTTGGAAAAGGTCTCGTCCGGATTTGAGGAGATCAACTGCGCGGGGAGCCGGCGGTCTTCTCCGTCGCGGAAAAAGCGGAGCGCAACGCGAGGCGAGCGCACGGCGGGGTCGAACGGGCAGGTGATGCGAAAGGCTAAGGAGAGGACGTGGCGGCCGTTTTCACGGCGCGTCCACTCCAGCTCCTGAATGGTCAAAGAGGCGTTCAAAGGGCAGATTCTCCTTTGTTCTCCCCGAGCGCGAGCCTTCGGACACACTGCGCGGCGCGTGCGGTCGCGGCGCCGTCGTCCGCGGAGCGGACCGTTTCCCGGAAGGCCCGGAGACGCTCAGGGGCAAAATCATTTTGGATCAGGGCATTGGCGAGCGCTTCCAACGTCCGCACGAGCTTTCCCGGCAGGATCGCGGCGGGGTCAAAATAGAAATCCCGCTCTGCGGTGTAGGATTCCAGATCGAACGCATAGAGCAGCGTGGGCAGGTTCAGGATCGCCGCCTCGAAAATACAGGAGGAATAGTCGGTGACGAGGACGTCCGCCGAGAAAAGCAGCTCGTTCAGTTCGCCTTCCCCGGAGCACTCAGCGAAGCGGTGCGCGAACGCGGGGGAGACGGGGAAGCGCTCCGAAATGTAAGGGTGCATTTTCACCGCGAGGACGGTGTCCTCCGGGAGCATGCGGAGCAGCGCGTCCACAGGGAAGCGGTCCGTCGGATAATACGCGCTGCCGTTCCCGCCGCCCCGGAAGGTCGGCGCGAAGAGCACGACGCGTTTTCCGAGAAAGCCGGGATGCGCGCCAAAGAAGCGGTCCCGCGCCGCCTGCCGCGCGGCGCTGTCAAAAAGCGCGTCGCAGATCGGCGTGCCGAGGGGATACACGCAGCGGCTCGGGATGCCGAA
>CANRMW010000048.1 GCA_947631835.1 uncultured Clostridia bacterium | reverse complement strand
CCCCGGCGATCTCGATCACCGTGGCGGTCCTGTCGAGGTCATAGATCAGCACCTCATCCCCGGGAACGAGCGGGCGCGGGAGCACGTACGGCCCGTCCGGCACGCGCTCGCGCACGGGGTCGCTCGTCTTCTCCAGATCTCTGAGGCCGCTGCGCAGCCGGGCCTTGTCCTCCGCGGACATCTCGCGGTTTTTCTGTTTCCGCAGCGCTTCGAGCTCGTCGAGCAGCGCCTCGGCCTGCCGCCTCGTCTGCTGCACGAGGCTGGACGCGTCGCGCCGCGCCTCCTCGATCGCGCGCTTCGCCGCGTTTTCGGCCTCGGCGCGCTTCGCTTCGGCGTCTTTAAGCGCGTGTTCCGCTTCCTGCCGCGCCTTTTCCGCGCCCTCGCGCTCGTCCTCGAGCGCCCGGCGGCTCTCCTCGAGCCGCCCGACGACGTCTTCAAACGCGGTGTTTTCCTCGGAGATCAGCGCCTGCGCGCGCTCGACGACGGCCTCGGGCATCCCGAGCCGCCGGGAGATCGCGAACGCGTTCGACCGTCCCGGCACGCCGATCAGGAGGCGGTAGGTCGGGCGGAGCGTCTGCACGTCGAATTCGCAGCTCCCGTTTTCGACGCCGGGGGTGTTCAGCGCGTAGGCTTTGAGCTCGGCGTAATGCGTCGTCGCGATCAGCTTCGCGCCCTTCGCGCGCATCGCCTCGATGATGGACACGGCGAGCGCCGCGCCCTCGACCGGGTCGGTGCCGGCGCCGAGCTCGTCGATCAGCACGAGGCTGTCCGGCCCGGCGGCGCCGAGGATGCGGATGATGTTCGTCATGTGCGCGGAGAACGTGGAGAGCGACTGCTCGATGCTCTGCTCGTCGCCGATGTCCGCGAGGACGTGCCGGAACACGGAGACCTCGCTGCCCTCGGCGGCGGGGATCATCAGGCCGCACATCGCCATCAGCGTGAGGAGGCCGCAGGTCTTGAGCGCGACGGTCTTGCCGCCGGTATTCGGCCCGGTGACGATCAGCGCGTCGAAGTCCCGCCCGAGGAAGAGATCCGTCGGGACGACGGTCTTCGGATCGATCAGCGGGTGCCGCGCCGCGCAGAGCGTCACGCGCCCGGCGTCGTTCAGCTTCGGGACGACGGCTTTCATTTTATACGCGAGCGACGCCTTCGCAAAGATCAGGTCGAGCCGCACCGCCGCGTCCCAGCTCGCGCAAAGGCCGTCGGCAAAGGAGCCGATCTCCCGCGAGAGCTCCCGCAGGATGCGTTCGATCTCCTCCAGCTCCTCGGCGCGGAGCATTCGGATCTCGTTGTTCGCCTCCACCACGGCGACCGGCTCGATGAACACGGTCGCGCCGCTGCCGGAGGAATCGTGGATCAGGCCCTTCACCTCGCTGCGGTACTCGGCCTTCACCGGCACGACGTACCGCCCGCCGCGCTGGGTGACGATCGCCTCCTGTAAGTACTTGGAATACGTCTGGGAGTGGATCATCTGGTCCAGCTTCTCCCGGATCCTCAGGCCCGCCTGCCGGATGCGCCGCCGGATCGTCGCGAGCGCGGCGCTCGCGGAGTCGGCGACCTCCTCCTCGCTCATCACGGTCGTGTCGATGCGTTCCTCGAGGAACTTATTCGGGACGACCGCCCCGAACAGGTCGGAGAGGGACGTCGCCGTCCCGCCGCCGCGGCTGCTCCAGTCGTGGATCGCGCGGAAGGCATGCAGCGTCGCGGAGACCTTGAGCAGCTCCGCGAGCCCGAGTACGCCGCCCGCCTGCGCCCGGCGCAGCGCGTTCGTGACGTTCGTCATGCCGTAAAAGCTCGGCGAGCCGTATTTTGCCGAGAGCACGAACGCGTCGTCCGTCTCCCGAAGACGCTTTTCCACGCGGGAAAGATCGGTCTCCGGCTCGATCTGCCGCGCAAGCTCGGCGGCGTCCGCGGAAGACGCCTCTTCCGCGAGTCTTTGCAAGATCTTGTCGAGCTCCAAGGCTCTGCTGTCTCTGTTCATATCTCCTCCAAAACTCATTCCGCAAAGGATCTGTAAAATTCC
Organism: uncultured Clostridia bacterium; assembly: GCA_947631835.1. Classification (GTDB taxonomy): domain Bacteria; phylum Bacillota; class Clostridia; order Oscillospirales; family Acutalibacteraceae; genus Hominenteromicrobium. The sequence goes on along the minus strand of CANRMW010000048.1, from coordinate 10,358 downwards.
AGTGTTTTCGGCATCGTGTGCAGGATGTGCAGCGCATACCGTTCCGACGCGTCCGCAAGCTCCGAAAGCGCGGGCTCCGGCAAAGAAAACGCGTAGAGCTTCTTAAAATCCGAGTAGACGATGTGCCGCATCGCCGTGAGCGCCCCCGGGGAGAGGCGCACGCCCCGCCGGACGTCCTCCTCCCCGGCGCAGTCCCCGCAGCGCAGCAGGCCGCTCTCCGGGAGGAAATACATCGGGTCGCTCTCATACGCCGCGCAGTCCGCGCACGCGACGAGGTCGGGCAGGTACCCGAGCGTCGAGAGCAGGCGCAGCTCCGTCACGGCCTTGAGCAGCTTCTGCGGACGCGTCCCGTTCGCGAGGAAGTGCAGCGAATTGAGGATGATCCTGAGCGGCGCTTCCGAATCCGTCTCCGCTGGGACCGTGAGGTACGCCGTCTCGCAGAAATACTGCGCGAGCGCCAGCGCCGACACATCCCGCCGGAGCCCGAAAAAGACCTCCTCCGGCCGCGCGTCGGAAATAATGTACTTGTCGCGCCCGCTGTAAACCGTGAGCGCGCTGTAACACAGGAGCTGCGTCCCGGCGCTTTTCGAGTCCTTCGGGTTCTTCGCCCGCCGCGCGAACGCGCGCAGCACCCCCATGTCCCGCGTCAGCACCGTGACGATCCGGTCGCTCTCTCCGACCACCTGCTCCTTAATAATAAGTCCTTTCGTCTTCGTCGTCATCCGTTTCCCCCGATGACCGCGCCCGCGCCTTCCACTGCGCGTAGCGAATGTAGTCCTCGATCTTCCCGGAACGGTAAAACGCATCCCACGCCGCGCTTTCCGCCCCCTGTTCCCGTTCTTCCCGCAGTTCGGCCCTCTGTCTCCGCTCTCCCCGCATTTCGAACACATCCTTTCCTTCTCCGTTTCCGTTTTGGAAAAGTGTGTCCGCCGCCTATATCCCGCTATGCAAGGAAATCCCCTCCTTTTCTTGTAAGAAAAGGAGACAAAAGAACTTTTAAGTCGCGTTGGTCGCGGCCAAGGGCCGTTTCGTCGCGCCAGTCGTTCGCTCCGCGAACTTCTCCGGCGTTTCCAGTGGGCTTTCCCCCCGCGCCATAAACTTGGTCGGAGCAGGGAACTTTGCTTCCGTTCTCCGCAAGCCAGCGTAGGTCGAACACCGCCGCACCGCAGGTGCCGAAACGGGCTTTGCCCGCGCTCCGCGAACTTCGCCGGTGCTTCCAGTGGGCTTTCCTCCCGCGCCGAAAACTGGGTTTGTGCGGTGAATTTGCTTCCGCCTAATACAAGCCAGCGTAGAGCAAACGATAAAGTCTTTTGATCCAAACTTTTCTTCCAGAAAAGTTTGGCAGAAAAGTTTGGTCAGTCCTCCAAGGATTTCGCGTCGAAGCCGAGGGCGGCGAGGGTCTCGGGGCGCTGACGCCAGTCCTCCTTGACCTTGACCCAGAGCTGCAGGTCGATCTTCGTATCGAAGAAGCGCTCCATGTCCTCGCGGGCGCGCGTACCGATCTTTTTGAGCATCTGGCCGCCCTTGCCGATGAGGATGCCCTTGTGGGCGGCGCGCTCGCAGTAGATCGTGCAGTCGATGTGCGTGATGTCCTTTTCCTCGCGCATCCGTTCCGTGACGACGGCGACGCCGTGGGGGATCTCCTGCTCGGTGAACCGCAGGATCTTCTCCCGCACCATTTCGGCGGCGAGCGTCCGCTCGCTCTGGTCGGTGAGCGTATCCGGCGGGAAGAGATGTCCGCCGGGCATGGCGAGCTTCGAGAGCTCGTCCTTCAAAATGCCGAGGCCGTCGCCGTCGCGCGCAGAGACCGGCACCACCGCGTCGAAATCGTAGAGCTTCGAAAGCGACGCGATCTGCGCCATCAGCTTCGTCTTGTCCTCGAGCAGGTCGATCTTGTTCACCGCGAGGACGGCCGGCACACCCAGCGCCCGAAAGCGCGCGCAGAGCTCTTCGTCGGCCTTGGAGACGGGCGTGTCCGCCTCCGTGACGAGCAGGCAGGCGTCCACGCCCGCGACGGACTGCGTGACGCTGCGCACCATGAAATCCCCGAGCGGGCTCTTCGGCTTGATGAGCCCCGGCGTATCGATGAACACGAGCTGCACGGGCCCTTCGGTCCAGACGCCCATGATCCGCGTGCGGGTGGTCTGCGGCTTTTTCGAAACGATGGCGAGCTTCGCCCCGATGAGCCGGTTCAAAAGCGAGGACTTCCCGACGTTCGGCCGCCCGACGATGGCGATGAACGCGGCCCGCTCCTCGGCGGGGTTCTGTATCTCCTTCAAGGTTTTCCCTCCTCTGACGACGGTTCTTTTTTCGCGCCCCCCGACCGAAGGATGAACCAAACGGCGAGCGCCAGCGAGACGAGCAGCGCGGCGATCCAAAGCGGGTGGGCGAGGAACGACAGCAGCAGCGCGTACAGCGCCGCGGGCCGCCAAAGGATCACCACCCCGACGGCGGCCGAGAAAAGCGCCGCGGCGAGCACGGCGCCGGCAGCGGCGTCCTTCGCTTTCGCGATCAGCGGGTGGCGCTCGGGATGGACGCGGTCCGCGAGCGTTTCGAGCGCGGTGTTCATGCACTCCGCCGCGAAGACCAGCCCGCAACAGAGCAGCTCCACGGCGTATTCTCCCCTCGACACGCCGAGAAACGGTGAAAAAAACAAAACGTATACCGCAGCGACCGCGTGTATACGCATGTTCCGTTCCGATCGGAGGACGGAAAACAGGCCCCGTCCGGCATAAAAGAAGGAGGAGAAAAGACTTTGGGGGCGCGGCGTTTTCCCGCGCGCCGCGCCCGCCTTCGTTTCCCTGTCCCGCGTCACAGCGCGGTATAGCTCGACGTGCCGGGCAGCCCGAGCTGCGACATGACGAGCTCCTCCTTTTCCCGCATCCGGACGCGCTCGATGCCGCCCTGCTCGTGGTCGTATCCCAGCAGGTGCAGCATGGAATGGGCGGTGAGGTACCCCACCTCGCGCTCCAAACTGTGGTCATAGCGCTTCGCCTGCTCCATGGCGGTCTCCATGGAGATGACGATGTCCCCGAGGATCTTCGCCCCGGTATCCATATTCGTATCGTAGACGCCGTTTTCCCCCATCGGGAAGGAGAGGACGTCCGTGACGCTGTCTTTGTCCCGGTACTGCGCGTTCAGCTCGCGGATCTGCTCGTTGTTCACAAACGTGACGCTGATCTCTGCCGGCTGGTTAAATTCCTCCATCCGAAGCACCGCATGGCAGCAGCGCCGGATGAGCATCCGGATGCCCGTGGGGATCTTTACGGTTTTCTGATCGTTCGTGATGATGACTCGCACCTTTTCCATGGTGTGCCTGTTCCTTTCGTTGTATTCGGCTGTATTCCGTTTCCGCATCTGTGTTCCCGGGGGATCCCGGCGGTCTTTCTCACTTTTGCTGCGCGGCGCGCTCATAGGCGCGGATGATGTCCTGCACCAGACGGTGCCGCACCACGTCCCGCTCCGTAAAGCGAAACACCGCGATGTCCTCCACATTCCTGAGCACGCGCATCGCATCCCGAAGGCCGGAACGCTTCCCGTCCGGCAGGTCGATCTGCGTGATGTCCCCCGTGATGACCATCTTCGAGTTGAACCCGAGACGCGTGAGGAACATCTTCATCTGCTCGACCGTGGTGTTCTGGGCCTCGTCCAAGATGATGAAGCTGTCGTCGAGCGTCCGCCCGCGCATATAGGCGAGCGGCGCGACCTCGATGCTCCCGCGCTCCACATAGCGCTGGTACGTCTCCGCGCCGAGCATATCGAAGAGCGCGTCATAGAGGGGCCTGAGATACGGATCGACCTTCTGCTGCAGGTCGCCGGGCAGAAAGCCCAGCTTTTCCCCGGCCTCCACCGCCGGCCGCGTCAGGATGATCCGGTTCACTTGCTGCGCGCGGAACGCCGCGACCGCCAGCGCCACGGCGAGATACGTCTTTCCCGTGCCGGCGGGCCCCACCCCGATGGTCACGGTATTCTGCCGGATGCTGTCGCAGTATCTCTTCTGCCCGAGGGTCTTCGGCTTCACGGGCTTTCCCGCGTGGGTCACGCAGACGCAGTCCCCCGTGAGCGGAAGCAGCGGCGCTTCGCCCTCCTCCGCCACGGTGTCCATGCAGTAGCCCACGTTCTGGTCGTTGAGCGTTTCTCCCTTTTCCACAAGCTCCAAGAGGCTCCTCACCGTCCGTTCCGCCGAAAGGACGCCGCTCTCTCCGCCGGAGATCCTCAGCTCCGCATCCCGGCAGGAAAGCTGCACGCCGAACCGCTTTTCGATCCGCTTCGCGTTCGCGTCGAAGCTCCCGAAGAGCTCCGCAAGATGCGAGGCGTTTTGCACTTGAATGTGTTTTTCCAAAGAAAAGAATACTCCAAAAAGATTTTTTCGCGCCTTTTCTGCGCCGTCTATATTATAGCATTCTTTCGGTGGAAAAGGGAGAGTCAATACTTACGAAAATCTTCCTTTCTCGTATACAAATCCTACAAACACGCGCGAATCGCCGGTCACATCGGCGGCTCCAGCAGCTTTGCCTCGGCCTCTGCGCGCTCCTCCTCCGTCATCTCCACCTCCTCGGCGATGTCCTCCAGCAGCGTGCAGCGCAGCGTCACATACACCGCGCCGTCGGAAACGGTGATCCGCTCCGTTTCGGAAAGGAGCTCTCCGCTCTCCCCGAGCTGGTTTTCCAGCATGGCCCGCGCGCGTTCCCGCGCCCGAAACGCCGCCTCCTCGCCGGTATACGCGGCGTTCTCCGGCACGAGCCGCACCGTGCGGAGCGTTTCGGTCCAGATCGGCAGCGTCTTTCCCAGCAGCGTGAGCGGCGTTTTCCGGTAGACGGAACGGTCCCCGTCCGCCGCGCCGGAAAACGTCAGCGGGATGCGCACCCCGAACAGCACGAGCGCGCGCCGCTCCCCAAGGACCTCTTCCCGGAGCACCTGCTCGGTCAAAGGGCAGACGCCGGTAAATTCGTGGACCGTCTCCGCGAACACCCGCGCCTTCGCGTGCGTATAGAGGTTCACGAGCGGCGCCTCGCCCCACGGGTCCCCGATGGTCCGCACCGCCGAGACGAGCAGGCTCCCCGCCTCGGCATACGTCCCGACCTGCACCTCGACCGTCCCGCGCTCCGCCTCGATCCTTCGGATCAGCCCGCCGCGCCGCGCGCGCACATGGTAGACGCCGGAAGCGTCGTCCCGCGCCTCCGGCGCACGGACGCCGCGCACGGAGAGCGTGACGTAGCAGCCGTCCGTGTTCACCGCGACCCAAGCGAGCTTTGGCAGCGCCCCCTCGATCGCGTGCCGGGCGACCTGCGCGTCGAGCGTTTCCCGCCGCGCGCCGAAAAACACGCCGGCGTCCGCCGCGGCCGCCAAAATCTCGGAATCGCTGTACGGCGCGTCCCCCTCCACGGAGACGCCCCAGTAAAAGCCGGAAAGGTGCGCGTAAAGGAGGACCGCCGCCGCCGCCCCGAAAAGCAGCCCCGGCCGCCGCGCGGCCCGCGCCGTGTAAAACGGGAGCCCGCCCTTTGCTGCAAGGCGCACCCTCGCGCCGGTCCGCACCTTTACGGCGTGGAGCGCCCGAAACTGCCGCGCCCTGACCTTCAGAAAAAGACAGCCGTCCTCCGTCCGCGTTTCGAGCGGCACGATCCCGCTGCGCACCGCGATGTTCAAAAAGCGCGCCGTATCCCCGCTGACCTTCGCCTCCGCCGTGCCGAACAGCCAGCGTGTGATCCTCTGCATCATCGGTATTCCACCGTCCCGATCCGCCCCGTGATCACCGCCGCGTCCTCGTCCACGCAGACCAGCGTCAGCGATTCTCCCGTCACCCAGACCTCCCTGCGCCCGCAGCGGAAACCGATCCGCTCCGGGGAAAGCTCCAGCATGCCGCCCGAGCCCTCCAGCAACAGTCTGTGGCTGCCGAGGATCTCCGTGCGGAAGTCCCCGCCCGTCACTCCAAAACGCAGCGCGTCCGTCTTTCCCATATCCGTCCCCCTTTTTTCTTCTCCGCCATACTATGCGGGACGCCGCGCGCATAGAATGGGGAACAGACCGCATAACGGGAGGGATACGGGTGAAAACAAAAACGAAAAACGCCGCGGAGGCCGCGCTCCTGCTCCTTGCCTGCGTCCTCGCGCTCCGGTACCGCACACAGCTTGCCGCGGGCGTCGCCGCAGGGATCTCCGTATGCCTCACGGCGCTCGTGCCGTCGCTGTTCTTTTTCGTGATCCTCGCCTCCGCCCTCTCGCAGAGCGGACCGGCGGCGCTGCTGTTCCGCCCGTTCGGGCCCCTTCTGCGCCGGGTGTTCCGCCTGCCGGAGGCCGCCGCGCCTGCGCTTGTCTTCGGGCTGCTCGCGGGGTACCCCGCCGGCGCGCGGATCACCGCCGACCTGCTCGCGGCCGGACAGCTTTCCGAAAAGGAGGCCGCGCGGCTGCTGCTCTTCTGCACCGCGCCGGGCCTCGCGTTCACCGTCTCGTATGTCGGGCCGCTCCTCGGCGGCGGGAACCGGGGCGTGCTGCTGCTCGCCGCGACCAGCCTCCCGCCGCTTCTGTTCGGCGCGGTCCTCGCCCGCTTCGCGCCCCCTCCCGCGCGCCCTTCCCCCGCGCTCCCCGCAAAGTCCTCGGGCGCGTTCGCACGCGCCGTTCGCGGGGGGACCTCCGCGATGGCGACGCTCTGCGCGTTCGTCACCGCGTTTTCCGGCGGGATCGCCGTGCTCCGCGCGGCGGGCGTGTTCCGCTTTCTGACCGTCCTGCTCACGCGCCTCGGCCTGCCCGCCGCCCGCTCGGATACGCTGCTCACCGGCTTTTTCGAAGTCACCGCCGGGGTCGGCCGCGCGGCGTACTGGCGCCTTCCCCCGTCGGCCGCCGCGTTCCTGCTGGGCTTCGGCGGCCTGTGCATCCACGCGCAGCTCTTCGCCTTTTTCCCAAACGGCGCGCCCTGCCGCCCGGCGGTCTACCTCGCCTCCCGTTTTCTAAACGGCGCGGCCTGCGCACTCTGCTTTTGCATCCTCGACTTTTTCTTCCCCGCCGCGGCATCCGCCGCCGCGCTGACGCCGGGCCTTGCCGCCGTGCCCGCCTCCGGGTCGTGGCCCGCCGCCGCCGCGCTGCTCGGCGCGTCCCTTGTCTTTCTCGCCTCGACCGCGCGCGCCGCGCCGGGTCCTTCCCGCCTGCGCAAAACGCGCTGAAATTGGAAAAAGTCGGGGCTTTACTTTTCCCGAAAAACGTGCTATACTGATGCTGTTCCTGACACAAAGGAGTCCCTGCGTGAAAGGTGCGGAAAATCGCTCGGGCGTTCGCCCGGTTTTGCGCTGCCGTGCCTTCGGGAACGGCAATTTTTGTTTTTCAGGAGGGCATCTTATGCAGACAAGGGTCGCCGTGATGAGCATCATCGTGGAAAAGACGGAAACCGTGGAGCAGCTCAACGCGCTGCTGCACGAATACGGCGAATGGATCATCGGGCGCATGGGCATCCCGTACCGCGCGCGGAAGATCAACATCATCTCCATTGCGATCGACGCGCCGCAGGACACGATCTCCGCGCTCGCGGGGAAGGTCGGAAAGCTCGACGGCGTGCAGGTGAAGACCGCGTTCTCGGGGGTCGGCGCCGATGACTGAGCGCGTCGCCGCACTCGTGGAGCGCCTTTGCGCCGGGGAACACCTCTCGGAGCCGGAATACGCGGCGCTCATCGAGGGCCGGGACGAAGAGGCCGCCGCGCGCCTGCGCGAAAAGGCCGTCGCGGTGCGAAAGGCCGTCTACGGAAACGCCGTCTATGTGCGCGGGCTGATCGAGATCAGCAACATCTGCAAGAACGACTGCCTTTACTGCGGCATCCGGCGCTCGAACGCGAACGCCGACCGCTACCGCCTGACCGAGGAGGACATCCTGCTCTGCGCCGAAGAGGGCTACGGCCTCGGCTTTCGGACCTTCGTCCTGCAGGGCGGCGAGGACGGCTACTACACCGACGAAGTGCTCGGCTCGATCGTCCGCGCGCTCAAAAGCCGGTTCCCCGACTGCGCCGTGACGCTTTCGATGGGCGAGCGGAGTTTTGAGAGCTACAAGGCGCTGCGCGAGGCCGGGGCGGACCGGTATCTGCTCCGCCACGAGACGGCGGACAAGGCGCACTACGAATCGCTCCACCCGAAGGAGATGTCGTTCGACAACCGGATGCGGTGCCTTAGGGACCTCAGGGCGCTCGGGTATCAGGTGGGCTGCGGGTTCATGGTCGGCTCGCCGGGCCAGACGCCGCAGACGCTCGCGAAGGACCTCGCGTTCATCGCCTCGTTCCAGCCGGATATGTGCGGCATCGGGCCGTTCATCCCGCACAAGGACACCGTTTTCCGGGACAGGCCCGCCGGGACCGTGGAGCTGACGTGCTTTCTGCTCTCCGTCATCCGGCTGCTCTGCCCGACGGTGCTCTTGCCCTCGACGACGGCGCTCGGGACGATCCATCCGCTCGGCCGCGAGATGGGCATCGAGAGCGGCGCGAACGTCGTCATGCCGAACCTCTCGCCGGTCTCCGTGCGGAAGAAATATATGCTCTACGACAACAAGATCTGCACCGGCGAGGAATCTGCCCAGTGCAAGGACTGCCTCGCATCGCGCATGGCCTCCATCGGCTACGAGGTCGTCACCGACCGGGGCGACAGAAAACAGACCGCAGACGCCGGTTTACAGGCGCCAAAGATAGATTAAAAATTGGAAGGAAGAATTTCAAATGGCATTCAAGTATGACCCGAAGTCCCTCATCGCGGATGAATTTATCAACGACGAGGAGATCAAGGAAACGCTCGCCTACGCCGAGGCGCACAAGAACGACCTCGAGCTCGTCGATCGGATCCTCGAGAAGGCCCGCCCGCAGAAGACCGCGACCGGCTGCGTCTGCGCCGGGCTGACGCACCGCGAGGCGTCCGTGCTGCTCGCGTGCGAGGACCCGGAGAAGATCAAAAAGATGTACGAGATCGCCGAGGAGATCAAGCTCGCGTTCTACGGCAACCGCATCGTGATTTTCGCGCCGCTGTACCTCTCGAACTACTGCGTCAACGGCTGCGTATACTGTCCGTATCACCACATCAATAAGCACATCCCGCGCAAAAAGCTGACGCAGGAGGAGGTCAAGGCCGAGGTCATCGCCTTGCAGGACATGGGCCACAAGCGCCTTGCGATCGAGGCCGGCGAAGACCCGGTCAACAACCCGATCGAGTACATCCTCGAGTGCATCAAGACGATCTACTCCGTCCACCACAAGAACGGCGACATCCGCCGCGTCAACGTCAACATCGCCGCGACGACCGTGGAGAACTACCGCAAGCTCAAGGAGGCCGGGATCGGCACCTATATCCTCTTCCAGGAGACGTACCACAAGGAGAGCTATCTCCAGCTCCATCCGACCGGCCCGAAGCACGACTACAACTACCACACCGAGGCGATGGACCGCGCGATGGAGGGCGGCATCGACGACGTCGGGCTCGGCGTGCTCTTCGGCCTCGAACTCTATAAGTACGAGTTCGCGGGGCTCATCATGCACGCGGAACACCTCGAGGCCGTGCACGGCGTCGGCCCGCACACGATCTCCGTCCCGCGCCTGAAAAGAGCCGACGACATCGACCCCGACCAGTTCGACAACGGCATCGACGACGACACCTTCGCGAAGATCACCGCGTGCATCCGCCTCGCCGTGCCGTATACCGGCATCATCATCTCCACCCGCGAGACCGAGGCCGTCCGCGCGAAGCTCCTGAATTGCGGCGTATCGCAGGTCTCCGGCGGCTCGCGCACCTCCGTCGGCGGCTACACCGAGGAGGAGCGCCCGCACGACACCGAGCAGTTCGACGTCTCCGACCAGCGCACGCTCGACGAGGTCGTCCGCTGGCTGATGGAGAACGGGCACATCCCGTCGTTCTGCACCGCCTGCTACCGCGAGGGCCGCACCGGCGACCGCTTCATGAGCCTGTGCAAGAGCGGCCAGATCCTCAACTGCTGCCACCCGAACGCCCTCATGACCCTCTGCGAGTATCTCGTGGACTACGCCTCGCCCGAGACGAAGAAGGTCGGCTTCGAGATGATCGAAAAGGAGCTGCAGCGCATCCCGAACGACAAGGTCCGCCGCATCGCCGCCGAAAACCTCGAACACATCAAAAACGATAACCGCCGCGACTTCCGGTTCTAAAGGTCGCCCAAGGGGCTTTGCCCCTTGGAACCCCCGAGGGGGCTTTGCCCCCTCGCCCCGTTACGGTCGCGCTTTTCTGAAGAAAAGCGCCCAAAAGACTTCGATGTGTCTCGACCGGGGCAAGGGAAAAGTCTTTGGGCGCAGTACTCCACCGAAGGCTTTGCCTCCGGCGGGCGGGCAGAGCCCGGCTCGTTTGCTCTACGGAAGCTGGCGGGGAGCG
>CANRMW010000047.1 GCA_947631835.1 uncultured Clostridia bacterium | reverse complement strand
GGTCGAGCCACGTTGAAGTCTTTCGGGCGCATTTCTTCAGAAAGGCGCGACCTTGGCGCGACCTTAGGGGGTGAGGGGGCAAACCCCCTCGGGGCTGAGGGAGCGGAGCTCCCTTAGCCCTCGTCGGCGACGATGTTGTTGGCCCACATGCCGCTTTTCAGGAGGATGAGGCCGATGACGACCTTCACGACGTCGATGAACTGCACGCAGAAGAACACCCAGACGATGGGCAGGGCCGTGAAGCGGCAGAGGAAGAACGCGATCGGCAGCGGGAAGCACCAGGTATACACGCAGTCAAAGAGGAACGTGACGAACGTCTTGCCGCCGGAGCGGATCGTGAAATAGGTGGCGTGGATGAACGCGTGGATCGGGAGCGCGCAGGCGTCCACGAGGAGGAGCTTCGTCGTCAGTTCCCGGACGGGGGGCTCGGTGTTGTAGATCAGCGGGATGAACGGCGCGGACGCCGCGAGGACCGCGCCGATGAAGACGTGCAGCACGGCGGTGAAGAAGAGCAGACGGCGGTCGGTGCGCTTCGCCTCCTCGATCTCCCCCGCGCCGAGCTGCTGCCCGATGAGGATGGAGACCGCGTTGCCCATCGTGAACATGATGATGGAGAACAGGTTCCACGCCGTGCCGGCGATGTTCGTCGCGGCGACGACCGTGAGGCCCCGGGTGGAATAGCTCTGGTTGATCATCGTGGTCCCGACGCTCCAAAGGAGCTCGTTCGCCATCAGCGGCGCGCCGGTAATGAAGATGCGGCGCACGATGTCGCCCGGGATATAGAGGCTGCGGTACGCCCCCTGGATAAAGACGTATTTGAGCGGAAAGCGGTGCGTCTGAAACGCGAGGTACGCCGCTTCCACATAGCGGGAGATCACGGTCGCGATGGCCGCGCCGATCACGCCGAGCCGCGGCGCGCCGAAGCTGCCGAAGATCAGTATGTAGTTGAGGACGAGGTTCGTCAGGATGGCGATCACGCTCGCCGTCATCGGCGCGACGGTCTCGCCGGTCTCGCGCAGCGTGCTCGAATAGCTCTGTGAGACGCCGAACGGGACGAGCCCGATGAGCATCACGAGCAGGTAATCCTTCGCTTCGTTGAGCGTCAGCGCGAGGTCCCCGCCGCCGTCGTCCGTGAGGAACAGCGCGATCAGCGGCTCGCCGAAGAGCAGCATCACCACGATGGCGAGAAAGCTCATCGCCACCGAGAAGATCATCTTGAACCGGAACGCGTAGCGCACGCCCTGATGGTCGCCCTTCCCGAAAAACTGCGCGCCGAAGATCGAAGCGCCGGAAAGCCCGCCGAAGACCGCGAGGTTGAAGATGAACAGGAGTTGGTTCACGATGGCGACGCCGCTCATGCTCTCCGTGCCGAGCCGTCCCACCATCACATTGTCGAGCAGGCTCACGAAGCTCGTGATGCCCTGCTGCACGATCATCGGCAGAACGAGGAACAGCAGGCTCCTGTAAAACTTCCGGTCCCCGATAAAGTTATCCTTAAACCTTTTGAACATACGCTTATCCTTTCATTTCCGAAATTTTCCGCGCGAGGTCCCTCAGGTCCTCCACGGCGAGGTCCGCGAGCGCCCGCAGGGCTTCGCGCTCCTTAAGGTCCTCCTCGCTCCCCAGCACCGCGACGGTCCGAAAGCCCGCCGCGCGCGCCGTGCGCAGCGCGTACCGCGCGTCCTCGAAGACGACGCATTCCTCCGGCCGCGCGCCGAACCGCTCCGCACACCGGAAGTACACGTCCGGGCGGTCCTTCCCCGCCCCGATCCTGTCGCAGCTCTCCGCCGCGTCGATGAGTCCCGAAAGCCCGAGCCTTTCGAGCGCGGACGCGAGCGCCGTGAGATCGGACGCCGTCGCGAGCGCGACGTGCATCCCGCGCCGCTTCATCCCGGCGAGCAGCGCCCTTGCCCCCGGGACCTCGGGCACGTCCTCCGCGTAGCCCTTCGCGGCAAGCGCCACGATCTCCCGGACGATCTCCTCCTCGCTCTCCTGCACGCCGCATTTTTCCCGAAAATACCGGGCGCAGTCCGCAAGGTGCTGCGTATCGAGCTCGCGCGTCATCTGCGGCGTCAGCACGAATCCCTTCTGCGCCGCGTAAACGGCGTCGATCTCGTGCCACATGGGCATCGAATCGATCAGCGTCCCGTCCACGTCGAAGATCGCGGCGCGAACGCCCGAAAACAGTTTCCCGATCTTTTCCACCGGCTCCTCCCCCTTGTTTGAAATCCGCACAAAAAAAGAGCCGTGCGGCATTTCGGTTCTCTACCATCATACCACACGGGCCCTCCTTTTTCAAGGGATTTTTTGCGCAAATCCGGGAAAACTCAGGTTTTCGAGACGGCATTTCGGATCGCGTCCGCGCCGCGGCGCACCACGTCCCCGAACGCTTTGGCGAGATCCGTCTCCTCCCCGGCGTCTTCCACGTCGCCGGCGAGCACGAAGAACACATAGTCCCCGGCCCGGAAGATCTGCGCGGCGTTCACCTTGTCCGTGTTTGCGGCAAAGTCGTTGTCGCGAAGGAGCTTCTGCTTGTAGTCCTCCAGCTTTCGCCGCACATCGTCCTCCCTGCCGTCCTTCGCCTTCACGGCGATGAAGGTATCCGGGTGGGCTTTCTGGGCCGTGTTTTCCGCGTAGATCTCTTCATAAAGGGAACGGTCCAGCCCGATCTCGTTTTCGATCTGCGCTTCCGTCATCTGCGTGTCCGGATAGTACATATCCCCGTAGAGGTCGCTGAGCGTGTCCCGAAACGACAGGAGCCCCGTCACGAGGTCGCCCTCTCCGGCGTTCTCATAGGTGTTCACGGTGCCCTCGCCGCTCGTCGTGCTGTCCTTCCCGGGGGCGCGGGAAGCGTCCGCACGGTCCGACGAGGCGCCGGAGGAGATCGTCCCCGAAGCGCCGCCGTCCGCCCGGCGCCCGCAGGCGGTGAAGGTCAGCGGGAGGAGCAGGGCGAGCAGGAACGCCGCTGCGTTTCTCATCATATTCTGGTCATCCTTTCCTCATAAGTTCCGGCCAAATGGCCGCAGGGCATGCCCTGTACGGCTTACTATACCGCGATTTTCGCGAATTAAACGCCCTGTCAGAGATTGGCGCGGAAAATCAAAGAGACGCATTGAAAAACGCGGCGAAATGTAGTATACTGTTTTTGTATTTCGTTTGCGATTTCAGACCGTTTCGGGAGGGATATACATGGAACGACGCCGCACGCGCCGGGAACGCACCTCTTTGGTGACGCTGCTCTTTCCGTTCTGCTTCACCGTCTACATCGAGCTCGCGCTCTCTCTGTTCCTCAAGATGCCCGTGACGCTCTATAAGCTGCTGTTCGCGCTGGCGGCGGGCGGCGCGGCGCTGTTCCTCTCGCGCGTGATCCCCGTGCGGACCGTGGGGTTCATCCTGCAGAGCATCTTTCTCACAGGCTGCTGTGTGTTCGTCGCCGCAGACCTCGTGCATTTCGTCTCGCGCGGGACGTTTTTCTCCCCCTTCTCCGCGAGCGACGCGCCGCCGGAGATGTGGTTTTCCGCGCTGCGGCAAAACTGGGCGTTCCTCCTTTTGATGCTGCCGCCGCTCGTTTTCCAGTTCACGCTCCAGCGAAGCTGTCTGCTGCGGCGCGCCGGGCAGGCGGAGCGCTTCACCGGCTGCCGCTGGATGGACATCCTTGGCACGCTGCTGCTCGCCGCCGCGCTGCTCTTTGCCGCCGTCACCGTCCCGCTCTCGAATGACGAGGGGGACCCGTCTCCCCAGCGCCTTCTCGATCTCGAGTACCGCCCGGCGGAATCCGTCGCCATGTTCGGCGCGCTGCCGACGCTCGCGCTCGACGTCAAATACAACGTGCTGGGGATCCACGGGGAGGAGCGCGTCCACTACTTTGTGAAGAGCGAGGACGGCACCGAGCGGGAGATCGATACGAAGGAGCTGGCGAAGGCCGTCAGCCGCCCGGAAGGCGCATAGTCCCGGATATGAACGAAGTGGGAACTTTTCCCGGCGCGGCTTGACGGCGCGCGGGAAAAGAACGTATAATGATATATATAAGAAAGAAATTTGGCCAAGCGCGGGAGGACGGTGTCGAAAACGGAGAAACAGACGCGAGACGGCGGGAACACCGGGGAAAGCCCCGTCGTGCAGAAGATCATGAACTCGGTGGCCGAAGAGCTCGCGGACGCGGGCATCCTCTCTGAGCAGGCCGTCCGAAGCGCGCGCAGCGCCGTGCGGAAGTTCGACGCGGCCATGGAACGCGCGGCCTGGAAGGCAGGCCAAAAATCAAGGGCAGCCGCACAAAACGCGCCGCCCCGGCAGGTGAATCAAACCGTGCAGAACCGGACAAACGGACAACAGAATACAGGCTACCGCTACGCGCCGCCCACCGCCGCGCCGCAGAACACGCGCTATGCGCGGCCCGTGCCGCCCCCGCGCGCGCCGGTCCCGCCGCGCCCCGCAGTGAAAACGCCGCAGAAAACGGCGCAGCAGGTCCCCCAGCCGCCCCGGCCGAAGACCGTGGTGCAGCGCAAGCCCTCGAACCTCCCGTATTGGTTCGTCGGGATCCTCTGCGTGATCTACGCGCTGAACCTGCCCCTCTTCCGCTGGACGCACTTCGCGGCCTTCGCGGCGGTCGCCATCGGCGGGTTCCTCCTCGGGAAGTACGCGCTCTTCAAAGGCAAAAAGGTCGTCGTGCCCGTAGAGGAAAAGGAGGAGAAGAAGGAGACGCCGCCTCAGCCCGAAAAGCCGAAAGCGCCCGAGACGCCCAGACGCGCTTCCACTGGGAACCCCGAGGTGGACAGGATCATCGACGACGGGTACGGGTATCTCAAAAAGCTCCGGGAGGCGAACGATCGCATCCCCGACCAGGTGATGAGCGAACGGATCACCCGGATGGAAAACGCCTCGGCGGACATCTTCGCCTATATCACGGAGCACCCCGACCAGGCGCCGCAGATCCGGCGCTTCATGAACTACTATCTCCCGACCACGCTGAAGCTGCTCGAGAGCTATGAAAAGCTCTCCCGCCAGCGCGTGAAGGGCGAGAACATCCAGCGCACGATGTTCGAGATCGAGGGCATCATGGAGACGATCGCCTCGGCGTTCGAAAAGCAGCTCGACGCGCTCTTTTCCAGCGACGCCATGGACATCGCGGCGGACATCAGCGTGATGGAATCCATTTTGCAGCAGGAGGGCCTCGCCGGAGACCCCGCCCCGGAAGTGAAAAGCGCGGGCGGTGCGGCGCAGCAGAGCGCGCCGCCGGCCGCGGGCATCCCCGCCCTGCGGCTCGACCCGAACGCAGACGACGAAGGAAACTGACCGCGACGCGGTTTTGGAAAAATAAAAAAGGAGAACCATGAAGGAGGTCCATTTGCTATGACAGATCTGAAACTGACACTCGAACCGGAGGAGAGCGCGCCCTCCATCCCCACCCTGACGCTCGACGGCGTGGAGCCCGAAGCGTCCGCCGAAGAAAAGAAGCCCGCCGAACCGGTCGTCCCGGAGGTGACCCTCTCCCCCGAGGAGCGGAAGGTCGTGGACGACTTCGTGGAAAAGATCGACATCACGTCCTCGGCGCAGGTGATGCAGTACGGCGCGGGCGCGCAGAAAAAAATCGCGAACTTCTCGGATACCGCCCTCGCGAGCGTGCGCACCAAGGACCTCGGCGAGGTGGGCGACCAGATCGCCGGGCTCGTCGTGGAGCTGAAGGGCTTCGAGGTGGACGAGGAGGACAAGGGCTTCTTCGGGTTCTTCAAAAAGCAGGCAAACAAGGTGGAGGCGCTCAAAGCCCGCTACGACAAGGCGGAGGTCAACGTCAACAAGATTGCCGCGTCTCTGGAGACTCACCAGGTCACGCTGATGAAAGACATCGTGATGCTGGATAAGCTCTATGAGATGAACCTAAACTACCACAAGGAGCTTTCCATGTACATCATCGCGGGCAAAAAGCGCCTTGCGATGGACCGCGCCGGAAAGCTGCAGGAATTGCGCGACAAGGCGGCGCGGTCCGGCCTTGCGGAGGACGCGCAGGCCGCGAACGACTTCGCGCAGATGTGCGACAGCTTCGAGAAGAAGCTGCACGACCTCGAACTCACCCGGATGGTCTCCATCCAGATGTCGCCGCAGATCCGCCTCGTGCAGAACAACGACCGCCTGATGGCGGAAAAGATCCAGTCCACCATCGTCAACACCATCCCGCTCTGGAAGAGCCAGATGGTCCTCGCGCTCGGCGTCGCGCATTCCGCCGAAGCCGTCAAGGCGCAGCGCGAGGTCACCGACATGACGAACGAGCTCCTGCGCCGCAACGCCGAAAAGCTCAAGATGAGCACCATCGAGACCGCGAAGGAGTCCGAGCGCGGCGTCGTCGATCTGGAAACGCTCCGCCAGACGAACCAGTCGCTCATCACCACGCTCGATGAGGTCGTCCGCATCCAGGACGAGGGCCGCACCAAGCGCCGCGAGGCCGAGGCCGAACTCGGCCGCCTCGAGGGCGAGCTCAAGCAGAAGCTCCTCGATATCCACAGCTAAAGCTCCCCCGAGGGGCAAGGCCGCGACGAAGGGCAAAGGTCGCGCCGAAGGGTAAGGTCGCGCCTTTTTGTAAAAAGGCACCCGAAAAACTTTGTGACGCGCATCGCCGTGGGTACGGCGATAGGCTCGGTGCGTTTCAGAAAACAGGTTCACCCGCGAGGAGACAAATGCTTTTTGAGGCAAGAACTTTGGCACCTGCGGTGCGGCGACGTTTGCCCTGTTCTAGCTCGCAGAGAGCAGAGGCAAATTCACCACACAAACCCAGTTTATGGCGCGGGGCTGCGCTTCCCGAAAACACCGGCGAAGCGGCGGTTTACCGCCGCGACCGGCGCGACGCAAAAGTCTTTGCCCAGCTTTCTTTCAGAAAGCTGGCGCGGGCATAGCCCGTTTCGCTTGCCCTATTCTAGCTCGCGGAGAGCGGAGGCAAATTCACCATACAAACCCAGCTTCCGGCGCGGGGGCAAAGCCCGCTGAAACCACCGGCGAAGTGTGCGGAGCGCACGACCGGCGCGACGTAAAAGTTCTTTTGCCTACTTTTCGTTCAAGAAAAGTAGGCGACGCAAAAGTTCTTTTGCTTACTTTTCTTTTCAAGAAAAGTAAGAGAAAGGAGAGACATGAAAAAGGGATTTTGGAAAACGCGGACATGCGCGGTGCTCGCGATGTGCGCGATGATCGTCTTGAGCGTGCCGGTGGGCGCGTGCGTTTCCGTGTCCCGGGTGCGGGACAACGCGGAGCGCCGCTATACGGGCGACGACGACACATGGGGCCTCGCGGACGACGTGCTCCTATGCAGCTCGGCCGCGGCGAACCTGATGACGCTCGGGGCGCGGTTGCTCCCCGCGGAAAATGAGGAGACCACGGCGCTCACGCGGGCGCGGGAGGCGCTGGACGCGGCCGTCCGGCCTGCGGAGAAGTACGCCGCGCTCTCGAATCTCACGGACCGCTTTCACGCACTTTACGGCAAGCTCTCCGCGCTGGACCTGAGCGAAAAGGACCGGGAGGACTGCGACGGCGTCCTCGCGGATTTCAACGCCGACCTCGACATGATCTCCCGGGACGATTACAACCGGGAGGCCGCCTCGTTCAATTCGATCCTCGAAACGACGCCCGGCGGGGCCATCGCCTCGCTGTTCGGCGCGCGTCCGCTGGAGCTTTTCGCTCCCGGCTCTGCGGGAGGTGAGCCGTGATGCGCCGGCGGATCCTCTCGCTGCTGCTCGCCCTGCTCCTTGCGCTCCCCTGCGCGGCGGCTTCGGTCCGCGACCTCCCCAGCCCGGATGAGGCGCATTCCTACGTCGTCGATGAGGCCGGCGTCATTTCCGAAGACACCGTGCAGTATATTGACGACTGCGGCTCCGCGCTGGAGGAAGCCTGCGGCGGGCAGATCGTGTTCGCCGTTGTGGATTTCACCGGCGCGTATGCGATCGACGACTACGCCTACGAGCTCTTCAACAAATGGGGCGTCGGCGACAAAAAGAAAAACAACGGCCTCCTGTTCGTCCTCGCGACCGGCGCGGAGGATTACTACGCCATGCCCGGCGAGGGGCTCACCGGCGTCTTCACCGGGAGCCGGCTGCAGCGCATCCTCGATGAAGAGATGGAACCGGATTTCGCCGTCGGGGACTATGACGCGGCTGTCCGGAAAACCTTTGACGCGGCGCTGGACGTGTTTGTCAGCCACTACGGCATCGAATGGAACACCGTTCCGGAGAACCGACCGGACCCCGCCGCCGGGCGGGAAAGCGGCGGGATCCTCTCCGGCGTCGGGCAGTTTTTCCGCGCGGTGATCCTGCTCGTTCTGGTCGTCGCGGTGGTCCTGTTCTTCACGCTGCTCGCAAGGAGCGTTCGGCTCAGCGGACCCGGACGGTACCGCTACGGCGGCTCGGACGGGTTCTGGCGCGGGATGTTCCTCGGCTCGCTGCTGAACCGGCCGCGCGGCTATTACCGTCCTCCCCCGCCGCCTCCGCCTCCCTTCGGCGGTCCCGGCAGGCCCCCGCGCCCGCCCAGAAACCCCGGTGGGTTCGGCGGATTCGGCGGCGGAACCACACGCGGCGGCGGTACGGGACGTTCCGGCGGCGCGGGCTTCGGCGGCAGGCCGGGCGGCGGGTTCTCCTCGCCGAGACCGCCGGCAGGGCGCGGGTTCGGCGGATTTGGCGGCGGCCACACGCGCGGCGGCGGCGCGGGCCGCAGATGATCCAGACAAAACAAGGGCCGGCTGCGGACAGTCGGCCTTTTCGTTCCGTTTTTGGGAGGGCAATATGGCAAAGAAACTGATCCTGTTCGACCTCGACGGCACGCTGACCGACAGCGGCCCGGGCATCACGGCGAGCGTCGCCAGCGCGCTCGCGGAGCTCGGCCTTCCCGCGCAGAGCCCGGCCGAGCTGCGGCGCTTCGTCGGGCCGCCGCTTTCCACCTCGTTTGAGGAGTTTTGCAGGCTCTCCGGCGACGCGGTGACGCAGGCCATCGAGGTGTTCCGCAAATACTATTTCGCGGGCGGCGTCTTCAACAACGCGGTCTACCCCGGGATCCCGGAACTGCTGGAAACGCTGAAAGCCGCCGGCGCGCGCCTCGCCGTGGCGACCTCCAAATCGGCGAAGGGTGCGGAGCAGGTCCTCGCGCACTTCGGGCTGCTGCCGTTCCTCGACTTTTTCGTCGCGGACGACGGGCGCTTCGGCGGCGGGGAAAAGGCCCTCATCATCGCGGAGGCGCTCCGCGTCGCGGGCTGCGCGCCCGAGGAAGCGGTCATGGTCGGGGACCGGAGGTACGACGTGGAGGGCGCGACCGCCTGCGGCGTAGACGCGCTCGCCGTCGGCTACGGATACGCCCCGCCGGGCGAGCTCGAACGCTCCGGCGCGAAATACTTCGCGGCGACCGTCGAAGAGGCGGGCGCCGTGCTGCGCGCCCTCCTTTGAAGGAACCGGTCAGAAAACCCCGCCGTGCGGTCTTGTCCGCGCAGCGGGGTCTCTTTCTATTCTTTACGCGGACACGCGGTTTTCAGCACTCGAAATCCACGGCGGCTGCGGTCTCGCGGACGGAAGCCACGAAGGGCTTGACGACCTCGCAGTGGTACTCGTCCGCCAGGTACGCGTCAAGCGCGGCGCGGTCCTCGAGCGTCACGCAGAGCAGCACGTCGTAGGAACGGCCGGAATGGAGAAAATCCACGCCGCTCTCCACCTCGAGCGCCTGCGGCACGCGGCCGCGCATCGAGAGGAACAGGGCTTTGAGCTCCTCGGCCTTGTCCTTGCAGTCTTCTTTGAGCTTGATCATCAGCACATGCTTGACCATCGTTTTTTTCCTCGCTTTCGCGTTTATCCGCGCCGCGTCCCGACGACCGCACGGTCCAGGCACGCGGCGTCTTTTTTGATCTCGATCCCGGAAAGGCCCGCGCGCTCGAAAAGCGCCGCGACAGCCTCCCCCTGCGTCTCGCCGGTCTCCGCCGCGAGCACGCCGCCCGCGCGGAGCTTCTTCGCCCAGATCCCGCAGAGCGCCCGGTAAAAAACCAGCCCGTCCTCGCCGCCGTCCACCGCGGTCTGCGGCTCGAACCGCACTTCCCGTTGCAGCGAAGCGATCTCCGAGGTCGCCACATAGGGCGGGTTCGCGGCGATGACGTCCCAGCCGTCGGGCAGGGAATCCGCAAACACCGCGTCAAGCATATCGCCCTGCAGGGCGGCGACGCCGAGCGCCGCGTGGCGCTTCTGATTTTCCGTCAGATACCGGAACGCCGCGTCAAACTTCTCAACGGCGGTCATCTCGCAGCCGCGGCTCGCGAGCGCGAACGCCACCGCGCCCGTGCCGCTGCAAAGATCGAGCCCTTTCGCGCGGCGTCCCTCCGGCAGCCGTTCGAGCACGGCCTCCACGAGCACGCAGGTGTCTTCCCTCGGGATCAGCACCCCCGGGCCGACGGAAAGCGGCAGCCCGAAAAATTCCCATTCCCCGAGGAGGTACTGCACCGGCTCCCCGGCGGCCCGGCGCTCTGCGGCGCGCAGCAGCGCGGCCTCTTTTTCGGGGGCGGCCTCCTCGTTCCCGTGCGTCAGGATCGCGGCGAAGGACAGCCCGAGGAACTTTTCCGCGAGCAGGCGCGCGTCCGTCACGCCGTCTTCGGAGACGGCGGCGAGCGCGGTCTGGACCTTCCGCAGCAGCGTGCGGTTCGTCATCGGATCAAGTCCTCGCCGTGTTCGGGGATCACGGCCGTCATGGCGGCGATGGCCGCCTCGATCATCTTGTCGTCCGGCTCCTTCACGGTCAGCCGTTGGAGCCACAGTCCCGGCGCGGCGATGATCCGCGTCAGAAGGTTGTCGTACCGCCCGCAGAGCTTGATGAGCTCGTAGCCGATGCTCACCGTCACGGGCAGCAGCAGGAGCTTTGTGCCCGTGCGCAGGAATGGGTTTTCAAACGGGATGAAAAACCCGAGGATCACCCCGACGAGCAGCATCAAGATCATGAAGCTCGAGCCGCAGCGCGGGTGGAACCGCTTTTGCGGCCGCACGTTCTCCACCGTGAGCGGCAGGTCGTTCTCATAGCAGAAGATCGTCTTGTGCTCCGCGCCGTGGTACCGGAAGACGCGGTCGATCTCCTTCATGCGGGAGACCAGAAAAATGTAGAGCACGAAAACGCCGATGCGCAGCGCCCCTTCAAAAACCGAGCGGAACGGCGCGACGCCCTCCCCGACCGCGCCCTCGAGCAGGTTGAACAGCAGCGAGGGCACAAAGAGGAACAGCAGGACCGCCAGCGCGACGCCCAGCACCGCGCCCACGCCGACGATCACGTTCGTCAGCTTGTCGCCGAAGGCCTTCGTCAGCCATTTTTCGAAACGGGATTCCGACTCCTCCTCTTCGATGCCGATCTTGTCCGCCGAAAGCGTCATGGCCTTCACGCCGAGCCGCATCGTGTCGATCAGCGCGAACACGCCGCGCAGAAACGGCTTCTTGAGGACCGGGTATTTCTCCCGGATCGACGGCGCGGTGACGTCCTCCGTCGTGATGTTCCCGTCTTCATCGCAGAAGGCCGCCGTGTTCTTGAACGGCCCCACCATCATGATCCCTTCGATCAGCGCCTGTCCGCCGATCATCGTCACTTTTTTCATTTTTCCTCCTTCCCCTACTTTTCTTTCAAGAAAAGTAGGCCCTTACTTTTCTTGAAAGAAAAGTAAGCAAAAGAACTTTTGCGTCGCGCCGGTCGCGGCGGTAAACCGCCGCTTCGCCGGTGCGTCTGGGGGAGCTTTCCCCCGCGTCAGATATTGATTTCGTTTGGTAAACTTGCCTCCGCTCTCCGCAAGCTAATGTAGGGCAAACATCGCTTCACCAGCGGGTCTGGAAAACTTTGCCCCCGCGTCATAAACTGGGTTGGTAAGGCGAATTTGCTTACTTTTCCCACGAGCCAGCGTAGGCCAAACGCCGCCGCATCGCAGGTGCCTTTTCTTGAAAGAAAAGTAAGCAAAAGCGGCCAAAGGCCGATTCGTCGCGCCGGTCGTTCGCTTCGCGAACTTCGCCGGTGATTCCGGTAAGCATTCCTCCGCGCCATGTGCCGATTTTGTGTGGCGAATTTGCTTCCTTTTCCCGCAAGCCAGCGTAGGGCATACGAAAGCGGCTCTGCCGCCACCGAAAACACAAACGAAGCGTGTGCCTGCACACGCGACCGGCGCGACTTAAAAGTCTTTTGGCCTTACCTTTTCTTCAGAAAAGGTAAGTTATGTTCTGCGCTCCACGACCTGTACCTTACCGATATCGGTCGTTTGGGCGGCGCGATTCACGAGGTCCGGGTTTTCCTCCAGCTTTTTCTGCGTCGGGATCGTGATGGTCACGGCGGTCCCCACGTCCGGGTCGCTCTCGATGTCGAGCGCGCCGGAATGCAGCGCCATGATCTCGTCCGCCACGGCGAGGCCGATGCCGTTGCCCCGGACGTTCTGGTTCGCCTTATAGAACTTCTTCTTGACGTT
>CANRMW010000046.1 GCA_947631835.1 uncultured Clostridia bacterium | reverse complement strand
GTCACCATCGCGACGAACATGGCCGGCCGCGGCACGGACATCCTCCTCGGCGGCAACGCGGAGTTTATGGCGCGCGCCGAGATGCGCCGCCAGCAGTTCTCCGAAGAGCTGATCGGCGAGGCGTCCGCGTTCGGCTACACCGACGACGAGGAGATCCTCGCCGCGCGGAAGACCTTCGCCGAGCTGAACCGGCAGTACCGCGCCGAGATCGCGCCCGAAGCCGACGAGGTCCGCGCGCTCGGCGGCCTCTACATCATCGGCACCGAGCGGCACGAGTCCCGCCGCATCGACAACCAGCTCCGCGGCCGCTCCGGCCGTCAGGGCGACCCGGGCAAGAGCCGGTTCTACATCTCGCTCGAGGACGACCTGATGCGTCTCTTCGGCGGAGACCGCATCCAGAGCCTAATGGGCCGCATGAACGTCACGGAGGATATGCCCATCGAGGCGGGCATCCTCTCCAATTCGATCGAGAACGCGCAGAAGAAGGTGGAGGCGCGGAACTTTGCGATCCGCAAGAACGTCCTCCAGTACGACGACGTGATGAACCGCCAGCGCGAGATCATCTACGAGCAGCGCGACCGCGTGCTCAACGGCGACAACGTGAAGCCGCAGATCATGCAGATGATCGAGCAGTCCATCGACCGCAACGTCGCGCGGTTCCTCCCCGCCGACACGCCCCACGACGATTGGGACCTTCGCGGGCTGCGCGGGCATTACCTCGGCTGGCTCCTCGGCCCGGACGACCTGCGCTACACGCCCGAGGCGTTTGAGGACCTCGAGCCGGGAGACGTCTCGCTCCTTTTGAAGCAGAAGGCCTCCGCGCTCTATGAGAAGCGCGAGGAGGAGTTCACCCCGCCGATCATGCGCGAGGTGGAGCGCGTCGTCCTCCTGAAAAACGTGGACGCGCAGTGGATGGACCACATCGACGCCATGGACGAGCTGCAGGACGGCATCCGCCTGAGGGCCTACGCCCAGCGCGACCCGGTGATCGAGTACCGCGAAGAGGGCTTCGAGATGTTCGACGCCATGATCGCCGCCATCCGCGAGGACACCGCCCGCATGATCCTCACGGTCCGCCTGCGCACGAAGGAAGCCCCGCAGCGCGAGACCGTCGCGAAGGAAACCGGCAACTCCCAGACCGCCGCGGAGCAGGCCGCAAAGCCGATCCAGAAAGGCAAAAAGGTCGGCCGGAACGACCCGTGCCCCTGCGGTTCCGGCAAGAAATACAAGAAGTGCTGCGGCCGCAATCTGTAAGCCGCCGAAAAATCAACGCACAGTGCAACGACCGGCCCCCGGGCTTTCGCCCGCAGGCCGGTCGTTTTTCGCTGCGCTCCCGGGGGAAACCCTCGCCCCTTCATTCCGAACGGGTCATGCCGTCTCTCGACCGATCACTCCCGCTCTGTTCGGATGGTGAAATGTTCCGGAAGATGGAAAATATCCGTTTTCAGGAATGTCGGATAGAAATATTCGTCCCGCAGCCGCTCAAAGGCGAGCCATTCAAAGGCGTTGGTATGGCTGCCTTCCCGGAGCGTAAACCGTTCTCCTTTGTCCAACAGCCCCGTTCCGGAAATGTCCGTCAGAAAATAGATGCAGAGCTCGTGATAACGCAGCCGGTCCACATCTTCGGTGAAAAAGCTCTGATTCAGCCACAAAGGACGAACGATCCGAGCGGTGATATGCAGCTCTTCCCCCATCTCTCGGAGGACAGCGTGCTCCGCAGTCTCTCCCATCTTCACTCTGCCCCCAGGCAAGTAAAAGTATGGAGAGCGCTCGTCGTGCATCGCGAGGATCTTTCCGTTCGAGATCATGACCGCGCATACCCTGTAATTAAACTTTTCGCACCCGGAAATATAAGTGATGTCCATTCATCCGCCTCCCGCAAATCCCGATCTGCCGAACCGCCGCGCCACATGCCACAGCATCCCGCCCAAACGGGACGCGCCGAAAAAACAGGCGGCGTCCCGATGGAACGCCGCCATAGATTCTTCGGTGGGATGACCCCCTAAACGCTTGCTCTTGCGCTTAGTTCAGGATGGTCTTCTCGGTCTCCTTGTCGAAGAGGTGCATCTTGTTCATGTCGAAGCAGATGGTGATGTTGTCGCCGGACTTCGCAACGGAGGTCGGCTCAACACGCGCGGTCAGCGCATTGCCCTCGCAGTTGAGGTACAGATACGTCTCGGCGCCCATAAGCTCGGTGACTTCGACGTCGGCCTTGGTGATCGTGCCGTCAGCCTTCTCGAGGACTTCGGGCTCGTCATGAACGTCCTCAGGACGGATGCCGAAGACAACGTCCTTGCCGACATAGCCGGCGATCTCGGCGTTCTCCTTGTTCTTCGGGATCTTCACCTTGGTGCCGCCGAAGACGAGGTAGTAGGTGGAGCCTTCCTTGGTGAGCTTCGCATCGACGAAGTTCATCTGCGGGGAGCCCATGAAGCCGGCGACGAACTCGTTGACCGGGAGGTCATACAGGTTCTGCGGGGTATCGACCTGCTGAATGAAGCCGTCCTTCATGACGACGATGCGGTCGCCCATGGTCATAGCTTCGGTCTGGTCGTGGGTAACATAGATAAACGTGGTACCGAGTCTCTTATGGAGCTTCGCGATCTCGGTTCTCATCTGCGCACGGAGCTTCGCGTCCAAGTTGGACAGCGGCTCGTCAAGCAGGAAGACCTTCGGGTCACGGACGATGGCACGGCCCAGCGCAACACGCTGTCTCTGGCCGCCGGAAAGAGCAGCCGGCTTACGGTCGAGGAGGTGAGAGATGTCGAGGATACGGGCGGCCTCTTCCACGCGGCGCTTGATCTCATCCTTCGGAGTCTTGCGGAGCTTCAGGCCGAACGCCATGTTGTCATACACGGTCATGTGCGGATACAGAGCATAGTTCTGGAACACCATCGCGATGTCTCTGTCCTTCGGGGCAACGTCGTTCGCGAGCGTGTCACCGATGTAAAGCTCGCCCTTGGAAATTTCTTCCAGACCGGCGATCATACGGAGCGTGGTGGACTTGCCGCAGCCAGACGGGCCGACGAGAATGATGAACTCCTTGTCTTCAATGTCCAGGCAGAAATCCGTGACAGCCGTGACACCGCCAGCGTAAATCTTATAGACATTTTTCAACGTTACACTTGCCATAGGTTTTTTCCTCCTGATCTCAGAGCTGCGACCTCCTACGGAATTGCAGATGGCCCGTGCCCCTTTTTCTTACCTGTATTATACCAGATTTTTTCTGTTCTGAACAGACAACAAATGCCCAAACTTTACTTTTTTACTTCGGATAAAATCCACAAAAGTCAAAAACGCATGAAAGTTTTTGTGATATTCGCTACTTGCATACAGCAAAAACTTTTGATGCTTCTTCCACCGTTAAACGCTTGATTTCGCCCGGTTTCAGGCCTTTATCGAGCTCCAGCGCCCCGATGGAAAGCCGCTCGAGCGCGACGACTTCCTTCCCGCAGGCGTGAAACATCCGCTTCACTTCGTGGTACTTTCCCTCGGTCAGCGTCACATACGCCGCGAGCGGATCGTCCCCGTCCGCCTCCAGCACGGCGGGGGCGAAAAGCTCCCCGCCCTCGGCGATCCCCGCCGCAAAGCGCGCCCGGTCCGCTTCTTCGGCGGGGCGGTCCAGCACGGCGCGGTACCGCTTCGGGACGCGGTTTTTTGGGGCCAGCATCCGGTGGGCAAAATCGCCGTCGTCCGTGAGAAGGAGCAGGCCGGTCGTGTCCCGGTCGAGCCGGCCTGCGGGAAAGAGTCCCCGGCGCGAAAGCTCCGCCGGAACGAGATCCAGCACGGTCCTCTGCCGCGCGTCCCGCGAGGCCGAAAGCACCCCGGCGGGCTTATGCAGCATGAGGTAAACGTGTTCGTGGTAGACGACAGCGGCCCCGAGCACGCGGATCTCATCGTGCACGGGGTCAACAGCGAGGTCCGCGCTGCGGACAGCCTGTCCGTTCACCGTGACGGCGCCGCGCCGGATGAGCGCGCCCACCGCCTTTCGGCTTCCGTAATTTTCATTTGAAAGGAATTTGTCGAGCCGCATAACTCCATCCTGTCCTTTGCCTTCGCCCCGGTCGGGGTCAGCCCGCCGTCTTCGGTGCCTGATACCGCGCGCTGTCCGCCGCGAAGCCGTGCATGAAGCCGTCCGCCGTGTCCAGCGCCACGTCTCCGCCCACGACGACGCCCTCCCGAACAAGGAGCGTGGCGAAGACCTCTCCGTCCGCGCCGGGGTAATTGGTCACGCGGTACCGGTACTGCGTCACCGGCTCTCCCTTGATTGGCGCAAGGTCAAAGCCCTGTGCCTTCTGCATCTCGTTGTAAGCGGTGTAGATGTCGCTGAACTCCGCCGGGATCGCCACCTCCCGGGTCTCCACCGGCTCCGGCTCCACCTGCCAGCCGAAGCTCTGCAGGAACGCGATCCGTTCGTCGTTCGTCACCGCCGGGTACACCGTCTTTTTCTCCCCTCTCGGTATGAAAAAGAACGCGGCCGCGGCCACGGCGACAAGCAGCACCACCGCGAGGATGCGCTTCTTGTTCGCACCCAATGAAAGAACCATGCTATCACCCTTTCCACATTGCCGGGGCCGCCGGTCATCCGGTCCTCCCCGGGCCTTCCGTCCTGTGAAAAGGTATGCGCGGGTCTTATCCTTTATGCCGCGCGCGTTCCGCCGTCCCGATCAGGAATCCCCCGAACCGCCGCAGCGCGAGGGAATGCCCGGCGCAAAACGGGCCGTCCCCCAAAAACGCGATCTCGTAATCCCGAAACCCCTTCGTCATCCCAAGGCCCAGCGCCTTGGAGACGCTCTCCTTGAGCACCCAGCGCTCCAGAAACGCGCGGCCGCCGTCCTCGCTCTTCCCGATCTCCTCCAGCTCCCGCGCCGTGCAGACCCGCGCCATGACCGCCCGTCCCGCGGGGCGGCGCGCGAAGCGGTCCAGCCGTTCGCAGTCCACGCCCACCGGCGCTTCGCCCACGGCGCAGCAGACCATCCCGCGCGTGTGCGCGAGCGAAATGCACGGCCCGCCGCCCGCCAGCCTTGGCGCGCCGAGCGCGGTCTTTTCGATCTTCGGCGCGGGGATCCCGCACGCGTTTTCGAGATACGCGCCAAGCAGCGCGTAAGCCGCGTCGTGCAGGGCCGCGCCGGAAAGTCCCTCCGGCACCGGCCGAAGTATGGTCCGCGCCACGCGGATCCCCCCTTTTCGCCTTTCGTTCCCCGAGGCCCTCCGTCACAGCGTCCCGCAGAACCGCAGGAACGCTTCCCGGCCTTCGGGCGTGCATTTGAAAACGCCCGCGTCGCAGAGCACGCGCTCAAACACCGCGCCGACCTCCTCGCGGAGCACGTCCCCGGCGTTTTCCGCCGTGACGGCCCGCCGCGAGAGGATCTCCCGCGCCCATTCGGCGTGCTTCGCCGTCTCCTCCCGGGCCGCGAGGTCCGCGCCCGAGACCATCGCGTCGGCGAGCAGGTCCAGCTCCGTTTCGAGGCGCGGCGGCAGCACCGCGAGGCCCATGACCTCGATCAGCCCGATGTTCTCTTTCTTGATGTGGTGCAGCTCGGCATGCGGGTGGAAGATGCCGAGCGGATGCTCCGCCGTGGTCCTGTTGTTCCGCAGCGCGAGGTCCAGCTCGAACACGCCTTCCACGCAGCGCGCGATCGGCGTCACGGTGTTGTGCGGCTCGCCGTTCGTCTCCGCGAGGATCTCCGCCTTCGGGTCGGAATAGCCGCGCCACGCTTCGTGCACACGGACGCCGAGCGCGCAGAGCCGCGCCGGGTCCTTCGAGCGCAGGCGCAGCACCGAGACCGGCCAGTTGAGAACGCCGGCCTCCACGTCTGCGAAGCCTGGGACCGTCACCGGGATCTCGATGCCCGCGCGCGCCATGGCGAACGTGTACCGCCCGCCCTGATAGTGGTCGTGCGTCAGGATCGACCCGCCGACGATCGGCAGATCGGCGTTGGAGCCGAGGAAATAGTGCGGGAACGATTGCACGAACTCGAACAGCCCCTCGAACGTCTCTTTGCAGATGCGCATCGGCGTGTGGTGTTCCGCGAAGACGATGCAGTGTTCGTTGTAGTAGACGTATGGCGAATATTGCAGGAACCACCTCCCGCCGCGCAAATGCAGCGGGACGGCGCGGTGGTTCTGGCGTGCCGGGAAATCCAGCCGCCCGGCGTAGCCGATATTCTCCGGGCAGAGCATACACGTCGGGTAGCCGGAGGCCGCCTGCAGCTTCGCCGCGGCGATGGCCTTCGGATCCTTTTCGGGCTTCGATTTGTTGATCGTGATGTCGATGTCCCCGAAACGCGGCGAGCGGTAGACCCAGCGGATGTCCTTTGCCGAGCGGCCCCGCCGAACGTAATTCACATCTCCGCAGAACCGGTAGAACCAGTCGGTCGCCGCCTCGGGAGACGTCCTGCGCTTCTCCTCAAAAACGCGCGCCGTCTCGGAGGGCCGCGCCGTCAGCACGCCCATGAGCTTCGTGTCGAAGAGGTCGTGCGCGGCGGTCCCTTCCTCGCAGACGCCCCGCCGGACGCCCTCGAGCACCAGCGCGTCGAGGAGCGCGTCGAGCGACGGGTATTCCGGCGCCGGCTCTTCCCGGTACCCGGGCTCCCCGAAGATCTCGAGCAGCCGGTTGCGCGCCCAGAGCGCGTCATCCTCCTCCAGCAGGCCGTGGCGCAGCCCGTATTCCACGAGCGCCCGAATGTTTCCGTAAAGCATAGTCTATTCCTCCCTGCCGGGTCCATCTCCCGGCTGAAAATACAGGGTGTAGATCGCCGCGTCCTCCTCGGGCGCGTCGTAAAACCGGGGCCTCACGCCCTGAAACGCGAACCCGGCCCGCTCATAGAGCCGCCGCGCCGACGCGTTCGAAACGCGCACCTCCAAGGTCAGGAACGCGGAACCGCGCGACCGCGCCTCGCGGATGAGCGCGTTCACGAGCGCCGTGCCGACGCCGCGCCCCCGGCATTCGGGAAACACCGCGATGTTCGTCACGCCGCTTTCGCCCGCGGCATGCAGCGCCCCGCCGTAGCCGAGGACCTTCCCGTCCTCCACCGCGGCGAGCAGGGTGTAGTCCGGGTGCGCCGCAGCCTCCAAAAGCAGGCGCTCGCTCCACGGCGCGGAAAAGCACGCGCGCTCGAGCGCCGCAAGCGCCGGCACATGCGCCGCTTCCACTCGTAGGATCTCCATGCCGCTAAAACCCGAGAAAGCGCTCGAACTCCACGAGCTCGCTGCGCAGCTTGTCGCGCACGCGGCGGTAGGTGTCGAGATCCCCGCCGAACGGATCGTCGATGTAGTGCGGCACATAGATGCGCTCCGAGGGAACGCCCGCCTGCGTCAGAATGTACGCGTGCGTCTTCGACATCGTAAAGTAAATGTCCCAGATGTCGATCTCGTCGGGCGTAAAGCACCGCGCGATGTGGCCGGAAATGTCCACGCCCGCCTCCCGGCACGCGAGGACCGCGTTCTCGCTGGGGTGGTCCCCGACCCTCGCCGAAAGCCCCGCCGACTGGCACATGATATTTTCAAAGCCGCGCTGCTCCATGTCGGAGCGGAAAAGGCCCTCCGCCATGGGGCTGCGGCATGTATTGCCCGTGCAAACAAACAGGATCTTCAAAAATCTATCTCCTTTCTCCCTACTTTTCTTGAAAAGAAAAGTAGGCAAAAGAATTTTTGCGTCGCGTCGCGCGCGCTGGCGCGCGCTTACCTTTGCCGAAGAAATGCCCTCGCAACCCGCGCCGAAAGTGCTGCGCGGGAAAGCAGCGTTCTCCCGTTTCCCATGGGTCTTCCCGCGCCGTAGGCGAAGCCAAGTGTGGAACACCGCGCTCCAAAACTCCACTCCGCTCCCGGTCGAGCCCGGATAAAGTCTTTTGGGCGCTTTTCTTCAGAAAAGCGCTACCTTAGCGCGACCTTACAGGGGGTTGAGGGGGCGGAGCCCCTCGCGCGACCTTAAAGGGGTCGAGGGGGCAGAGCCCCCTCGGGGGTTCCAAGGGGCTGCGCCCCTTGGGCGCGGTAGAGGAGGAAGTCGAAGCTGATCTCGGTGGTCAGGGTGGGAAGCTCGGAAAGGCGCTCGACGGCGGCGGATTCGGTCCGCCAGAGGTAGGGCGTCATCGCGAAGAGCGCCCGGATGTTCTCCGCGCCGTGGACGGTCATCTCGCCGCGCACGGATTCCCGGCGCAGGAACGCGAAGCCCGGGTATTCGTCCACGCGCTCCCCGTTCTCGTATGGCTTTTCATAGAGCGCGCATTTGAGCCCCCAGAGGTGCCGCGCGGAGGGGACGGCGAGCAGCATCACGCCGCCCGGTTTCAGGACGCGGCGGAACTCCGTTTCGGCAAACGGGGAAAACACGGCGGTCAAAAGATCGGCGGAGGCGTCCGGCACGGGGATGTGAAAGCTGCTCGCGACGGCGAACTCGACACCCTTCACCCTGCCCGCCGCAGCTTTGACGGCAAACTTCGAGATGTCGAACGCCGCGCAGCGCCCGTGCTTTTCCCGGGCGGCCTCGAGCAGGGCGGCGGTGTAATAGCCCTCGCCGCAGCCCGCGTCCAGCGCGACCCCGCCCTCGGGCAGGAACTCCCGCGCGAGGCGGTAAAGCGCCTCGCGAAACGGCGCGTAGTGCCCGAGCGAGAGGAACTTCGTGCGCGCCTCGACCATCTCTTTGGAGTCGCCGGGGACCTTCGCGTGCATCCGGTTCACCGGCAGGAGATGCACATAGCCCTGTCGGGCGGCGTCAAAACTGTGTCCGTTTTCGCAGCGGCAGCCGTGTTCGGTCTTCGAGAGCGGCAGTCCGCAGAGCGGGCAGCAGAACACCGCCGCAGACTCATCCCTTTGCGTCATACCATGTTTTCCCGTAGTGCGCCTCGGCGAGCATCGGCACGCTCAGCGAGACGGCCCGTTCCATTTCCTCCTCGAGGAGGCGGCGGACGGTCTCGGCCTCCCCCTCGGGGCACTCGACGATCAGCTCGTCGTGTACCTGCAGGATGAGCCGCGCCTCGAGCTTTTCCGCGAGGAGCCGATCCCGCACGCGGATCATGGCGATCTTGATGATATCCGCCGCTGTCCCTTGGATGGGCATATTCCGCGCGACGCGCTCGCCGAACGAACGCAGGGTGAAATTGGAGCTGGAAAGCTCCGGCAGGTAGCGCCGCCGCCCGAATAGCGTCTGCACGAAGCCTTTTTCCTTCGCTTCGAGGACGACCCGCTCCATGTAGGACGCGACGCCGCTGTAATTGCGCAGATATTCATGGATGTAATCGTCGGCCTCGCGGCGCGAAACACCGATGTCCTTCGCGAGGGAAAACGCGCCGATGCCGTAGACGATCCCGAAATTGACGGCCTTCGCGCGGGAACGCATCTGGGAGGTGACGAACTCCTCCGGCATCCGGAAGACGCGCGCCGCCGTCGAGGTGTGGATGTCGCGGCCCGAGCGGAAATCGTTCTGCATCTGAACGTCGTTCGCCATGTGCGCGAGGACGCGCAGCTCGATCTGGGAATAATCCGCGTCCACGAGAACCGAGCCCTCCTTCGCGACGAAGAACCGCCGGAACTCGCGCCCGAGCTCCGTGCGCACCGGGATGTTCTGCAGGTTCGGTTCCGTCGAGGAGATGCGGCCCGTGCGCGTTTCGGTCTGGTTGAAGCTCGAATGGATCCGCCCGTCTTCGGTCACGGCCTTGAGGAGGCCGTCGCAGTAGGTGGAGCGCAGCTTCGAGAGCGTGCGGTACTGGAGCACCTTGTTCACGACGGGGTGCGCGCCGCGCAGGCCCTCGAGGACCTCGGCGCTCGTGGAGTAGCCCTTTCTCGTCTTCTTCCCGTGCGGCAGGCCGAGCTTCACAAAGAGCGCTTCGCCGAGCTGCACCGGGGACTGCAAATTGAACGCATAGCCGACGTTCTCGAAGATCTCCCGCTCGAGCGCGTCCGCGCCCTCGGAGAGCTGTTCGCCGTAACGCTCGATGGCTTCCCGGTCAACGAGAAACCCGCTCTGCTCCATCTCGCCGAGCACGAGCGCGAGCGGCAGCTCGATGTTTTCCAGAAGCTCGCGCTGGCCGTTTTTGTCGATCTCCTTTTGCAGCGCCTCGCACACGCCCGGCAGCAGGGCCGCGTCGGCCGCCGCCTCTTCATCGTATTCCGCCCCCGGGACTCCGTATTCCGCCGCGATCCGTTTCACGGTGTAATTCGCGGCGGAGGGATTCAGCAGATACGCCGCGAGGGAAACGTCGAACTTCACGCCGTCGAGCCGCGTCCCGAGCGAAAGCGCCGCGCGGTGCAGCTTCTTGATGTTGTCCGTGTATTTTGCGATGCGCCCGTTTTGCAGGAACGCCTTGAGGAACGCGCGGTCCGTTTTCACGCAGGCCACCTGCGGCTCCTTCCAGAAAGTCCCGCAGAACCACAGTTCTTCGAGCGCTTCGCCGGAAAAGACGGGCAGGAACACGGCCCGGCCCGCGTCCTCGCACTGCGCGAGGATCGCCGCGCCGTCCGCGTAGACCTTCACGGGCAGCGCTTCCGCCGTGGAGGGCGCGTCCCCCTGCGGCGCGGCCGAAGCCGAAATGCCGAGCCGCTCCATGAGCTTGAAGAGCTCGAGCCGCGTCATCAGCGCGGCGGCCGCGGCGGGGTCGCCGGCGGTCTGGACGTAATCCGCCGCATTCGTGTCGATGGGCGCGTCGGTGCGGATCGTCCCGAGCTCGTAGCTGAGGAACGCGTTCTCCCGCGAATCCTCGAGCTTCTTTTTCATGCCGGGCTTGATGTCGAGTTCGTCGAGGTGGTCATAGATGTATTGCAGCGAGCCGAACCGGCGGACCAGCTCCCCCGCGCCCTTTTCGCCGATGCCCGCGACGCCGGGGATGTTGTCCGAGGTGTCGCCCTGGATGGCCTTGATGTCGATGAGCTGCTTCGGCGCGACGCCGTATTCCTCGCGGATCTTCGCCTCGTCGTAGAGCGTCACGACGGACTGGCTGAACTTCGTCGTCGCGAGGCGCACCGCCGTCTTTTCCGAGACGAGCTG
Organism: uncultured Clostridia bacterium; assembly: GCA_947631835.1. GTDB lineage: Bacteria > Bacillota > Clostridia > Oscillospirales > Acutalibacteraceae > Hominenteromicrobium. The sequence continues at coordinate 1,491 of CANRMW010000046.1, read as the reverse complement.
CAGGCTGTCGCGGTCGCCCGTCGCGATCATGCAGTCGTCGCCGGTCTCGGCGCACACGCGCGCGAACGTCCCGAGGATGTCGTCGGCCTCCCAGCCCTCGGCGGAAACGGTCCGGTAGCCGAGGTCGGCGAGGAGCTCCTTGAGCAGCGGCATCTGCGCCGCAAGCTCCTCGGGCATCCCCTTGCGCGTGCCCTTGTAGCCCGCGTAGAGCTTATGGCGGAAGGTCGGCGCTTTCATGTCAAAGGCGATGGCCACGGCGTCGGGCTGGGTCTCCTCCTTCAGCCGTTCGAGTATGTTCAGAAAGCCGACGATCGCATTCGTAAATTCGCCGCTCTTCGTGGTGAGGATCTTGATCCCGTAAAAAGCGCGGTTCACGATGCTGTTGCCGTCCAGAACCAGCAGTTTCATTCCGTCCTCCTCATGCTTCGGGCGCTTCGTCCCGGTTTTCTCTGTAAACGTGCTCCAAAAGGCGGTCGAGATCGGAAAGGGTCGTGAGCGTCCCCGCCTCGCGCCGCAGCTCCGCCGCGCCGCGCAGGCCGTGCATATACCACGCGGCGTGCTTGCGCGCCTCGCGCATCCCGCGCCCCTCGCCCTTCGCGGCGCAGAGCGCGTCGATGTGGCGCTTCATCACGACGATCCGCTCGGAAAGCGTCGGGGGCGGCATGATCCTCAGACCGCTCGAAAAATAGCCGTTGATCTCCCGGAAGATCCACGGGTTGCCGAGCGCCGCGCGGCCGACCATCACCATGTCGCAGCCGGTCTCGTCCATCATGCGCACCGCGTCCTGCACCGAGCGCACGTCGCCGTTGCCGACGACCGGGACCGAGACGGCCTGCTTCACCTGCCGGATGATCTCCCAGTCCGCCGGAGGCTCGTACATCTGGCTGCGCGTCCTGCCGTGCACGCAGATCATGTCCGCGCCGGCGTCCTCGCAGACCTTCGCGACCTCCACGGCGTTCACGGAACTCTCGTCCCAGCCCTTTCGGATCTTCACCGTGACGGGCAGCTCGACCGCCCGCTTCATCGCGCGGACGATCTCGCCGCAGCGCTTCGGGTCCTTCATCAAGGCGGCGCCGCAGCGGTTCCCGGCGATCTTCGGGACGGGGCAGCCCATGTTGATGTCGATCACGTCGGGGCGCTTCTCGGCGGCCTTCTGCGCCGCTTTCGCCATGATCTCCGGATCGTCGCCGAAGATCTGGATCGCGGCGGGCCGCTCGTTTTCGCCGAGCGTCGTCAGCTCGTCCGTCTTTTTGTAATTGTAGAGGAGGGCGCGCGAGGAGGCCATCTCCGTCACGCAGTAGGACGCGCCGAACGACGCGCAGAGCTCGCGAAAGGTCCTGTCCGCCGCGCCGGCCATCGGCGCGAGCGCCGCGACGCCCCCGATCTTCACATTTCCGATGTTCAACCTGTATTTCTCCTGTTACAATATATTTGCCCCTTGATTTATGGCAACCAGCCATAAGCATGGGACATCTCGTTGCCAAAGCTGTT
>CANRMW010000045.1 GCA_947631835.1 uncultured Clostridia bacterium | reverse complement strand
TCCGCCGAGGACGACTGGGCGGACCCGGTCTCCGAGCAGCTCTGCTGCCTCGCCGCGAGCGAGGCGTGGGAAGCGCGCGGCCTGCCCGGGCTGCTCCACGGCGACGCGCTGCTCGCCCCGGGAGAAGCGCTGCTTTCGGGACGCGTCGCGTTCCATCTGCGCGCGGGCGCGCACTTCCTCTCCTACCACAACTGGCTGCGGGACATGGAATATATCGAACTGCACCGGGACGACGTGCTTTGACACGCCGCCCGGCGCAGCCGGATCATTCGCCCCGCAGATACCGCTCCGCCGCGTAGGCCGCGACAGCGCCGTCCGCTGCCGCCGTCACGATCTGGCGGAGCGGTTTTCTGCGGCAGTCGCCCGCCGCGAACACGCCCGGCACGCCGGTCTCCGTGTCTTCCCCGGCGGTGAAATATCCCGCTTCATCGAGCGGCACCGCGCCCTTTGCGAAATCCGTCGCGGGGATGTTCCCCACGGCGATGAACACGCCGGAGACCGCGAGCGCCCGCGTTTCGCCGGTCTTCACGTTCCGAAGAAGCACGCCGGCGACGCGGCCCTTTTCGTTTTCGAGGATCTCCTCGACGACGCTGTCCCAGACGGTCTCGACGTTCTCCTTTTGGAGCTTCTTCGTGTAGCCGCCCGAGGCGCGGAGCTTGTCCCGCCGGTGCACGAGATAGACCTTCTCGCACAGCCCGGAGAGGAACACCGCGTCCGCCGCGGCGGTGTCTCCGCCGCCGATCACCGCGACGGTCTTCTTCCGGTAGAACGCGCCGTCGCACGTCGCGCAGTAGGAAACGCCCTTCCCGCGCAGCGCCGCTTCGTTCGGAAGGCCCAGCTCTCTCGGCGCGGCGCCCGGCGCGAGGATGACGCTCCGCGCGCGGATCTCGCTTTTTTTGGTGACGAGGACCTTCTCCTCCCCGCCCGTTCGCAGGGCGAGCACCTCCGCGTTTTCCGTCTGTACCCCGAACGACTCCGCCTGCGCGCGCATCCGCTCCGCGAGCTCGAAGCCGTCCGTCACGCCGGGAAAGCCCGGATAATTCTCGATCTCGTTCGTCGTCGCCATCTGCCCGCCCGGGGAGAGCTTTTCCAGCATGAGCGTGGAAAATCCCGCCCGCGCGCAGTAGAGCGCCGCCGTCATGCCCGCCGGTCCCGCGCCGACGACCGCCGCGTCCCACAGCTTTTCTTCCATCGTGCACACCCTTTCCGAACCGTCTTTTCTCCTTACAGTATACACCGAAACGGCAGGAAAATAAAGAGGGAAACGGGAACGCGGGCGCTTTGCCCCAGTTTGTGATGAAACTTCACTTTCTATGCTCCAAAAATCGATATAGAAAAGTGAATGACAATCACATTTTCCCGGTCAGGAGGCGGTCCCCATCTCCAGACAGAGCTTATCCGAGATCATTGCGATGAACTCGCTGTTCGTGGGCTTGCCGCGCGTATTGTGGATCGTATACCCGAAGTAGGAGTTCAGCACGTCCACGTCGCCCCGGTCCCACGCCACCTCGATGGCATGGCGGATCGCCCGCTCGACGCGCGAGCTGGTCGTCTCGTACTGCTTCGCGACGCTCGGATAGAGCTGCTTCGTCACGGCGTTGATGATCTCCGGGTCCTCGATCGCCATGAGGATGGAATCTCTCAAATAATGGTAGCCCTTGATGTGCGCCGGCACGCCGATCTGGTGGAGGATCTCCGTCACCTCGATGCGCAGATCCTTGCGCGCGCGGCTGTTTTCCGCGGGGTTTTCCTCGGTTTTTCCGCCGCACAGCGCGAAAATGCGGTCGATCATGTCGCGCTTCGCATACGGCTGGATGGCGCAGTAGACCGCGCCCGCCTCCATCGCCTGACGCTCGAGCGCCGGCGCGGCGTAGGGGGACGTCACAAAGAACGCCGGCCGCCGGATGCCCTCCGCCTGCACCTGCCGCATGACGCCGAGCGCATCCATGCCGGGCATAAACAGGTCCATCAGGACCGCGTCCGGTTTCTCCTCCCGAATCTTCTTCACAAGGGCGGTGCCGTTGCGCCCTGTGATCTGGACCTGCGCGCCGCGGGACGACAGTGCTTCGATATGTTCGCGGCTCCATTCGCCGTCATCCGCACAAATGATGACCTTTATTTGCTTTTCCATGGCTTGCCTCCTGCGAGATTTTGGATGTGAAGAAATTTTACCACACAAGGCCAGATTTTTCAAGGGGAAATCATGGAATCCGCAAAGAAAATTTGTTGTAAAATGACGTCGAACAGAGCCTAAAACACTCAAAAAATTGTACTTTTTGCGATTAAGCACTCCAAACGCGCTCTCCGCCGAAGACCGTGTCGCCGCGCCGCAGCATCGTCTGCGCAAAAATGCCGTAGCCGCGCGTCGGGTCATCGACAAAGACATGCGTCAGCGCCCCCGCAAGACAGCCGTCCTGCAGGATGGGGCATCCGCTCATGCCCTGCACGATCCCGCCGGTGTACTCGAGAAGCAGCGGGTCCGTCACGCGCACCACGAGCTGCCGCGCGTCCCCGGCGTTCGCCCGGATGCGCTCGATCTCCACATCAAAGCGCCTCGGGCCGGTCTCGTCGATCGTCGCGACGATCTCCGCCGGTCCCGTGCGAATCTCGTCCGGTTCGAGCACGCGGACCGTTTCGCCGCCCGTCGGCTCGACCACCGTGCCGTAGATGCCGGTCTCGTCGTTCAGGAGCAGCGTGCCGAGGCTGCTCTCCCCGACGAAATAGCCGCGCAGCCGGCCCGGATTCCCCTTGAGCCCCTTCGCGACGCCGCAAATGGCGATCGGCGCGGGCTCGCCGCGCTTCATCGCGAGGATCTCCTTCGTGTCCGCGTCGCAGATGCCGTGTCCCAGCGCGGCGAACGCTCTGCCGTCCGCGCTGTAAAACGTGACCGTCCCGATGCCCGCCGCGCTGTCGCGGATCCACATCCCGGCGCGGTAATCCGTGCCGCAGAGCACCGGCTCCAGCGAAACGCTGCGCACCTCCTCGCCGCGGCGCAGCGTCAGCTCCACCGGGCCGCCGCTCGCGAGCCGCTTGGCGAGCTCTGCATTCCCGGAGACGGGCGCGCCGTCCACCGCGAGCACATAGTCTCCCGCCTGCACGCCGGCGTCGCGCGCGGGACAGACCGCGCCGTTTTCCGTATAGATCTCCGTCAGGCTGGCCACAATAACGCCGTCGGAAAACATTCGGATCCCGAAGGCTTCCCCGCCGACGCGCACCGTGCGCGCCGCCTCGGTCCCGGCTTCGCGCGCATCGGTCTCGCCGAACACCGAAGCCGCCCGCACCGCCGGCTGCCGGGGACCGATCCCCGCAAAAAGCGGGAGCGCAAGGAACGCCGCGAGCCCTGCGGCGGCGGCGCAGGCTCGAACGCCCGCGAAACGCGCGCCGAGGGTACGGCGCTTTCGCGCGGGATCTCTTTCCTGCCGCAAGTCGCATCCTCTCCTTTCCGAAAAATCACAAAAGATCCGGAAAACGGCGGGCAAGCCGCACCGCTTTCCGTCTGTACTGTTTCCAGCGAAGGGAGAAGGATTCCCGGAAATAAAAAACACCCCGCGCCGCTTTCGGGTTTTGTACCGCGCGGCGCGGAATGGAATTTTTTGTCTGCCGCACCGCGGCTGCGGGGGCAGTGAGAGTTAGGGCCGGGCGGCGCCCTGTGCGCCGCCCGGATCAGGGGAAACATGAGTCTCGAGAAAGCCTTGCGCCGTCTCTTCATCACAGGAAACAGTATACCGGAGTTTTGTGAACGAAATACCCCGCCGCGCGTAAACCGTTTTGGAACATTTTATGAATCTCCTGTGAAGAGGGGAAAGAAAACCGTGAAGTTTTTTAAAAAAACGCTTGACAATTTCCCGTTCCCCTGCTATACTGGAAAAGGTGTAGTAAACGATGTCGATGCCTCACAGTCTCTGTAAGTATGTTCGTGGTTTACAGCGGCTGTGATTTTTGTATATGGTTTGATGCACTAATTTTAATCCGGGAGGTCCCCAATCATGCACAACGGTACTGTCAAATGGTTCAACCCCACGAAGGGTTTCGGCTTCATCTCCAACGATGACGGCGGCGCGGATGTTTTCGTCCATTTCTCCGCCATCCAGACCGAAGGCTTCAAGACCCTCGACGAGGGCCAGAAGGTCACCTTCGACACCGAAGAAGATCCGAAGAACCCGGGCAAGCTCCGCGCGGTCAACGTCGTGAAGCTCTGATCGGACAGCGAAAAACAGGAAGCGTCGGCCAAGCGGCCGGCGCTTTTTGCTTTTCGGAATACCCGGCGCTTTTTGCGGCACACTAACAGGGAAAGGAGCGTTTCCCATGAAAAACGAAGCGAAAAAGACGCCGTACCGCGAACACGAGACCTTCCCCGCCGATCCTTTGGACGCGGCCAGCGCGACGGAATGCACCGGCCTGATGCCCACCCCGCCGCAGAGCGAGGCCGAGTTCGAATCGTATCAGGACCTCTACCGCATGGAGATCCCTCAAAAATTCCCCGGCAAATACGACGACGGCGGCGCGTATACGCTCCGCCGCAAGATGGCGGAGGACGTCCCCGGCTGGCCGCATCACGACGGCTCCGGCACGGCGTCGGCAGAGTGAAACACGGGCCGCCTGTCCCTTTTGGGACGGACGGCCCGCGCCATGCGGTTTTCTTTTAGTCTGCGCCGGCTTCCCCCGCCGCTTCGACGAACGCGGCGAAGATCGCGCGGCTGTCGCTGTCCACGCGGTACATAAACTCCGGGTGCCACTGCACGGCCCAGACGAAGCGCTTTCCCGGGAGGCGCACCGCCTCGATCACCCCGTCCGGCGCGGTCCCCATGACCTCGAGCGGCGCGGCGAGACGATCGACGCACTGGTGGTGGCAGCTATTGACCGCGAGCTCCGTCTTCCCGAGCCGCTTTGCGATCGGGCTTTCCGGCACGAGTGAAACGGTGTGGATCGGCCGGTCGTAGGGCGCGCTTTGGTGGTGGTCCACCGCGCTCGGCCGGAGTGCGGGGATGTCCTCGGTCAGCGTTCCGCCGAGCAGCGCGTTGAGCGACTGGATCCCCCGGCAGATGCCGAGGAGCGGCTTATCCGCCGCGAGGACGAGCGGCAGCAGCGCCGCCTCCATCCGGTCCCGCTCGGGGACGGTCTCTCCGCAGAGCGCCGGCGCTTTCGCGCCGTAGGTCTCGGGACAGACGTCCTGCCCGCCGGTGAAGAGGAAGCCGTCGCACGCGCGGACGAGCGCGGAAAGCTCCGAAGGGTCTTCGGTCAGCGGGAGCATCACCGGCACGCCGCCCGCGAGCTCGCAGCCGCGCATATAGCCCGGCAGCATCCAATAGCTCTCCCGCCCGACGTCCACGAGCGGGAGGATCCCGATGATCGGCTTCGTCATCTTCGGATGTTCTCCGGCAGATAGGCGATGTTCGCGAGGCCGCCGTCTTCCCGCTGGAACATCCCGGTGAACCGCGCGGCGTAAAGGCAGTGCCGCCCCATCATTTCGCCGGACATCTTGTCGTCGGTCCCCGCGAGGATGCGGTCGCAGAGCGCCATCGCGTCCGGGATGATGGACTTCGGCACGGCGTGCGGCCCGTGGCCGCCGTAGAGCACGTCGAACGCGTCCGCGAAGGAGGCGAAGTGCGCGAGGCTCTCGCGGTACTCCTCCACCGTGGTGCTGTACGGTGCGCAGCAGAGCAGCGTGTTCGCGTTACACGCGTCGCCGGAGAAGACGATCCGCGCGCCCCGGTCGAGGAACACGAGCGTCCCCTTCGTGTGGCCCGGCACGCCGATCGCCTCGATCCGCCGCCCGCCGAGGTCGATCACGTCGCCGTCGAAGAGCGGGTAGGTCTTCACGGCGCAGGGCGGGACCACGTCCTCGAATTTCGGCATGAACGCGCCCTCGGGACGGTTCGAGACGAACCCGAACCGGATCGCCGGGTCGCCGTGGTCATAGAGCAGGCCCACGTCCGCCGGGTGCAGGCGGCACGCGCCGTATTCGAACGACGCGCCCGCGTGGTCCACATGCCCGTGCGTGAGGACCAGCTCCACCGGCAGGTCGGTCAGCTCGCGGACGAACGCGCGAAGGCTCCCGACGCCGGTCAGGCCGTCGATGAGCAGCGCCTTTTCGCTGCCCTCGACCAGATAGCAGAGCTCTCCCCCGAGCCCGCCGATGCGCGTGACGCCGGGGAGAATGACTTCGGATGTGAAAAACTTAGACACGGCTGCCTCCTCAATCGATGAACGGGATGCCGTGGCCGTCCACGGTGCGCGTCCCCCGGATGAGCCCGACGGCCTCCACGATCGCCCAGACCCCGGAGATCAGCGCGCCCCATCCGCAGGTGATGAGCGTGATGACGAGCTGCGCGACCGCCGGGCCGTAACGCCCGATATAGAAATTGTGTACGCCGAACACGCCGAACATGATCGCGAGCAGGCACGCGGCGAAGCGGCTCTTCTGCGTGTAGGAGGGGTACTGCGGCGGATACGGCGGCTGGTACGGCTCATACTGCGGGTGCGCCGGATCCGGCGCGGAGCCGGGCGTATAGGTCTCGGAAAAATGCGGCGGCTGGTAATCCGGATCGGGCGGCATATTCTCCGTCGTAAAGGGCATGGAGTCCGAATAGCGCGGCGGCTGCACCGTCGTCTTATACGCGCTGTACGGGTCGTCTTCGGGGGCGGGCGGGGTCTCCGGCTCGATCGGCCCGGTGGGGGCGTTCGGGTCCGGGACGGCCTCGGCCGCGGCGTCGATCAGCGTCTCCGCCGCCTGAAAGATGCGTTCCGCCTCGGGGGCGGGGGCCGGTTCGGCGGGGGTCTCCTGCTGCGGCGCGTCAGCGGGCGTTTCGGCGGGCGTTCCCTGCTCGGGATCGCGCGGCTTCTCGTTGTAATCTGTCATATCTCTTTCCTCCCTAGTCCTTCAGGCGGATGCCGTTCACGTCGGTGTTCGATCTGTGCTCCAAAATGCGCACGCCCTCCACGATGCCCCAGATCGACATGGCAATCGCCGTGATGCCGCAGGTGAAGAGCGAGCCCACGAGCGTCAGGAGGATCTGCGTCATCGCGCGGTCATGAAAGCCGAGGTAGAAGTTGTGGATGCCCAGAGCGCCCACGGTCATCGCGAGGATGCCCGCCGCAAGGCGGCTCTTCTGCGGGTACCCCTCCGGCGGAAGGAAGCCCTCCGGCGGGACGGTGTAATAGACCTGCGTCGGCTGGGGCGGCCGGGGGTCGTTCGGGACGGGCGGCTGCTGCCAGACAGGCTGCCCGGTCTGCGGATCGTATTGATTTGCCATAAGCGAACGCCTCTTTTCATTGTTTTGCGCAAGCGGGAATCCTGTCCGCTTCCAAAATCATTGTACATGGTTTTTTCGCAGTTTGCAAGCGTTTTCCCGTAAACTTTAAGAACATTGTAATGATTTCCGAAAAATCCGCCGGATCCGCCGCGCTTCGGAAGTTTTCGCGCCACTCTCTTGCAAAATACCGTCGGTTGGTGTATACTGGTGGCAAATCCAGACGGAAAGGAAAGTGAGACCGTCTCCCATGCAGATCCGGATCTCCACAGACAGCACGGCGGACCTCTCCGCCGCGCTCATCGAAAAATACAACCTCGCCGTCTCCCCGCTCGCGGTGGAGATGGGCGGCCGATCGTACCACGACGGCGTGGACATCACGCCCGAGGACATTTACGCGTTCGTGGGCAGCGGCAAGGGCGTCTGCCGGACCGCCGCGATCAACGTCGCTGAATACGAGGCGCACTTCGCCTCGCTCTTGGAAAGCGCCAACGCCGTGATCCACTTCGACATTTCGAGCGAGATGTCGAGCTGCTATCAGAACGCCTGCAAAGCGGCGGAAAAATTCAAAAACGTCCACATCATCGATTCGCGCAATCTCTCCACCGGCATCGGTCTTCTGGTGCTGGAGGCTGCGGAGCGCGCGGAAAAGGGCGAGGACCCCGCCGCGCTCGCCGAGGACCTGCGCCGCCGCACCGCGAAGGTGGAGGCGAGCTTCGTCCTCGACACGCTCTTCTATCTGCAAAAGGGCGGGCGCTGCTCCTCGATCGTCGCGCTCGGCGCGAACCTTCTAAAGCTCAAGCCCTGCATCGAGGTGAAAAACGGCGAGATGGGCGTGGGCAAGAAGTACCGGGGCAAGCACAGCCTTTGCGTCGAACAGTACGTCCGCGAGCGCGTATCGGGCCGCTCCGACATCGACCGCCGCCGCATCTTCATCACGCATTCCGGCTGCTCTCCCGAGCTCGTCGGGGCGGTGCGTGAGATCCTCGAACAGGAAGGCTTCGGGGAGATCCTCGAGACGCGCGCGGGCTGCACCGTCTCCACGCACTGCGGCCCGAACACGCTGGGCGTTCTCTTTTTGAGGGTGTGAGCGCCGATGAAACAGAAAGAACGAATCCTCGATCTTTGGCACAGCGTCCTGCCGTATCTCGCCGCGTTCTGCCGCTGGCTCGCCCTCGGCCTCGCGGTGGGCGTTTCGGGCGGCGCGCTCGGCGCGCTGTTCTCCCACGCCGTCGCTTTCGCGACGCGCTTTCGGGGCGAACACGGCTGGCTCATCTTGCTGCTCCCCGCGGCGGGCTTGCTCGTCACCGCCATTTATAAGCTCTGCCGCGTGACGGGCATCGGGACGAACGAGGTGCTGGAGGCGGTCCGCTCCGAAAAGCAGGTCCCGCTCCTCCTCGCCCCCGCCATCTTCCTCGGCACGGCGCTGACGCACCTCTTTGGCGGCTCCGCCGGGCGGGAGGGCGCGGCGCTGCAGCTCGGGGGCAGCGTGGCGACGGCCTTCGGCAAGCTCCTGAAGCTCGACCGCGAGGACCGGAACGTCCTCACGATCTGCGGCATGGCGGCGGTCTTTTCCGCCGTTTTCGGCACCCCGATGGCGGCGGTGGTCTTCGCCGTGGAGGTCGCGAGCGTCGGGCGGCTGATGACCACGGCGTTTTTCCCGGCGGCGGTCTCGTCCATTTCGTCCTTCTGCGTCGCGCAGTTAATGCGCGTGGAGGCGGAGCGCTTCCCTGTGGAGCTCGTCCCCGCCCTTCAGCCCGACGCGCTGCTGCGCGTCGGGCTGGTTGCGGCGGCGGCGGGCATCGTGAGCATGCTGTTCTGCGGAGCCATGCACTTCGCTGCGAAGATCTTCAAAAAGTGTTTTTCGAACGAGTTCCTGCGGGCGGCGGCGGGCGGCCTGATCCTTGTCGCGCTCACCTTCGCCCTGCAGACGCGCGACTACAACGGCGGCGGCTTCGACGTGGTCGGCCGCATCTTTACGGACGGCTCGGTCCGCCCGGAGGCGTTCCTGCTCAAGATCCTCTTCACGGCGATCACCATCGGCGCGGGCTTCAAGGGCGGGGAGATCGTCCCCTCGCTCTTCATCGGCGCGACGCTCGGCGGCACGCTCTCGTTCCTCCTCGGCCTCACGCCGTCGTTCGGCGCGGCGGTCGGCATGACGGCGCTCTTCTGCGGCGTGACGAACTGCCCCATCGCCTCCGTGCTCCTCGCGATCGAGCTCTTCGGCGCGGACGGCGCGGTCTTCTACATGCTCGCGGCGTTCGTCAGCTTCCTGCTCTCCGGCTATTTCAGCCTCTATTCCGGCCAGCAGATCCTCTTCTCAAAGCTCAAGGCCACGGAGATCGACATTCACGCGCACGGCTGATCTCCCCAACCTCCCTCAAAAAACGAGGCCCCGCTTCACCGGCGGGGCCGTTATTTTGTATTTGGCGTTCCGGCACGCCGGCCCTGTTCAGGGCTCCTTCTTTTCGGAAGGGCCGCCGTTTTGCGCGGCGCGGGCTTTGGCCTTCCACGCTTCGATCGCCGCGAGGCGGTCCCGCGCGCGGACCTCGCTGCCCTCGCCGGTCGGGCGGTAATACTTGCGGTCCTTCAGGGATTCGGGCAGGCAGACCATCGCGGTGAGCTTTTCCTCGGTGTCATGAGCGTATACATATCCCTCGCCGTAGTGGAGCTCCTTCATCAGGCGCGTCGGCGCGTTGCGGATGTGCAGCGGGACCGGCTCCGCGAGCGTCTCCTCGGCGTCCTTTTTCGCCGTCTCGTAGGCGACGTAGAGGCTGTTCGATTTCGGCGCGAGGGAGAGGTACACGGCGGCGTGCGTCAAATGGACGCTGCATTCGGGCATCCCAATGAAATGGCACGCCTGATACGCGGCGACGGCTACCTCCAGCGCGCGGCTGTCTGCCATGCCGACGTCCTCGCTCGCGAAGCGCACGAGCCTGCGCGCGACGTAGAGCGGGTCCTCCCCGCCCTCGAGCATCCGGGCGAGCCAGTAGATCGCGGCGTCGGGATCGGAATTGCGCATGGATTTGTGCAGCGCGGAGATGATATTGTAATGCTCCTCGCCCTTCTTGTCGTAGAGCAGCGAGCGGCGGCTCGTGCACTGGGCGACCGTCTCCGCCGTGACGACGGTCTTCCCGTTTTCGCGCCTGCCGTTGAGCACGACCATCTCGAGCGTGCCGAGCGCGGTGCGCGCGTCTCCGTTCGAGAAGACGGCGATCCGCCCGAGCAGCTCGCGGTCGATCTCGACGGTCTCGTTCCCGAATCCGCGCGGGTCGGCGAGCGCGTGTTCGAGCAGCGTGACGAGCTCCTCCTCGGTGAGCGCGTGCAGCACGAAGACCTTGCAGCGGGAGAGCAGCGCGGAATTGACCTCGAAGGAGGGGTTTTCCGTCGTCGCGCCGATCAGCACGATCGCGCCCTTTTCGACGTAGGGCAGGAACGCGTCCTGTTGGGCGCGGTTGAAGCGGTGGATCTCATCGATGAAGAGCAGCGTGCGCTCGCCAAGACGCCGGGCGGCCTCCGCCTGCTGCATCACCTCGCGGATCTCCTTGATGCCGCTCGTCACGGCGGAGAAGTTGACGAAGTTCGCCCGCGTCCGGTTCGCGATGATGCGCGCGAGCGTCGTCTTGCCCACGCCGGGCGGCCCCCAGAAGATCATCGAAGACACGCGGTCCTCCTCGATGAGCTGCCGCAGCACCATGCCGGGGCCGAGAAGATGCGTCTGGCCGCAAAACTCCGAGAGCGTGCGCGGGCGGACGCGCGCCGCGAGCGGCGTATCGACGGGTTCGCGGTCGAAAAGCGTGCTCTGTTCCATGGGAAAGCCTCCTGAAAAACGTCTGTTCGTGTCTTTCAGTATACCACGTTCCGCCCGAAAAAGCAATAGGGAACGGCGCTTTTCCCCCGCCCCGGAACGGCGCTGCGGGCTTGACTTTTCCCCGAAAAAATAGTATAATGAAAATCGCAATTTTTTGACGCAAGGTGGTTATGAAAATGGCTGAAAAAGCATATTACGTCACCGCGGACGGCCTCGCGGCGCTCGAAAAAGAACTGGAATACCTGAAAGTCGTCCGCCGCAAGGAGATGGCGGAGAAGATCAAGGAGGCGCGCTCCTTCGGCGACCTCTCCGAAAACAGCGAATACGACGAGGCGAAAAACGAGCAGGCCATTTTGGAGGCCCGCATCGCGGACGTTGAGGCCACGCTCGCGAACGCCGTGGTCGTCGATGAGAACGAGCACGACATGGACGCCATCCACATCGGCTCGGTCGTCGCGGTCGAGATGAAGCGGGCGGACGGCTCCGCCTCCCAAAAGGAATACAGCATCGTCGGCTCCAACGAGGCGAACCCGCGCGCGGGCCGCATCTCCGACGAATCCGCCGTGGGCAAGGCGCTCATGGGCAAGAAGGCGGGCGACACCGTGGAGGTGGAGACGCCGGCGGGGATCGTCACATACGCCGTGCTCTCCGTCCAGTAAATTTCTTAGCAAACCCAGTTTTCTGAAAGGACCCAGCATTTATGTCTGAACAGCAAATCACGAACCCGGCCGCCGAGCCGGAGACCTCCGCCGAGGAGATGCGGGAGATCCTGCGTTTCCGCCGCGAAAAGCTGCAAAAGCTCCGCGACGCGGGGCGCGACCCCTTCACCGTGACCACTTTCGAGGTGACGGCGAAGGCCGCCGACCTCACGGGGAAGTTTGAGGAATACGAGAACACGACCGTCTCCGTCGCCGGGCGCATCATGGCGTGGCGCGACATGGGCAAGGCCGCGTTCCTCGACCTGCGCGACAGCTCCGGCCGCGTGCAGCTCTATCTGAAGCTGGACGTGCTCGGCGCGGAGAACTTCGCGACGGTGAACGAGTCCATGGACATCGGCGACATCGTCGGCGTCGTGGGCGAGGTCTTCCGCACGCGGCGCGGCGAGATCTCCGTGAAGGCTTCCTCGGTGGAGCTGCTCTCGAAGAGCCTTTTGCCGCTGCCGGAGAAGTACCACGGCCTGCGCGACGTCGATCAACGCTACCGCCAGCGGTACCTCGACCTCATCGTGAACCCCGAGGTGCGCGACACGTTCGTCAAGCGCTCGAAGATCATCACGGAGATCCGGAACTTCCTCAACGAGAAGCTGTTCCTCGAGGTGGAGACGCCGGTCCTGCACACGCAGGCGGGCGGCGCGGCGGCGCGCCCGTTCATCACGCACCACAACACGCTCGACATCGATATGTACCTGCGCATCGCGCTGGAGCTTCACCTCAAGCGCCTGATCGTCGGCGGCTTCGACCGCGTCTATGAGATCGGCCGCGTCTTCCGCAATGAGGGCCTGGACACAAGGCACAACCCGGAATTTACCCTGATGGAGC
>CANRMW010000044.1 GCA_947631835.1 uncultured Clostridia bacterium | reverse complement strand
GGAGACGATGACCGTCGCCACCTATTACTTTGAAAACGGCGTGTGCGTGCAGCTGGACCGGTATACGATCCAACGGACTGCCGCCGCAGAATGAGTTTCCCGCGGGACCGCCCCGCAGACAGCCCAGAGACCGGGCGCGTCTGCGGGGCCTTTTGCACGCGCGAAAAAGACGGGTGTTGTTGTCCGGGTTTCGTGCCGGGCGCGCCGGCGTTCGGAAAATCTTGCGGGCGGCGGCCGTTTGTGATATAATACGGTTTGAGTCCTTGCCCTTTTCGCGGGCAAGCGCAGCTTTACGGAAACAGGTGTGGGAATTGGCTCTGGGAAAAGCGGGAAACATCGAAGTTTTTAAATCGATGCCAGTGGCGAAGGCCGTGCGCACGATGGCGGTGCCGACGGTGGTCAGCCAGTTGATCGTGCTCATCTACAACATGGCGGATACTTTTTTTATCGGGAGGACGAATGACCCGTACATGGTGGCGGGCGCGTCGCTGATCCTGCCGATCTTCAACATTTCGCTTTCGCTCGCGGGACTCGCAGGCATCGGCGGCGGGGCGCTGATCTCAAGGCTCCTCGGAGAGAAACGGACGGAGGAAGCGCGGAAGGTGTATAGCTTCTGCGTGTATCTCAGCGTTTTGACGGCGGCGCTGTTTTCCGTCGCCGTGCTCCTTTGGATGCGCCCGCTGATGACGCTGCTCGGCGCAGGCGGGGAGACATACCCCTATGCGAGCAGCTACGCGTTTTTCGTGATCGTCTGCGGCGGCGTGCCCACGGTGCTCTCCAACACGCTCGCAACGCTTTTGAGAAGCGTCGGAGAATCCGGGAAGGCCGGGTTCGGCATCACCATGGGCGGCCTCATCAACATCGCGCTCGATCCCCTTTTCATGTTCGTGCTGCTCCCGAGCGGCATGGAGATCGTCGGCGCGGGCAGCGCGACCTGTCTTTCCAACTGCATCGTCTGCGTGTATTTTCTTCTGGTGCTCGCGAAGCTGCGGAGATCGGGTTCGATCCTTCGGCTTTGTTCGCCGCTGCGTTTCCCGCTCAAGGCGAGCCTTGTCGGGATCTTTGCCGTGGGCATTCCTTCTGCGATCACGACGCTGCTCTTCGATCTGGACTATGTGGTCATCGACCGTCTGATGTCCGGTTACAACGACATCGCGCTCGCCGCCGTAGGGATCGTCCTCAAAGCGGAGCGTCTGCCGCTCAATGTCGGGGTGGGGATCTGCCAGGGCATGATGCCGATCATCGCCTACAACTACTCTGCCGGGAATTTCCGGCGGATGCGGGAGACGAAAAACTACTCTCTGCGCCTGGGGCTGACCTGCGCGGCGGTCAGCATCCTGCTCTATGAGATCTTTGCGGGACAGATCATGCGGATCTTTATCGGCGATGCGGGGACCGTGGCGCTCGGGACGGATTTTCTGCGCGCGCGTGTGCTCGCGACCCCGCTGATGTTCCTGAGCTTTTTCCATGTCTATGTCTTCAACGGCTTCGGAAAGGGAGGCCACGCGCTGTTCCTCGGCGTGACGCGCTGGCTGGTCTTCAACATCCCGATGCTGTTCCTGCTGAACTTCCTTTTTGGAATGTATGGCATCGTGTGGTCGCAGGTCACGGCGGACGTGCTGACCGTTGCGCTCTCTATTTTCGTATATCATCGGTTTGCAAAGCGAAACCTTTCCCCGAAAGCCGGCGGGACGCTCCAAACACAGGGTGAGTGAGAAAGGACAGGAAGGTATAAATGGCGGTTTCCATTCTCTTTACGGGGCTTTATCTGGCGGCGCTCGGCGTATGTCTGTTTTTCGCGTGGAAGCGGAGCTGGGTCCGGTCTGCGGCCTCCCTCGGCGTTTCGGTCTTCACGCTGCTGGAATCGTTTCTCCTGACGCGGCTGCTCGTTTCCGCGTGGGGAGGCCCCTTTGCGGAAGCGATGAAGGAGGTCTTCCTGATCCTTTTTGGGCTGCAGGGCGAGGGGACGCTGCGAACGGACGCGACCTATGCCGCGGCTGACGTCGTCATCAGCGCGTTTCTCGGGACGGCGGCGTTTATCCTGTTTTTCTTGCTGCTCTGGCTGCTGAATACTTTTCTCAAGCGGCTGCTGTTTCGGAAGATCTCCGGCGTGAAATTCGCCGAGTTCACTTCTGCGAAGCCCCTGCCTGCGGCGAGCGCGGCTGCGGCGCTCCTTTCCTTCGCGGCGGTCTCTTTTGCGCTTTTGTATCCGCTCGGCGCGTTTTCGAACGTGATGACGTCCGCAGCAAAGGCATCCGGCCGCCCGCTCGACGCACCTTTGCTCACGAATCCCGTGAGCCGCGTTTACGGTGCGGCGGGCCGGCCGTTCTTTGACGCCGTCATCCGGACAAAAGGAGAGGACCCGATCTGCACCAGCGACGAGATCGAGTACGGGGCGGAATTTGCGATGGCGCTCCAAAATGTGCAGGAAGGCCGGGACGCAGACGGCGAGAGCGCCGCGTGCATATCCGGCGCGCTGCGCAGCTCCCGGCTGCTCCCGGAATTTGTGGCGGAAGTCGTCGCGAACGCGGCGGAGAGCTGGAAGACGGACCACGAATTTCTCAATATGAAGCTGGACCTTCCCGAAGGGCGAAGCGGGTGGCTCGTTTCCGAGGTGCTGGATCATTTGAGCCGCTGGAAAGCGGAGAATCTGGTGGAGGACGTGGAGACGGCGATCCGGCTGTATCAACTGCTTACGGAATACGGGATCACGGATCTGGAGGACGGCGAGGTCCTTCTCGACGCGCTCTCGGAAAAGGACTTTACGGAGCGGCTGTTTTTGGAGCTTTCCGGGAACGCGGATTTCATCGACCTGATCCCGAAGGTTATGCGCTTTGGGATCGGCTCCGCTTTGGATGCGATGCACTTCACCATGGACGACGACGCCATCGTCGCGTTTGACGCTTCTTCGCTCGGCAGGGAGGAATGGCGGAAGGAGGCGGAGATCTTCTCCCGCGTTCTTGCCCGGCTGAACCTTATGATCGACGGCGAGATCGACCTGCGCGGCCTGCTGGAGGACCTGCGCGCGATCCCGGACAGCAAGCTCCTCGGCAACTTTATTGCGAATCTGGTGATCCAAGTGCTGGGGAATCTGACGGCGGGACTTTTCCGCTGAACAGTCCCGGAAAGCGCAGGGCGCGGCCCCGGGGAAATGGGAAAGGACGGGGGAGATCCCATGGAGAAAAAGACGTTCCCGCAGCGGATCGAAGTGCGCGGGGCAAGGGTACACAATCTGAAAAACATCGACGTGGACATCCCGCTTCATCGGATCGTCGGGATCGCCGGCGTTTCCGGCTCCGGGAAATCCTCGCTCGCGCTCGGCGTGCTTTACGCGGAGGGGTCCCGGCGCTATCTGGAATCGCTCTCCACCTATACCCGCCGGAGAATGACGCAGGCGGAAAAAGCGCAGGTGGACGAGGTCCTCTATGTCCCTGCGTCGCTCGCGCTGCGGCAGCGTCCGGGCGTGCCCGGGATCCGCAGCACGTTTGGCACGGGAACAGAGCTTTTGAACGTGCTGCGTCTCCTGTTTTCCCGCCTGGCCTCGCACCGCTGCCCAAACGGACACTATGTCCCGCCCTCGCTGAATGTCGCGGCGGGCCATGCGCTCCTTTGCCCGGTGTGCGGGGAACGCTTCTTTGCGCCGGGCGCGGAGGAGCTCGCCTTCAATTCTTCCGGGGCGTGCCGGCACTGCGACGGGACGGGAACGGTGCGGACGGTGGACGAATCGACGCTCGTGCCGGACGATTCGCTCACGATCGAGGAGGGCGCGGTCGCGCCGTGGCAGACGTTGATGTGGTCGCTGATGAAGGACATCGCGCGGGACCATGTGGGCGTGCGGACCGACGTGCCGTTTCGGGACCTGACGGAGAGGGAGAAGGATCTCGTTTTCCACGGCCCGGCGAAAAAATACCACCTCCTCTACCACAATGAAAAGACCAACACGGCGGGGGAGATGGACTTTACTTATTTCAACGCGGTGTATACGGTGGAAAACGCGCTCTCCCATGTGAAGGACGAAAAGGGCATGAAGCGCGTGGAAAAGTTTCTGAAGTCCGGCCCGTGCCCGGAATGCGGGGGCAGCCGGCTTTCCGAGGCGGCGCGTGCGCCGCGGCTGCGGGGGATCTCGCTCGCGGACGCGTGCCGCATGACGCTTTCGGACCTTGCGGAATGGGTGGACGGCGTTCCCGCTTCCCTGCCCGTGGAAATGCGCCCCATGGCGGAAAGCATCTGCGAATCCTTCCGCCACGCGGCGCGGCGCCTGACGGAGCTGGGCCTTTCTTATCTGACGCTCGACCGGGAGGCTTCGACGCTTTCCACGGGAGAGCGGCAGCGGATGCAGCTCGCGCGCGCCGTCCGGAATCGGACGACCGGCGTCCTTTATGTGCTGGACGAACCGTCCATCGGGCTCCACCCGAAGAACATCGAAGGGGTCACCGGCGTGATGGACGACCTCATCGCGGACGGCAATTCGGTGGTGCTGGTGGACCACGACACAACGATCCTTTCCCACGCGGACTGGCTGATCGAGCTGGGACCGGATGCCGGCGCGGGCGGCGGGGAGATCGTCGCGCAGGGAGAGATCGGCGAAGTCATGAAGGATCCGCGTTCGAAGATCGGCGGCTTTCTCTCCGGGGAGAAAAGCGTTTCCCTTCGGCGTGCCCTGCGCAGGGAGGAGATCTTCGCGCTGGGGACGATCCGCCTTTCCACGGAAAAGATCCACACGGTCCAGCCGCTCACGGTCGAGCTCCCGAAGGGGAGGTTGGTCGCCGTGACGGGCGTTTCCGGTTCCGGAAAGACGACGATGGTGCTGGAAAGCCTCATCCCCGCGCTCGAAAGCGCGATCCGAGGCGAGAAGTTGCCGGAACATGTGCGGGCGGTCGAAGCGGAGGGGATCCGGCACGTCAAGCTCATTGACGCGCCGCCCATCGGGATCAACATCCGTTCCACGGTCGCGACATACGCGGACATACACGATGAGCTGCGCAAGGTCTATGCGCGCACCGCAGAAGCGAAGCGCAGGGGATACAAGGCGGGGGATTTCTCCTACAATACGGGACGGCTCCGCTGCCCCCTCTGTGACGGGACCGGTTCCGTCAGCCTGGACGTGCAGTTCCTGCCGGATGTGGATATCCCCTGCCCGGAATGCCGGGGATCCCGGTACGCAAAGGACGCGTACCTCATCAAGCGCTCATCGAAAAAGGGAGGGGAGAAACTCTCCCTTCCGGAGCTGATGGACATAAGCATCGACGAGGCGATCTCGGCCTGCGGGGATCTCCCGAACGTCTCCAAAAAGCTGCAGGTGCTCCACGATCTCGGGCTGGGGTATCTCACGCTCGGGGAAGAGACGCCGGGGCTTTCCGGCGGCGAGGCGCAGCGGCTGAAGCTCGCCGGGGAAATGGGACGCGGACAGGCGGATTCCGTCTTCGTGTTTGACGAACCGACCATCGGGCTCCATCCGCTCGATGTGCAGACGCTCCTCGGCGTATTCCGCGCCTTGACGGACGCGGGCGCGACGGTCGTGGTGATCGAGCACGATCTGGACGTCATCCGAAACGCCGATTACTGCGTGGACATGGGACCGGGCGGCGGCGTCCACGGCGGGCGCATCGTCGCCGCCGGAACGCCGGAAGAGATCCGCGAGGCACGGGAAAGCGTGACCGGGAAATACCTGTAAAAAACCGCTGCGGATGTTCGGCGGAACAGAAAACTTTTTGAAAGAGGGATGGCAAGTGGAGAAGGTAAAATTCAATTCCGGGTGGAAGTTTTGGCGGGAAACGGATCCCTTTGAGCTGATCGCGAATGTGCCCGAGAGCGCCGAGGCCGTGACGCTCCCGCACGACGCCATGCTTTGCGAAGCGCAGCGGGAGGACAGCAGAAACGGCGGAAGCACCGGGTTCCTGGACGCGGGCGTCTATAAATACCACAAAACGTTTTTCGTTCCGGAAGCGTGGCGCGGGGGCAGGGTGATCCTCTCGTTTGAGGGGGTTTACCGCCATGCCGCCGTCTTCGTGAACCAGTCCTTGGCGGGTTCCTGCGATTCGGGATATCGGGAGTTCCTTGTGGAGGCGCAGGATTATCTGCGCTTCGGCGCGGAAAACGAGGTCTTGGTCCTAGTTCGGTGCGGGACGGAGAACAGCCGCTGGTACAGCGGTGCGGGGATCTATCGGGATGTGTACCTGCTGCACGCGCCGGCGGTCCATATTGCCCCGAACGGCGTCCGTTTCTCAACGGAAGCGGTCCGGGACGGCGGCGCCGCGGTGGAGGTCTCCGCCGAGATCGTAAACGATGCGGTCGCGGCGCAGACCGTCGAAGCGCAGATCACGGTTTGGGAGCCGGACGGCGCCGTCGCCGCGCAGAGGCGGTTTCCCGTTCGTGTGCGCGGGAACCGCTCGGCAGTGCTCAGAAAGCGCTTTTTTCTGGAAAACGCGAAGCTCTGGAGCGAGGAGACGCCCGAGCTCTACCGCGTGGAGGTCCGCGTTCTCGCCGAGAACGGGGAGGAAGACGGGGAGACCGTTGTCACGGGGATCCGAAAGCTCTCACTGGACGCGGCGCACGGCCTTTTGGTGAACGGAAAACCCGTCAAGCTGCGCGGCGCCTGCCTGCACCACGACGCGGCGATCCTCGGCGCGGCGGCGTATGACGGGTACGAGTACCGCCGGATCCGCCGCCTGAAAGACGCCGGCTTCAACGCGGTCCGTTCCGCGCACAACCACGCGAGCCAATCGCTGCTCCGGGCGTGCGACGCGCTGGGCGTCTATGTGATGGACGAGCTTTGCGACGCGTGGAACAAGCCGAAAAAGCACTATGACCCCTCGTTTGGGTTTGAGGAGAATTGGGAGAAGGAGCTGGAGGCGATGGTCTCGGCCGACTTCAACCATCCGAGCGTCATCCTTTATTCGGCGGGAAACGAGATCTTTGAAATCGCGACGGAGCGCGGGATCGAACTGAGCCGCGAGATCGGGGAGAGATTCCACGCTTTGGACCCGTCGCGCTATACGACGAACGGCGTCAACGGCGTGTTTGCGGCCGGAGACGGGCTGCAGCGGATCGTCCGGGATATCACGGGCAGGGATGTCGGGAAAGGGGACGTCAACGCGTTTATGGGCGCCATGGAGCACCACATGGCGGAGATCACCGTGCATGAGGTCCTGAGCCGCCTGCTGGAAAAGCTCGAACCGACGATGGACGTGCTCGGCTACAACTACATGACCGCGCGGTACCTGCGGGACGCAGCGGCGTACCCGGACCGCGTGATGGTGGGGACCGAGACGTGTCCGAAGCAGATCGCGGAGAACTGGGGCGTGATCGAATCCTGCCCGGCAGTGCTTGGAGACTTCACTTGGACCGGCTGGGATTACATGGGCGAAGTGCCGCCGGCCTTCCCCGCGCTTTTCAGCACGGGCGGAGACATCTCGGCGATCGGCGTGCGCCGGCCGGCCTCCTATTACCGGGAGATCGTTTTCGGGTTGAAAAAGGGGCCGTACATCGCCGTGCAGGACCCGAAACGGTTTGGAACGGAGAGAAATTTCGGCCCGTGGATCTTCACCGACTGCGTGGAAAACTACACATGGCCGGGCGAGGAGGGCAGGCCCGTCTTCATTCAGGTCTATGCCGGGGGCGATGAAGTGGAGCTCTTCCAAAACGGGAGCTCCCTTGGAAGAAAGCCGTGCGGCAGGGAGACGGGGTTCGCGGCCGAATTTACCGCGGAGTACCTGCCCGGGGAACTCACGGCGGCGGCATATAAGAACGGCGTCCAGATCGGCTGCGCGGCCCTCATGACGGCGGGCGAGCCGAAAGAGCTCCATGTGGAAAAGGAGAGCTTCGGCGGGCTGACCTTCCTCAATTTGGAACTGCGCGACGGCGCGGGGCGCAGGGTATTTTCCGGCGGCGAGGTCTCGATCGAGCTTTCCGGTGAGGTCAGGCTGCTGGGGTTCGGCAGCGAAACGGCCCGGCACGAGAGAGGCTTTTTCCGGCCGGTCACGACCCTGACGGACGGCTGCGCGCTGGCGGTGCTGAAAGCGGAAGGGAACGTAAAGGCCGTGGTGCGCGCTTTTGGACTGGCAACGGAGATCGAGCTTTGAGGCCTTCTGCAAGGGCAGCCTCTCACCGGTGCGCAATGGAAAGCGGGAAAGGCGCGTAAAATTCTTCCGTTCCCACGGAGAAACGATTGAAAAATCGGCGCAAAAGTGGTATAGTAGAGTAAGATCAGTGTTTGCCCGAAGGGTCCCGAAAGAGTATGTGCGGAGAGCGGCTTTTGCGGAGGCCTTTCGGCGCGGCGAAAAGAACGGTTTGTCCTTTTCGGAAAACCGGATGAAAAGGGGCGAAATGCTGTGAAAAAAGGAATCGGTGTGATCAAGATCCTGACGATCATCTTTCTCGGGACGGGTTTTTTGAACCTGTGCGCGGGCATGACGTTTTTCCTGATCGATCTCTTCCGGGGGAACGGAAGAGACTGATGCGTGAAGAAGGGAGATATTTCCGTGAAGAATCTCATCTATTATTTTACCGGAACGGGTAATTCCCTTTCGGTCGCGAAAAGCCTGAAAGCGAAGCTCGACGGAGAGACCGTCCTTCGCCCGATCGCGAAATACCTGCGGGACGACGAGGTCACGGTGGAAGCGGCGGATACGGTCGGGTTCGTTTTCCCAATCTACGGGAGCGACGCGCCGTGGCCGGTCAAGGCCGTGGTGGAAAAGATGAAGATCGAGGGAGATCCGTATCTTTTTGCAATCGGCACCTGCAACGAACGGGGCGGATGCGCGATGGACCTTTTCGGAGGCTTTCTGAAGCGGAAGGGCTATTCGCTCTCCTACGGGAAAAAGATCGATATGCCCGGGAACTGCATGGAGAGCAACGCCGGAGAGAACGCGGAGCGGCTCGAGCTGGAGGACTTCCGCGTTTCCGTCTTTGCGAAGAATATCAACCGCCGCTTCGTCGGAAGCTGTGAGAACTTTGATTCCCCGGAAAACTCGACCGAGGCGTGCAGGGCGCGCTTTGCAGGCACGCCGTTTGCGAAATGGAGCGTGGACGCGGAAAAATGCGTGGGCTGCGGGTCCTGCGAGACGCTTTGTCCGATGGGGAACATCGTTCTGGAAAACGGGATGCCGTCCTTCGGCGGGAACTGTGCGCTGTGTTTTGGGTGCTTCCACTGGTGTCCGGAGCGCGCGATCTATAAGGAAGGCGTGGAGAAGTTCGGAAAAGAGGGCGGCAGGAGCCAATACCATCATCCGGACATCACGCTCGAGGAGATCGGCGCGCAGAAGGGCTGAGGCGTTTCTATCCGTGTTCGCCGCAAAAGCTGTGCGGCGGCGCGTAACAGGGAAAAGAACGGTAGACCGTTCTTTGGGATAAAAATGAAAAATGTTTAGGAGGAATCGAGATGGGCAGAGTGTACAATTTTTCCGCCGGTCCGGCGGTGCTCCCGGAGGAAGTCCTGCGGGAGGCAGCGGCGGAGATGCTGGATTACCGGGGGACAGGCATGTCCGTGATGGAGATGAGCCACCGGTCGAAGGCATTTGAGGGGATCATCGGGGAGGCGGAGCAGGACCTCCGTGACCTGCTTGCGATTCCGGCAAACTACAAGGTGATGTTTTTGCAGGGCGGCGCGAGCCAGCAGTTCGCCATGATCCCGATGAACCTGATGAAGAACCGCGTCGCGGACTACATCGTCACGGGCCAGTGGGCGAAGAAGGCGTACAGCGAGGCGCAGAAGTACGGCAAGGCGAACAAGATCGCCTCCTCCGAGGACAAGACGTTCAGCTACATTCCGGACTGCTCGGACCTGCCGATCAGCCCCGACGCGGACTACGTTTACATCTGCGAAAACAACACGATCTACGGCACGAAGTTCAAGACCCTGCCGAACACGAAGGGCAAGGATCTCGTCGCGGACGTGTCCTCGTGCTTTCTCTCGGAACCGGCGGACATCACGAAGTACGCGGTGATGTACGGCGGCGTGCAGAAGAACATCGGTCCGGCGGGCGTCGTGATCGTCATCATGCGCGAGGACCTCATCACCGAGGACGTGCTGCCCGGCACCCCGACGATGCTGCAATATAAGACCCACGCGGACGCGGGCTCGCTCTACAACACGCCCCCGGCCTACGGCATTTATATCTGCGGCAAGGTGTTCAAGTGGATCAAGAAGCAGGGCGGCCTCGCGGCAATGAAAGAAATCAACGAGAAAAAGGCGAAGATCCTCTACGACTTCCTCGATTCGAGCAGTCTCTTTAAGGGGACTGTCCGCAAGGAGGACCGCTCGATCATGAACGTGCCGTTTGTGACGGGCAGCGCCGAGCTGGACGCGAAGTTTGTCGCCGAGTCGAAGGCGGCTGGCCTCGAAAACCTCAAGGGCCACCGCACCGTCGGCGGGATGCGCGCCAGTATCTACAACGCGATGCCGATGGCGGGCGTGGAAAAGCTCGTCGCATTCATGAAGGACTTTGAGGCGAAGAACGGCTGAGCGCGGAGAGAAGGAGGAACCCATGTTTACTTATAACTGCCTGAACCCGATCGCGAAGATCGGCCTCGATAAATTCACCGACGCATACGAGCCCTGCGCGAACCTCGAGGACGCGGACGCGGTGCTCGTGCGCAGCGCCTCGATGCACGACCTCGCGCTGCCAGAAAGGCTGCTCGCCGTCGCGCGCGCGGGCGCGGGCGTCAACAACATCCCGCTCGATAAGTGCAGCGAAAAGGGCATCGTCGTCTTCAATACGCCCGGCGCGAACGCGAACGGCGTGAAGGAGCTCGTCATCGCCGGGCTTTTGCTCGCGTCCCGCGGCGTCATCGAGGGCATCGAGTGGGTGCGCGAGAACGCCGCCGACCCCGACATCGCAAAGAACATGGAGAAGGCGAAGAAGAACTTCGCCGGGAACGAGCTGCAGGGCAAGAAGCTCGGCGTGATCGGCCTCGGGGCCATCGGCATCCGCGTGGCGAACGTGGCCACGGCGCTCGGCATGGACGTCTACGGCTACGATCCCTACCTTTCCGTGGACGCGGCGTGGCAGATCTCCAGCAAGATCGTGCGCTTCAACCAGATCGAGGACATCTACCGCACCTGCGACTACATCACGGTGCACGTCCCGCTCCTCCCGGAGACGAAGGGCATGATCGACCGGGAGGCCATTTCCCAGATGCGCGACGGCGCGGTCGTGCTGAATTTCGCGAGAGACGTGCTCGTCAACGAAGCGGACATGGTCGAAGCGCTGCAGGCCGGGAAGATCAAGGCGTATGTTTCCGACTTTGCGAACCCCACCACGGCGGGGCAGCCCGGCTGCATCATCCTGCCGCACCTCGGCGCTTCCACGGCGGAATCCGAGGACAACTGCGCGGTGATGGCGGTGGAAGAGCTGAAGGATTATCTGGAAAACGGGAATATCGTCAACAGCGTGAACTTCCCGAAGGTGGACCTCGGCGTGTGCACCGGCGGCGGACGCATTGCGATCTTCCACAGGAACGTGGCGAATATGTTCGTCCAGTTTACGAACGTCTTCGGCAGGATCAACGAGAATATCGCGAACCTCGCCTCGAAATCCAAGGGAGAATATGCCTATACGCTGCTGGATCTGGATAAGCCCGCGACACAAGAAGCACTGGACGCGCTTTCGAAGATCGAAGGCGTGATCCGGATCCGGACTGTAAAATAAATCAGCGGCAAGATCTTTCACCGGACCCTCCGCGCCGGAGGGTCCGGTGAAGATGCGCCGGGACCGGAAAGGAGTCCATGAGCCATGGCAAATGTCAGACCTTTTGCGGCGTACAGGCCGCAGCCGGAGCTTGCCGCGCAGATCGCGGCGCTTCCTTACGACGTATACAGCAGGGGAGAAGCGTGCGAAGCGGTGCGGGGCAGGCCGCTTTCTTTTTTGCGCATCGACCGCGCGGAAACGTCGTTCGACTCTTCTGTGGACACATACGACGAGAGAGTTTACCGGAAGGCCAACGCGCTGTTCCGGGAGCAGATCGAAAAGGGAAATTATGTCCGGGAGGAAAAGCCCGTTTACTATATCTATGCCCTGACGATGAACGGCCGCACGCAGACCGGGCTGGTCCTTTGCGCGTCCATCGACGACTACCTGAACGGCGTGATTTTAAAGCACGAGAACACGCGCCCGGAAAAGGAGGAGGACCGCATCCGCCATGTGGATGCGCTCAGCGCCCAGACGGGGCCCATCTTCCTCGCCTACCGCGCGGAGGAGTCGGTCCGGGAGGTGGTCGCACGGTATGTGCAGACCGCCCCGCTCTACGATTTCACCTGCGAAGACGGCGTCCGGCACACGGTGTGGAGGATCGGCGCGGACGGGGATATTGAAAAGATCACCGAAGGTCTTGCGCGCGTCCCGCATTTCTATATCGCGGACGGCCACCACCGCGCGGCAAGCGCCGTGAAGGTCGGGCTGATGCTCAGAAAAGCGCACCCGGGTTACAGCGGGAACGAGGAGTTCAATTTTTTCCTTTCGGTGCTGTTCCCGGATGACGAGCTGATGATCATGGATTACAACCGGGTGGTAAAGGACCTGAACGGGCTTTCTCCGGAAGCGCTGCTGGAACGCGTGGCGGAGAAGTTCGAGGTCGGGCCGGCGGACGAAAACGCGGTCAGGCCGGAGAAAAAGGGAGAGATCGGGATGTTCCTTGCGGGGAAATGGTACAGGCTCGAGGCGAAGCCGGAGATCCAAAAGAATG
>CANRMW010000043.1 GCA_947631835.1 uncultured Clostridia bacterium | reverse complement strand
CGCCGAGAGATCACGGAGAGATCTTTTCATGAAAAAAGGAGGAAAATCCCCCGTTTTTCCCATTTTCCTCTGTCCTCCTTCTCCCTATTCATCACAGAGTATGCAACTCTGCGATCTCCGAGAAACCGGCCTGAATGGCTTTTAAAATAGGCTTTCTATTACATTAAAAATAATTCGTTCTTAGCGAAGCAGAAGCAGCGCCCGCCGCTCATTTTCCGTCACCCTGCCGCCGCGCAGCCCGCCCGGAAACGTCTCCCCCGCAAGCGGCATTTCACGGGAGAAAAAACATTGACATAAATCACGGTACCGTGATAAAAAAGCGTGAAAGGAGAGGAAACGATGCCTGTTCTGTCCAGATTCTACGGGACGTTATCCGGATGTATTTTCTTCAGAAGGAACACAACACGCCGCATATTCACGCGATTTACGGGGAAAACGTCGTCGCCGTGACGATCTCGGACGGCGCGGTCCTCGAGGGGGCTTTGCCCGCGAAAGCGCTGGAAATGGTTCGGGAATGGATCGCCGAACACAGAGCCGAGCTGCTCGCGATTTGGGAAACGCAGGAGTTCAAGCAGATCCCTCCACTGGAATAAGAGGTGACGACAAAATGTTCCATCAGATCAAAACGGTCTCTTCGCTGCCGAACTACCGCCTCAGCGTTCAGTTTGCCGAGGGCTGTACGAAACTGTACGACGTGGCCCCTCTTTTCGAAAAGATCCCGGTTTTTGCACGGCTGAAAGACCCGGGTCTGTTCTCCGAAGTGCAGACGGATGTCGGCGGTTACGGCGTCGTCTGGAACGACGACATTGACCTTTCCTGCGACGAGCTGTGGGAAAACGGCGTGGCAGTGGAAACGCCTTTTGACGGGCTGATGGCGTTCCGCGACGCCACGGAGCTTTGGGGGCTCCATGAAAGCACGCTGCGGAAAGCCATCGCATACGGAAAGCTCGTCAATGGCGTAGACGTCTGCAAGTTCGGCAAACAATGGGTCATCTCCACGAAGGCGATGCGGCGGGAGTACGGCATTCCCAAACGGTAGAATTTTATCATGTTCCCGTGGACGCAGAGATCCCCGGCCAAAACCGCCGCCCCGAAGCTCGCGTTTTGAAGGGCGGCGTTGACTTCCAAGGCCGTCTGTGCTACAATGACGGAAAGACAAATCCTGCCCGGAAGGTGAAAGTATGGCGAAAAAAGAAGAGCGATTCGAAATCGTTTACACGGAGGGCTCGCAGATCAAGGAATCCGGCATCCGCCAGATCTTGGTGGATACGGAAACCGGCGTGCACTATCTCGTCTGGAAATCGGGATACGCCGGCGGCATCACTCCGCTTTTGAATCCAGACGGCAACGTCGTCGTCGCAAAAGAATAAACAAAACGATCCAGCCCGAACCGCCGCCCCGGAAGCTCGCGTTTTGAAGGGCGGCGTTGACTTTTTGCCTTGCGCGTAGTACAATTTAGAAAAACCGTTCGGTCGGATTTAGGAGGCGCATCGGGGTATGGAGAAAAAAGCGAAACGTTCGGGGATGGACCCGGTCGAGGCTTTGACGCTGATTTTCGTCGTGCTCAAGCTGACCGGCGTGGTCCCGTGGTCTTGGCTGTGGGTCCTCAGCCCGCTCTGGATCACGGTCCTGTTTTGCGCGCTTCTCCTTGCCGTGTTTGTGATCGGCGCGCGCATAGAGGAAAGGATCGGCTGACTTCCCCCATAAGGCTCCGCCCCGGAGCAGGAACGCGCGGTCTGCCGGGCCAAAACAGACGGATACACCGAACCTCGGAGGTTGTGATGGACAGAGATTGGCTCTTCACCGGCGACGGCTATACCTGTGACCTCAGGGCCGCCGGCGTTTTGATCCGGGACCATAAGATCCTGGTGCAGAGAGAGAAGGACGGAACGGAATACGCTTTGCCGGGCGGCCATGTGAAAATCGGAGAGACGCTGGAAGACGCTTTGGTACGCGAAATGGCGGAAGAAACGGGGGCCCGGGTGCGGTGCGTCCGGCTCTTGTGGAGCGAAGAGACCTTTTGGGAATGGAACGGCCGGCAGACGCATACGATCTCCTTTTATTATCGAATGGAACTCTGTGACGCAAGCGACCTCCCCCAAACCGGCGGATTGGTCCCTCAAAAAGGGAATGACCGCGTCGAGCTTGGATGGATGCCTGTGGAAGACCTCCGGAAGGCCGTCGTATACCCCGCGTTTTTGAAGGACGAGATCGACCGCCTGAATGGCCCGATCCAGCATTTCGTTTCAAAGGAATGAGCGGCCCCGCCGGTAGATTTTACACATTTTTGCGGCATCATGATTTCCGTCCGGCAGGCGCGGTCCCGCGCGTGAAAGAAGGCCCTTCAAAGGAAGGGATCAGGCGGCCGCGAAAAGAATGTACGGGCGGCCGGGCTTTTCTTTGAACGGAAAGCGCGGCGGGGCGGTACCGTGACGGAAAAACGCCGGTCCCCTGCGCCGGCAGGAAAGACCGACGGCGTTTCAGGAGGAAAGATAGAGATGCAAAATGACCTCGCGCTGTACGTTCCCCAGCCGCAGGACGGCTGGTTCTATGTGAAAATGATGTCCGACCCTGCAACAATGGCTTATAACGCGCCGTGGTTCCCGCCGGACGGCTGCATCCCTGCGCCGGAAGCGGAGTGGCAGAGATTGCAAACCTCCTGGATTGGAAAGGAACCGGAACGGTTCTACGCCTTCCTGCGGCGAAAAAGCGACGGGGCGTTCGTCGGGGATGTGAATTACCACTACGACCCGAAGCACGACCGGCATGAGATGGGCATCGTGATCTACGCCCCGGAGCGGGGAAAGGGGTACGGCAAGGAGGGGCTTCGCCTCTTGCTGGAACGCGCGTTCCAAGCAGACGGCATCCCCCTGCTGCACAACGATTTCGAGCCGACCCGCAAGGCCGCCTGCAGCATCCACAAGGCGGCCGGTTTTCGGCACACGGGCACGGTGGACGGGATCCTCCAGCTGGAATTGACGCGGGAGGAATATTTGCGGAAAGGATGAAAGGCAAAACACCGCCTGCCTTTTCCCCGTTCCGACGGAGCAAAAAACAGACCGCTGGCGCGCCGGTTCCCCGGCGAAACGTCAGCGGTCTGTTTTTTATCTGTCCCTCGGCGGGTCTCCCGCACGCACGCTTTCTCAGTTATGCTGGAGCGCATAGCTGACGAACGCGAGGCGCCGGCTGTCCCCTGCCCACGAATTGACGTTGACCGTGCCCTGCCCGCCGAAGAGCGAGAGGACGCGGTGCTGGTCGGTGCCGTCCGCATTCATGAGCCACAGCTCCACCTGCATATTCGGGAGATGCTCGCGCGGCTCGAGGTCCCCCTTGCGGTAGGAAATATACGCCACGCGCTTCCCGTCCGGGGAGATGTGCGCGAACCAGTTGTTTCTTTCGTTTTTCGTCATCTGCGTCGGCTCGCTTCCGTCGCGCCGCATGCGCCAGATCTGCATCAGCCCCGACCGCGTGGAATTGAACCAGATGTATTCCCCGTCCGGCGAATACTCCGGGCCGTCGTTGAAGCCGCCTTGGGTCAGGCGCTTTTCCTCTCCGCCCTCTGCGGGGATGGCGTAAACGTCCACCTCCAGCTTCCCTTCGACCGTCCGAAACGCGCAGTACGCCATTTCCGCGCCGTCCGGCGACCATCCGTGCAGATAGCTCGGAGATCCCGGCGTGACGAGCTTCGCCGCTCCGCCGCCGATCGGGACGGTATACACGCGGCTGGAAAAGCCCCCTTCCGAATGGCTGACCGCGAGGAACGCTTCGTCCGCGGAGACCACATGGTCGTTGTTGCAGTTGGTGCAGATCCCGGTGTCGATCACCGTGTCCTCCCCGGTCCGAAGGTCGTGCCGGAAAATCCGCCCGTCGGCGTTATAGAGGATCGCGTCGGACTTTTTCAGCCAGTTCGGCGCTTCGATCAAGCCCTCATACCTTCGAAGGACGCGCACCTCCCCCGTTTCCACATCGAGTACGTTCAGGAAGCTGACGGTCCGCGCCCGCTGGCTGTTGAGGCCGTTGATGCGCCGCAGCGCCTCAGCGAGGTCCGCTTCTCTGTCCCCCTTGGGGAACCGGTCCTGATCGACGATCTGCGGGACGCCCAAAAAGCGCGCGAACTGCACGCACGCGGCGCATCCCGCCGCGCCGCCGCCCGGGAACGTCTGCTCGCGCTCCCCGGATGCCGTCTCCAGAAAGTCCTTGTAATGCACGGAGCGCACGCGGTCCCGGTTCCGCCAGAGCAGCGCCTCGGGGTCCTCCCCCGCCGCCCAGACCCAGCCGGTGTCCACCTGCGCGAACACCTTGCCCATGCAGAGGTCCAGAAACGCCTCATACGCGGTCTTCCCGCCGATCTTCGTTTCGATGTCCGCGGCCTCGTTGTGGATGAGGACCTTCGCCCCCGTGTCTTCCAGCGCGTCCGCGAGACGCATCATGCGAAACGCCGCTTCCTGCAGAGAGACGGCGTCCTTCTTCTGCGGGAGCTTCCCCACAAAATGCCGCACCCCGCGCGCCGCGAGCTGCTTCAGCACCCCGACGTGGGCGGCCGGATCCGCCGCGAACACATGGCAGGAACGGATCTCCAGCCCGAGCGCTTCGATCTCGTCAAAATGCGCGAGGAGCCACGGCGCGGGCCACGCGACCCGCTCCGAAAGCGGAACGGGTTCCAGCGCCACGCACGGCTCCACCGCCCCGTACCCGAGCTTCGCGAGGCGTTGGAGCGCGTCCAAAACGTCCCCTTTTTCTTCCGCAAGAACCCCGTAAAGCTGCACACCCAGCTTCATACCGTTTTCCCCTTTCTTTTTTGTTCCTGCGCGGGGCAGGTCCCGTCCCCGCTTTATCCTTCAAACGTTCCGGTCAGCAGCTCCGCGAGGTGCACGGCCTTTCCGCCGCCCGCCTCGATGCCCTTCGTGCAGCGATTGCAGTAGGTGAGGATGGGCTGCACGGAGAATTTTGCGGTCTGCTCGCGCATCAGCGGCTCCACCGCCTCCCGGGGCAGCCGATCGAGCGGCGTGTCCGGGTATCGCGCGAGGATCGCGAGGTTTTCGGGCAGCTTCGGCGTAAAGTGGAGATTCCCGCAGAAGACCGATCTCTCCCGCGCTTCATCGATCTCCACGATCCCGACGCGCATCTTCCGCAGCAGGCTCCGCACCGCGCCGTGGATCTCCGGGTGGTCCCGGTCGCGCCAGCAGTCCTGCACGGAGACGGTCAGGCCGGACCAATCCGGCAGCGGGACGTCCTCCGCTTCGTCGAGATACACCCAGAGGCTTTGCAGGCGCAGCTTCGGCGCGAGCACCTCGCGGCACGCCTGGCACAGGTAGAGCCCCGTTTCTTCCTCTCCGTACACGTTTTTGTCCAGCCTGCAGCACCCGGCGGCGGGCATCCGCGCCTCGAGCAGCGCGCGCAGCCGCTTCGCCGCTTCGGGACGCATCGCGTTGAAATTGCAGCTCGGAAAATAGATCATGCGCCTTTC
Source organism: uncultured Clostridia bacterium (assembly GCA_947631835.1). Classification (GTDB taxonomy): domain Bacteria; phylum Bacillota; class Clostridia; order Oscillospirales; family Acutalibacteraceae; genus Hominenteromicrobium. Next base: position 7,375 of record CANRMW010000043.1, on the reverse strand, counting down.
CTCCCTCGAAGATGCGGCGGCGCAGCACGCGCCCCCGGTTTCCCTTATGGTAGCACATTTGCCCGTCTTTGTCCATACCCCAGGGTCCGCCGCTTCCCGCGCGGCCAAATTCTCCGCGCCCTCTTGCGCGCGGGGGACGCCGGGCGTATAATAGAGGCATCAGAAACCCTGCGGCGCACGCCGCGAAGCAAAGGAAGGTCCCCGTGAATGACCGCTGAAAAGCAGGCTGGCACAAACGAAAAAGCATTTCTCTTCGAACAGATGCCCATCCCGAAGGCCATCATGACGCTCGCCGTCCCAACGATCGTCAGCTCCCTCGTGATGGTGCTGTACAATCTCGCGGATACATACTTCGTCGGCATCCTGAACGACCCCATCCAGAACGCCGCCGTCACGCTGGCGGCGCCGGTGCTGCTCGCGTTCAACGCGGTAAACAACCTGTTCGGCGTCGGCGCCTCGAGCATGATGAGCCGCGCGCTCGGCCGAAAGGACTTTGAGGTCGTCCGCCGCAGCTCCGCGCTCGGATTTTACTGCGCGCTGTTTTTCGCCGCGCTGTTCTCCCTGGGGTACACCGTGTTTGCCGGGCCGTTTCTCCGCGTGCTCGGCGCGGACGGCACGACCGCCCCGGCGACCGCCGCATACCTTCGCTGGACCGTCTCCTGCGGCGCGGTGCCGTCCATCCTGAACGTGGTGCTGGCGTATCTCGTCCGCTCGGAAGGCGCGTCGCTCCACGCGAGCATCGGCACCATGAGCGGGTGCCTGCTGAACATCGTGCTCGACCCCATTTTCATCCTGCCGTGGGGGCTGGGCATGGGCGCGGCCGGCGCGGGGCTCGCCACCTTCCTCTCGAACTGCGCCGCCTGCGGCTACTTCTTCCTCCTTCTCTTCCTGAAGCGGAAAAAGACCTGCGTCTGCATCAGTCCCGCGAAGCTGCGCTGGAACCGCTCCATCGTCTGGGGCATCTGCGCGGTCGGCATTCCCGCCTCCATCCAAAACCTGCTGAACGTGACGGGCATGACCGTCCTCAACAACTTCACCTCCGCGTTCGGCTCGGACGCGGTCGCGGCGATGGGCATCGCGCAGAAGATCAACATGGTCCCGGTGCAGATCGCGCTGGGCTTCTCGCAGGGCATCATGCCGCTCGTGGGGTATAACTTCGCTTCCGGCGATACGGCCCGCATGAAAAAGGCCATCCTGTTTACCGGCGAGATCATGATGTCGTTCATGGCCGCCGTCACCGTCGGATATTCTCTCGGCGCGGGGCCGCTTTCCGCGCTGTTCATCAAAAACGCGTCGGTCGTCGCGTACAGCGCGCGGTTCCTGCGCGGGCTGTGCCTGGCGATGCCGTTCCTCTGCATGGATTTTCTCGGCGTCGGCGTGTTCCAGTCCTGCGGGCTCGGGAAAAACGCGCTGCTCTTCGCCATCCTGCGCAAGATCGTTTTGGAGATCCCGGCGCTCTATGTTCTGAACGCGCTCTTCCCGCTCTACGGCCTCGCCTACGCCCAGTTCACGGCGGAGATCGTCCTTGCCGCCGCAGCCGTCGTGGTCCTTGTCCGGCTCATCAAAAAGCTCGAAAAAGACCGCGCGCTTAATTCCCGGTGATCGCGTCCCGCGCGTAAAGGATCCATTTTGCACGGTCCAGCGGGTCCGGTCCGCGCCGCCGGGCGGTCCTGCCCAGCTCCGTCGCGCAGGGGCGGTATTCGAGAAAGCGCGAGGCGTACAGCGCCGTGCCGTGGCTCAGTCCCGCGAGCCGCACGGGGTATTCCAGCGACGTCGCGACCGGCAGCGCGGCCTCCAGCGTGAAGGCGTCGCCGCGCAGGACCGGCGCGTCAAATTCCCCGCGCATCTGCGTCACGTCCCCGATCACCCGGCTGAGGTACTCGCTCCCCGCGCTGACGCGCACGGAGAGGAACGGCTCCAAAAGCCCGGTTCCGGCGTTTTTCAGGCCGTTCATCAGCGCCATGGGCGTGCAGACGAAGAAATCGAGCGGGTGCGTGTGGATCGTGTGGTGCTCCGCATAGAGCAGCGTGACCTTGAGATCCGTGACCTCCCAGCCGAGCGGCCCCTGCGCAAGGCTCTCGAAAAACGACCGCCGGATGTGCTCCTGATACCGGTAAAAGCAGGTGTTGTTCGGGACCTTCCCGCCGTCGTAGACCACGCCCGCGCCGCGCGGCAGCGGTTCGATCCCAAACCGCACCACGGCCCAGCACGGCTTCGGGGCGAGGTACGCGTCAAAGCCCTCCGCCGCGCGCGGCGGCGTCTCCCGGTAGATCACCGAGGGCTCGGAGAACGAAACGGTAAGCCCGTACCGCTCGAGGAGCAGCGCCGCGATCACCTCGAGCTGGATCTTCCCCGTGCAGGAGATCAAAAGCTCGCGCTCGGAAGGTTCCCATTTGCAGTCCAGCAGCGGGTCCTCCTCGGAAAGCTCCCGCAGCGCCGTAAGGAGCGCGGGGAGGCGGTCTTCACTTTCCGGGATCACCCGCACGGAAAGGAACGCGTTCGCCAGCCCGTGGGGGAGCGATGCGCGCGGCTCGCCGAGCGCGTCCAGCACGCGCGTGGAGGAAAGCCCGCAGAGCACGGCGATGTCCCCCGGACCGACATACCCGGCGTCCGTGTATTTCTGCCCGTTGTATTTTCGGATCTGCGTGATCTTCTCCCGCTGCCCGCCGGGAAGCGTCAGCGTGTCCCGAGCGCGCAGTTCGCCGGAAAACATCCGCACATGCGTCAGCTTGCCCATCGTCCTGTCATGCTCGATCTTGAACACCAGCGCGGAAAGCCCCTCCGCGCTCTTTTTGTCCGCCGGGGGCAGCAGCGCGAGGATCCCGTCGAGCAGCGCTTCCACGCCGATCCCCCTCTGCGCGCAGCCCGCGAAGACCGGGACGGCGCGCCTTTGCCGCACGCAGGCGGCGAGCGACGCTTCGAGCGCTTCGCCGTCCAGCTCCCGCTCTTCCAAAAACGCCTCCGCCGCCGCATCGTCGTGCTCCGCGAGCGCTTCGGTGAGGCGCGCGGGAAGGTCCTGCGGCTCGAAGACGGACGGCTCCGCCGTTCCCTCTCCCGCCGCGCCGCGCAAAACGGGGAACACGGTCCCGGCGGCTTCAAACGATTCCGGGAACGAGGCGCAGACCTGCTCGAAGCGGCTGCCCGCCCGGTCGATCTTGTTGACGAAGATCAGCATCGGCACGCCCATCGCTTCGAGCGCGCGCCAGATGTTCTCCGCGTGGGGCTGCACGCCCTCCACGGCGGAGATCACGAGCACCGCGCCGTCGATGGCGGCGAGCGACCGTTCCGCCTCGCCCGCGAAATCCGCGTGCCCCGGCGTATCGATCAGATTGATCTGGGTCCCCCGCCACAGAAACGAGATCTGCGCCGCCCGCACCGAGATCCCGCGCGCCCGCTCGATCGGGAGCCAGTCGGTCTGGGCGGTCCCTTCGTCCACGCTGCCCGCGTGCCGCAGCGCGCCGGAGGCTAAGAGCATCTGCTCGGTGAGCGTCGTTTTGCCCGCGTCCACATGCGCGAAGATCCCGATGTTCCGGATCCTGTCGGGCGTCATGCGCGTCCCTCCCCGGGAAGGCGGTTTTGATCTCCCCATTCGCACATCTCATCGAGGATCGGGATCAGCGACCTGCCCCGTTCCGTGAGGCTGTATTCGACCTTCGGGGGGACCTGCGGGTATTCCTCTCGATGGATGAGCCCGTCCGCCTCGAGCACCTTCAGCGTCGCGCTGAGCGTTTTGAACGTGATCGTCCCGATGTACTTTTTCAGCTCGTTGAACCGCACCACCCCGAACTCCATCAGGGCATAGAGGATATACATCCTGTATTTCCCCTGGATCAGAGACATGGTGTAGTTGAACCCCGTGTCCTCCAGCCTGCATTCCGCGATACATCTTCTCTCCATACGCTTTCCTCCGGGATAGTATCTATCTTTCATGTGCGTACTTGTCTTCACGGCAAGCTTTGGATATAATTATAGAGCACGGACCGCAAAAAGTCAATTTATCGAGAAGGAGCGAATTGCGATGAAAAAAGAACTGGGCGTTCAGCCCTATCTCTTCCCCATGCCCACCTACATGATCGGCACATACAACGAGGACGGCACGGTGGACGAAATGATGATGGCGTGGGGCGGGATCTGCGCCGAGGACATGGTGGCGCTGAATTTGGAAGCCGACCACAAGACCGTCGCGAACCTGCGGGCGCGCGGCGCGTTCACGCTCGCCGTGCCGGGGACGGACACCCTCCGGGAATCGGATTTCTTCGGCATCGCCACGTCAAACAAAATGGCGGACAAATTCGAGCGCACGGGGCTCACCGCGGTGAAGAGCAGCCATGTGGACGCGCCGGTCGTCGCGGAATACCCGCTGACGCTCGAATGCACCGTAGAGCGCATGGAGGACGAACCCTACGGGCTGCGCGTGCTCGGCAGGATCGTCAACGTCCTCGCGGACGAAAGCGTCCTCGACGAGAAGGGCCGGATCGACGCGGCGAAGCTCCACGCGTTCGTCTTTGACCAGATGCGAAACGGGTACTACGCCGTCGGGGAAAAGATCGGGCAGGCGTGGAACGCCGGGGCCGGCCTGATGAAAAAATGAGAGCGCCGAAAGGCTGGGAGGAAAGCGCGGACCGCAGATCGCGGTCCGCGCTTTCGCGCCCTTGAAAACCCGCGCGAAATATGCTATACTGGTTCCAATCCAAAGACAGGACGGCCTTGTTCTTTTTCCCCGGGCCGCCAACGAAAAAAGGAGGCATTTTCATGTGGAACAGCTTTCAGACAGACGCCTATGAGGGTATGATCGCGGAGACCGTCGGCATCACCGGCCACGGCGGGAAACCGATCCACGCCTACTACTCCCGCCCCATCGGGGACGGCCCCTTCCCCGGCATCCTGCTCATCCACCACATGCCTGGCTGGGACGAGTTCACGCGCGAGATGTGCCGGCGCTTCACCGCGCACGGGTACAGCGTGATCTCCCCGAACCTCTACGAAGATTTCGGCCACGGCACGCCCGCCGAGATCGCCTCCCGCGCGCGGGAGCAGGGCGGCATGGTCGATGCGAATGTCATGGACGACTGCGGCGGCGCGCTGAACTTCCTTCGGAACCAGACGAACGCGAGCGGCAAGGTCGGCGTCATCGGCATGTGCTCCGGCGGCCGGCACACGTTCCTCGCGGCGTGCACGCTGCCCGGCATCGACGCCGCGGTGGACTGCTGGGGCGGCGGCGTGGTCTGCCCGCCGGAGCAGCTCACCCCTCAGCGGCCGGTCCAGCCGCTCGACTACGCCGAAAAGCTCGACTGCCCGCTGCTCGGCATCTTCGGCAACGACGACCGCAGCCCGACCCCGGCGGACGTCAACACGCTCGAGGCGCGTCTCAAGGCGCTCGGCAAGGATTACGAATTTCACCGCTACGACGGCGCGGGCCACGGCATCTGGTATTACCACACGCCGATGTACCGGCAGGAGCAGGCGATGGATTCGCAGGAAAAGGTCTTCGCGTTCTTTGAGAAACACCTGAAATGAACGGCGAAAAGCGCCCCTTCGTCGTAATGGCAAAGCCCGTCGGCTCCCGGTGCAATATGCGCTGCGCCTATTGCTATTACCTCGAAAAGGGAAAGTATTCCACCCACGAAAAGCAGAGCCGGATGAGCTTCGCCCTTTTGGAGCGGCTCATCCGGCAGACCGTGGAGGCGAGCCCCGGTCCCGTCGTGTCGTTCGTCTGGCACGGCGGGGAACCGACGCTCGCCGGCCTTGATTTTTACGCGCGCGCCGTGGAGCTGCAGAAAAAATACCTGCCAAAGGGCTGGCAGGCGTGGAACAATCTCCAGACAAACGGCTTGCTGCTCAACAAAAAGTGGTGCGCGTTCCTCGCGGCGAACCGCTTCGACGTGGGCGTCAGCATCGACGGCAGCGAAGCCGTCCACAACGCGAACCGCCGCGACCTTGCCGGAAACGGCACATGGGAGCGGACGCGCCGGGCGATCCGCGAGCTGCAGGCCGCCGGGATCGAGCCGGACCTGCTCTGCACGGTGAACAGCGCCACCGTCCGGGACCCTGCGGGCGTCTACCGCGCGCTGGAATCCCTCGGTTGCGGCTGGGCGCAGTTCATCCCGATCGTTGTGCGCCTGCCCGAGGGCGGGTTCTCCGCCGAATCCGTCTCGCCCGAGGAATACGGGCGCTTTCTGTGCGATGTGTTCGACCTCTGGGTGCGAAACGGCCTCGGGAAAATGGACGTCCAGCTCTTCGCGGAAACGGCCCGCATCCTCGCGGGCGGCAAGCCCTCCGTCTGCTGGATGGCGGAGGAATGCGGGCGCGCGCCCGTCGTGGAGGAGGACGGCGGCGTCTACGCCTGCGACCACTTTGTCGATCCGGCCCACCGGCTCGGCACGCTCGGCGGCGCCCGGCTCGACGCGCTGCTCGAAAGCCCTTCGCAGGACGCCTTCGGCCGCGCCAAACGGGACGGCATTCCGGCGGAATGCGGCGCCTGCCCGTGGTACCGGTTCTGCGGCGGCGGATGTCCGAAAGACCGCTTCGCCGACGCAAAGGACGACGCACCCGCCCACTATTACCTCTGCGGCGGGCTCCGCGCGCTTTTTTCGCACGCCGTCCCCGTGCTCGAGCGCATCATGGGCCTCAGCCGGCAGGGCCTCTCCCCCGAAAAGATCATGGAAGCGTTCCGGAGCGAAACGCCCTAGACCCCTTCGATCTTTTCCCGCTCCTTTTTCAAAAATCATTTTACTTTCGCGCAAGACTATGGTATAATAACCGCGGGCGAAGCCCGTTTCGTTTGCCCTGCGCTGGCTCGCGGGAAACGGATGTAGACTTCTCCCATAATTTCCTGCTCTTATGGCGCGGGGGCAAAGCCCACCGGGACCTCCGCCGAAGTGAGCGGACCGAACGACCAACGCGACGAATCGGCCTTTGGCCGCAACCAACGCGACGCAAAAGTCTTTGCCCAGCTTTCTTCAGAAAGCTGGCGTGACGAATCGGCCTCTGGCCGCGCGGCGGCGAAGCCGCTTTCGTTTGCCCTACGTTGGCTCGCGGGAAGCGGATGCAGACTTCCCCCATAATTTCCTGCTTATGGCGCGGGAACAAAATTCACAGAAAACACCGGCGAAGCGCTTTCGTTTGCCCTACGCTGGCTTGCAAAAAGCGGAGGCAACTTCCCCGCACGAACACGATTTCCGGCGCGGGGGAAAAGCCCACCGGAATCTCCGCCGAAGTGAGCGGAGCGAACGACTAACGCGACGAATCGGCCTCTGGCCGCGCGGGCGAAGCCCGTTTCGTTTGCTCTACGCTGGCTTGCGGGAAGCGGATGCAGACTTCCCCCATAATTTCCTGCTTATGGCGCGGGAACAAAATTCACAGAAAACACCGGCGA
>CANRMW010000042.1 GCA_947631835.1 uncultured Clostridia bacterium | reverse complement strand
GCACGCGGCGCCGTCACCGAGGAGCAGGCGGAAGCGAAGCTCAAGGAGCTCTCCTCCTTCTTTTTGGACGGACTCTACTGGAACCATTATCCCGACCTGAACGCGGATCCGAAGGACACGCTGTTCGAGATCACCTCCACGCCCTGCCACCACGCGCACGAGGGCTATGCCTACTGCAACTACTATGTGGACGGGCCCGAGGAGCTTTCCCAGCAGTACGGCGTGCTGACACAGTGCTTGGGCTACTGTGCGCTGCTGAGCGACCTTGTCTTCGGGACCGCCGCGCCGATCACGACGCATTACGATCTGGACGCCGTCAAAGTGGGCGATCAGATCCGCTTCCGGGATTACGAGCATTCCGTGCTCGTGACGGAGATCACCGAAAGCGCGGATGGGACGCGCTCCTACCGCCTGACCGAGGTCAACCGGGACTACGAAAGCTGTGAGATCGACTGGGACCGCGTCATGACGAAAGCCGACATGCTCGCCCTTGGGGACGAGATCCGCATCATCACCCGCTACCCTGTCGCAAAGGACGGAACCGTCTCCTGAAAATTTTGCAAAGGTTACAAAAAACTTAAGGGCAAAAAGGTTGCCATGCGCAGCTTTATGTGCTACAATATTTGTTGAATTTGAGTGCGTCTGTATACCACCGGCTGTTTCTAGCGGCCTTGGATAGGGACGCGCTCTGAAATTGGAGAGACATTCTGGAAAGGACGGCTGAAAACTGTGCACAAGAAAAAAATCGTCGGGATCGTCGCCGTCGTGCTGATCGCGGCCGCGGCCATCGGCGCGGCGGTCTGGTGGTTCTTTTTCAGGACCCCCGCCACTCCGTCGGACCCAGCAGACATCGCCTATGTGACCGCCGTGCGCGACGTCGCGACCAACGGCGGCCTCGGCACCTCCACGAAGTTCGCGGGTGTGGTGGAGCCGCAGAGGACGCTGGAAGTCCAAAAGGACGAGAGCAAAAAGATCGGAGAGCTGTACGTCACCGTCGGGCAGGAGGTCCAGGCGGGCGACAAGCTGTTCAGCTATGACATGGACGATCTCGAGCTGCAGCTTCAGGACGCGCAGCTTCAACTGCAAACGCTCGACAATCGGATGCAGGACCTCAACCAGCAGATCAATACCCTGATCGAGGAACGTAACGACGCCCCGGAAGACGAGCGCTACCCGATCACGCTGCAGATCCAGTCCACGCAGTTGGAACTGCGCTCCACCGAGTATGACCGCACGGTCAAAGCGAGAGAGATCGAGCAGCTTTCCGCCTCTGTGTTCGCCACGGACGTCACGGCGGAGATGGGCGGCATCATCCAGTCGATCAACGACGGTGAGTCCGGCAGCTACGATCCCTACGGCAACCCCTCGTCCAACGCCTACATCACCATTCTGGCGACCGGCGAATACCGCGTCAAGGCGACCGTCACGGAGCTCAACATCGGCAGCCTGCGCGAGGGCATGGAGATGCGCGTGATCTCCCGCGCCGACGAAGCGGACGAATGGAGCGGCTACATCGACGAGATCAACTACGAGCCGGTGCAGGGAAACTCCAACGGGATCTATTACGGCACGGAGGACAGCTTCACCCCCGCTTCGAAATACAATTTCTTCGTCAAGCTCGACCGGTTCGACGGCCTCATGCTCGGGCAGCACGTTTATGTGGAGCCGAGCGTCGGGAGCATCCCGAAGAAGACCGGCATCTGGCTGCCCGGGTACTACATTTTCACCGAAGAGATGAAAAGCTATGTCTGGGCAGTCTCCGGACACAGCACGCTCGAAAAGCGGGAGGTCTCCCTCGGCCAGTACGACGAAGAACTCGATGAATTTGAGATCCTCTCCGGCCTCAAGGAGCAGGATTTGATCGCCGTGCCCACCGACGCGCTCTATGAGGGCATGTACGCCGAAGAGGGCGTCGCTCCCATGCCGGAGGGCGGCGCGGCCCCGCAGGGCGGCGAAGCCGAACCCGGCGCGGAGTTCCTCCCCGATCCCGAGGCGGCGGAAGACGGCTTCTATGAAGATGGAGAAGGGTTTGTGACGGAAGGCGGCGAGGATCTTCTCCCGGAGGAGGGCGAAAACACCGCCGATCCAGACCAAGAGTCGGATATCTCGGATACCCTGACCCTCGGTGAAGGGGCGTAAGGGGGTGTGCGCGTTGATTCTGGATCTGCAGCACATCGACAAGACATACATCAACGGCAAGATGGAAGTCCCCGTGCTCCGGGACATCTCCCTTTCGGTCGAGGAAGGGGAATATGTGGCCATCATGGGGCCTTCCGGCTCGGGAAAAACAACGCTGATGAACATCATCGGCTGCCTCGATCTTCCCACGGCGGGCACCTATTCGCTGGCGGGAGAAAGCGTCCTCGGGAACAGTGAAAAGAAGCTCTCGGAGATCCGCCTGAACTCCATCGGTTTCGTGTTTCAGAGCTTTCATCTGCTCCCCCGCCAGTCCGCGCTGGAAAACGTCGCCCTTCCTCTGCTCTACGCGGGCGTTTCCAAGCGAAAGCGGCGCGAGCGCGCCATGCGCGCGCTGGAACGCGTCGGTCTGGGGGACCGTGTGACCTTCAAGCCGACCCAGCTTTCCGGCGGTCAGTGCCAGCGCGTGGCGATCGCGCGGGCGATCGTGAACAATCCGAAGATCCTTCTTGCAGACGAGCCCACCGGCGCGCTGGACAGCCAGTCGGGCAGCCAGATCATGGAGCTTTTCCAAACTCTGAACGACGATGGCGTGACGGTCCTCATGATCACACACGACGCGGGCGTGGCGCAGCACGCGAAGCGGATCCTCCACATCCGCGACGGCCGTTTCGCGTCTCCCGAGCACCCGGAAACGGAGGCGGTCTCATGAAATACGGAAAGAAAGCCTCTCCCCTTCGCATCGCGGTCATCACGGTTTCCGTCCTGCTCGCCGTGTCTCTGCTCACGGGCGGGATCCTCTTTGCCGTGCATCGGAACAAAGTGGCAAACCAGATCGTGGACGTCGAACAGGTCTACAACTGGTCCACGTCCTATTGGGGCGACCAGGCCACCACCTCCGGCCGCATCATCAGCGACTATGTGCAGGAGCTTTATCCCAACGCCGAGACCTCGATCTCCGAGATCTTCGTGCAGGAGGGCGACGAGGTCAAGATCGGCGATATGCTGCTGCAATACGACACGACCAAGCTGGACATCAATGTGGAAAGCAAAAAGCTGGACGTGGAAAAGCAGGAGTACGAGCTGGACGAGAAGCGTAAGGAGCTCGTAAAGCTCCAGAACACGACGCCGATCGAAGACCCCGGCGACTCGGGGGACCCCGGCGATCCCGATACGCCCGCCGATCCGGACGATCCCTCGACCGGCGACCCAGAGGACCCGGACGGCGAATGGCTCCCGTTCCGGCCTTTGGAACCCCTCGGGCCGCTTCCCTCCGATACCGAGCCCACGCCCGAACCGCTTCCCGCAGAGCTGCAAAGCGAGCTGACGGAGCATTCCCGCCCCTTTGCCGGGACCGGCACGTCGGAGGATCCGTTCGTTTTCCTCTGCACGAAGGACTGCACGATCTCCTGGACCTTTTTGAGCCGTGTGCTCGGCTTCCAGTCCTCATGGGAAGAACCGACTCCCACGCCCTCTCCCACGCCGACGCCCACCCCCTCCCCGACGCCGTTTCCCGCAGAGGGCTGGAACATTCCCTTTTTCCCATCTTCCCCGTCTCCTTCTCCCACACCGGGACCGTACACACTGCCGGAAGGCCCGTTTGCGGTCCGCCTGGAGGTGCATAAAAACAACTCCGAAGCGTACCCGCTCACGCGCGGCTTCGCCATGGACGGCAACCTTTTGACCGGCGGCCTTCTCACGAGCATCTACGGAGATCTCGAGGATTTGGTCGATGACCTTAAAAACGGCGGCGGTTCCGTCTCCGGCGGAGAAGAAGGCGAGCTGCCCCCCGGCATGGTGGAAGTCGGCGGCGGAGGCGAACAGGAGCCGCAGTACACCGAAGAACAGCTCACGGAGATGATCAACTCCACGAAGCAGGCGATCCGGGATCTGGAGGTCTCGGTCAAGCAGGCGCAGCTCGAGCTGAGACGGGCGGAGCTGGAGCTCAGCAACGCCTCCGTGAAGGCCACTGTCAGCGGGACGGTGCGCTCCCTCACCGACCTCGATTCCGCGCTTTTTTCCGGCTCTCCGTTTCTCGTGGTCTCGGGCGGCTCCGGGTTCTATCTGGAAGGCTCGCTCCCCGAGACGCTGCTCGGGCAGATCCATGTGGGAGACGTGATCTCCGCCAACTCCTGGGAGACCGGCGCATCCTACAGCGCGCAGATCGTCTCCATTTCGGAATACCCGACGGGAGAGACCGGGTACAGCTATTCGTATAACCCCAATTCCTCCACATATCAGTTCCGGGCGTATATCCCGGAGTCGGACGGACTGCGGAACAACCTCTGGGTGGACGTCTCCCTGAGCGCCGGTTCATCCACAGAGGGCCAGAGCGACCGCCTGTATCTGCACAAGGCATACGTCCGCAGCGACGCGGACGGAAAATACGTCCTCAAGGCCGGTCCCGATATGTGCGTCCACAAGGAATATGTGACCACCGGCAAGACGATCTACGACCAGTATGTGGAGATCACCGGCGGGGATCTGAGCAGAGACGACTACATCGCTTTCCCCTACGGGACAAACGCCGTGGACGGCGCGCGGATCAACCCGGAGCAGGAAATTAACCTTGGCGAAACGGAGGTGACGGAATGATCGAGAACATACGCCTGTCTTTTCAGGGCATCTGGTCACACAAAATGCGTTCCTTTTTGACCATGCTGGGCATCATCATCGGCATCGCCGCGATCATCTCCATCGTCTCCACCATCAAGGGCACCAACGAACAGATCAAGAACAACCTGATCGGCGCCGGCACGAACACCGTGCAGATCCAGCTTTACAGCGGGGATTACGAGTATGAGATCCTCTACAACGGTCTGCCGGACGGGATCCCGGTCATCGACGACCGGAAGCTGCAGGACATTCTGGACGTTCCGAACGTCATTTCCGCGTCGCTCTTTACGATCCGCACGGATTATGACTCCTCCGTATATTACGGAAACAAGGGCCTTTCCAGTAGCCGCATTTACGGAACGGACAACAGTTATTTCCCCACGAACGGCATGCGGCTCAAAAAAGGCAGGCTCTTCACGGAGACCGATTTTACTCGCTACCGCCCCGTGATCCTGATTGACTCCGGCGCGGAGGAATCCCTCTTCGAGGGGGAGGATCCCCTCGGCAAGACGGTGGAGATCGGCCAGCAGGCGTTTACCGTGATCGGCGTTGTCGAGGAGGATTCCTCCTTCGAACCGGTCATCAATTCTTGGGAAGAATACTACACCTATTACGGCAGCCGGACCTCCGCGAGGATCTTCGTGAACCGCGCGGTATGGCCCATGCTCTACACCTTTGACGAGCCGCAGAACGTGTGCATCCGCGTCGCGAACACGGAATCCATGACGAGCGCCGGCGCGGCCGTGGAGGACATCCTGAACGCCGACATCAGAACGGACTCTCCCGTTCGCTACAAGGCGCAGGACCTCCTGCAGCAGGCGGAAGAGCTGCAGAACCTTTCCAACGCCACAAACAGCCAGTTAATATGGATCGCGAGCATCTCCCTGCTCGTCGGCGGCATCGGCGTCATGAACATCATGCTGGTCTCCGTCACGGAACGCACGCGCGAGATCGGCCTGAAAAAGGCCATCGGCGCGCCAAAGCGCAAGATCCTCTGGCAGTTTTTGACGGAAGCTGCCGTCCTGACGAGCATCGGCGGCCTTGTGGGCGTCGGCGCGGGCATCGCGCTCGCGGAGATCATCTCCCGCATGACCTCCGCGCCCGTCGCCGTGGACATCGGCGCCACGATCCTCGCGGTGGCATTCTCCATGGTCATCGGGATCGTCTTCGGGCTCCTGCCCTCTTTTAAGGCCGCGAACCTGAACCCCATCGACGCCCTCCGCCACGAGTGATCGGTTTTCTTCCCTTTGTTTTCGCCGAAAAGAGGCGGGACGATTGTCCCGCCTCTTTTGCATATTCTCCTTCAAGTCCACCGACGTATTCTCAGGAGAGCATCTTCCCCTTCGGGTAAAGCGACTTCTCCGCCATGAAATAATACGCGCAGATCTTGTATCCCGCGCCGCCGTACATTCGGTCCAGCCCCGAATAGGTGTATCCGAGAAAGCCGTCCTCGAGGCCGAGGTCTCGAAGGTGCCCCGTACCCAGCGCCACAAGATTCGAGCCGATGTGCCGCCCTCTGTACCCGTGCCGCACGGCGGTGCATCCCACGCTCCCGACGCCTTTCTCTTCCGTCTCCGCGCCAACGATCAAAACGCCGGCGACCACGTCCCCGTCTCTTGCCAGCAGGACCCTTTCCTGCCCCTTTGCCACATAGAGCGCGGGATCCCTGTAATACTGCGTAAATTCGTCGTGCGCGTCCCGCGTGCATTCCAGAACGTCCGGAATGTCTTCGGGCGCCGCCCAATCGTAGAGGAGCCCGTCGATCCTGCTGCCGATCTTTCCCGGATCCCCGCAGTCCTTCAGGTGCATGCGCATGTCAAAGCAGTTGCTTTCACCCCAAGCGTGGGAATATCCCCGGTTTCGGAAAAAGCGTTCCGCCGAGCCGTCGATCCTCGGATCGACCTGCTCCGGGCCGATGTGTTCCTCATAGACCTTTCGGTCCGTCGGCACGCCCGGCGTGAGGTATTCGAATCCGACGCCGATGTTGATCTTCTCCGCGCCGCTCAATCTGATGTACGCTTCCGACCGTTCGAGCAGCGCGGACCCGATCCCCCGGTTCCTGTATGCCCTGTCCACACAAAGGAGCAAAACGGTGCTGCCGTGCATCACGGAAACGCCGATCAGTTTTCCGTCCCCATCCCGCACCTCCTCCGCATGGTTCCCCGCGTCTCCCAAAACCGCCCGGACGGTTGACGCTCTCCGCACAGCAAACGGAAAATTCTCCCGGAACATCCGGACCCACTCTTCCAGCATCTCTCCACCTCCAAAACCGAACGGCCGGCGGGATCTTCCCAGAGAATCCCCGCCGGCCCCTTTTTGCCTGTTATCTTTCTTCCGACAGATCCATAAACAGCGCGTGCCACTTTGGGAACCGGTTTTTCAGCCGCACCGGACGCATGTCTCTCGAGGTGAAGCAGTGTTCGCTCTCCCCCTCCACGCTGACGCGTCCCGTGTCGAGATCCACGCCCACATACCGCACCTTGAACCGGAACCCGTTGTACTCCTCGATGGAAAGACGCAGCTCCAGCGTTTCATCGAAGCGCACCGGGCTTTTGTAGGCGCATTCCACCCGCAGCACCGGGATCACGACGCCGTTCTCCTCCAATTCCCGCAGCGGCAGTCCCACTTCATCCAGAAACGCGACGCGCGCCTCCTCGAACCAGCGGATGTAATTGGAATGGTGAACGATCCCCATCTGGTCGGTCTCGTAATAGTTTGCCTTCCGCTTAAAAGTAAACATACCGCCTCACAGGTGCATCTCGATCAATTCGGCGTAGAAGTCCTTTTGGTGCGCCCCGACATGCGTCGCGATCGGCTCGCCGTCCTTGAACAGGATCACCGTCGGGATGCTGCTGATGCCGAACTCTTCCGCAAGCTCCTGCTCTTCGTCCACATCCACCTTGACGACCGCGGCTTTCCCGGCATACTCCTCGGAGATCGCGTCGAGCAGCGGGCTCACCATTTTGCACGGGCCGCACCACGTCGCGAAAAAGTCCACGAGAACGAGCTTGTTCTCCGCCACCGTCTTTTCGAATCCTTCCTTGTTGACCTGCATGACCGCCATCTGAAAAACCTCCTTTGATTTCTTTCAATTTATTCATACGGAACGATCTTCGCCGAGAGGATCACCACATCCTGCAGGGGCTTATCGTTCCCGTCCGTCTCCGTTTTCTCGATCTCCTTCACCACGTCCAAGCCCTCAAAGACCTGCCCGAAGACCGTGTGCCCGCGCCCCGACGTGGAATACGCCCCGTCCAGGTGCACGTTCCCGCCGTTCTCGTCGTACAGCGCCTTGTATTCCTTGCCGATCTTCGAAGTGTCCAGCGTGGTCGAATAGTAAAGCGTGAAGGTCTCCGGGTCGGGCTTATAGTAGTTTGTGTAGATCATCTCGTAATACTCCCAGTCGATGCCGCCGGGCTCCACCGCGTTGATGAAGAACTGGCTGCCGTTGGTATCCGGCCCGCTGTTCGCACAGGAGACGGCCCCGGAGATATTCACGAGATTCTTATGGAACTCGTCTTCGAAATCCTTGCCCCAGATGCTCTCGCCGCCCCGGCCCGTGGCGGTCGGGTCGCCGCCCTGGATCATGAAATCGTCGGCCACGCGGTGAAACACCGTGCCGTCGTAATATCCGGAGAGCACGAGCGACTTGAAGTTATAGACGGCCTTCGGCGCGGCGTCCGGAAAAAAGCGGAACTTGATCGTTCCAAAGCTCGTCTCCAGCACGCAGATCTCCTCGCCCTTTTCCGGAAGCTCCAGTTGATAGCCGATCTTTTCCCGGTCCGCCGAGGAGAGCGGGCGAAGCGAATCCGCCGATACCGTTCCCTCGGATCCGATCACTTTTTCGGCCGCGGTCGTGCTCTGCCCGCAGGCGCAAAGGGCAAGCAGCAGGGCCGCCGCAAGAAGGAGCAAAACGATTCTTTTCTTCATGTGAGATTCCTTTCGATCACGCCGTGATCTTGCAATACCTTTTTATTCTATTTTATACCAAAACCGAGGCACAATCAAGCCTTTTGCGCGTTGTTCATGAAAATTTCAGAGAAACCTGTCCCTGCGAAGGAGAAAGCCCGAAGCATCGTTTTCCCCCGTGCGGCATAGAATCTTCAAGGAGTTCAAAAGGAGGGACCGAAATGAAATTCTACCCGGAGGGATTCTGGATCGACAAAGCGGAAAACAAAGCTGCGCTGCAAAACGTCAGCGGCATCTATGAGGCCATGCGCACCGGCACGATCCTCGAGGCGCGCAGCGTGATCTGCGACAGCAGCCACGATCTCCTCGTGGATCTCAAATCGATGCGGGGCGTGATCCCGCGAGAGGAGGGCGCGATCGGCATTCGGGAGGGCACCGTGCGGGACATCGCCATCATCTCGAGAGTCAATAAGCCCGTCTGCTTCATCGTCACCGAGATCGTCCGCGACGAATACGGGAGGCTCACCGCCATCCTCTCGCGCCGCAAGGCGCAGGAACGCTGCCAGGCGGAATATGTGGAGCGGCTCGAGAAGGGCGACGTCATCGACGCGAAGATCACGCACCTCGAGCCCTTCGGCGCTTTCGCGGACATCGGCTGCGGCATCGCAGCGCTGCTCCCCATCGATTCGATCTCCGTCTCCCGGATCCACCACCCGAACGAGCGCTTCCGGGTCGGGATGCACATCAAAGCGGTCGTCCGGCAAAAGGCCGACGGCCGCATCACCCTCTCCCATAAGGAGCTTTTGGGGACATGGCTCGAAAACGCCGCGCAGTTCCACGTCGGCGAGACGGTCGCGGGGATCGTCCGGAGCGTGGAGTCCTACGGTGTCTTTGTGGAGCTGACCCCAAACCTCGCGGGGCTCGCGGAGGTCCGGGAAGACGTCCGATCCGGCCAGCAGGCGAGCGTATACATCAAAAGCATTCTCCCCGCGCGCATGAAGATCAAGCTCGCCATTGTCGAGAGCTTCGACCACGACTACAGCCCGGAACCGCCGAAGTATTTCTTTGAGGGCGCGCATATCGAGGAATTTCTCTATTCTCCGCCCGAGAGCGAACGCCGCATCGTCACCAGCTTTCTGTAAAGGATCGGCCCCGTCCTTCCCGGACAGGGCCGATCCTTTCTCTGCCGCCGTTTACTGCTCTTGTTCCGCGCCCGATTCCGCAAAGGTGTACTTTCCCTCCGCAAAATCGCACACATACCGCTTTCCGGCCAAAATGCGTCCTTCCAGCATCTCCTCGGAGAGCGGGTCCTCGATCTTGCTGCGGATCGCCCTGCGGAGCGGACGCGCGCCGTAGATCGGGTCGAATCCCGCTTTCGCGACCGCATCGATCGCATTTTCGGAAAATTCCACCTCGATCTCCATCTCCGAAAGCTGGGTCTGCAGCCCTTCCAGCATCTTGCCGGCGATCTTTCGGATATCCTCCTGCAAGAGCTTGCGGAACACGATGATGTCGTCCACGCGGTTGATGAACTCCGGGCGGAACACCTTCTTCAGCTCGTTCATCACGAGGTCCCGTGTGCGCTCGAAATCGTTCTCCGCGCCGTTCGCCGCGTCCGCCGTCAGGAAGCCGAGCCGCTCCTGCTGCTTCTCCGTGATGAGGCGCGCGCCGATATTCGAGGTCATGATGATGACCGTGTTCTTGAAGCTCACCACTTTGCCCTGCGCGTCCGTGAGACGCCCGTCGTCCAAAATCTGCAAAAGCATATTGAAGACGTCCGGATGCGCCTTTTCGATCTCGTCAAAGAGCAGGACTGAATACGGCTTGCGCCGCACCGCCTCGGTCAACTGGCCGCCCTCGTCATAGCCGACATAGCCGGGAGGCGAACCCACAAGGCGGGAAACGGTGTGCTTTTCCATATACTCCGACATATCCAGCCGGATCATCGCCTTCTCGTCGCCAAACATCGCTTCAGCAAGCGCCTTGCAAAGCTCCGTCTTGCCGACGCCCGTCGGCCCGAGGAAGATGAAGGAGCCGATCGGCCGGTTCTTGTCTTTGAGGCCGACTCTCCCCCTGCGGATCGCACGGGAAACGGCCCGAACTGCTTCGTCCTGCCCGACGACGCGCTGATGCAGCAGCGATTCCAGCTTTAAGAGCCGTTCGCTCTCCTCCTGCGTGAGCTGGACCACCGGGATGCCGGTCCACATGGCGACGATCTCCGCGATGTCCTCGGCCTTCACCACGCTGTCGCTGCGTTCGTTCCGCGCCGCCCAGTCGTTCTTCTTCTGCTCCAGCTCGTCGCTCAGCGCCTTTTGCCGGTCGCGCAGCTCCGCCGCGCGCTCGAAGTCCTGCTCGTTGACCGCGGCGGATTTTTCGATCTCCACCTCTTTGATCTTTTTCTCGATCTCCTGAAGATCCTCCGGCGCGGTGAACGTCCGCAGCCGCACGCGCGAGGCCGCCTCGTCCACAAGGTCGATGGCCTTATCGGGCAGGAAACGGTCCGCGATATACCGCGCGGAGAGCTTCACCGCGCTCTCGATCGCCTCGTCCGTGATCTGCACCTTGTGGTGCGCCTCATAGCGGTCTTTCAGGCCGTGGAGGATCAGGACCGTCTCCTCCTCCGTCGGCTCTCCCACGGTGACCGGCTGGAACCGGCGCTCCAGCGCGGCGTCCTTCTCGATGTATTTGCGGTATTCGTTCAGCGTCGTCGCGCCGATGACCTGGAAGTCCCCACGCGCGAGGGCGGGCTTCAGGATATTCGCCGCGTCGGTAGAACCTTCCGCCGAACCCGCGCCGACGATCGTATGCAGCTCGTCGATGAAGAGGATCACGTTGCCGTCTCGCTTCACCTCGTCGATCGCGGCCTTGATGCGCTCTTCAAAGTCTCCGCGGTACTTCGAGCCCGCGACTATCCCCGTGAGATCCAGCGAGACGAGCCGCTTGCCCTTTAAGAGCTCCGGCACCTCCCCTTCCTGGATCTTGAGGGCCAAGCCCTCCGCCACCGCCGTCTTGCCGACGCCCGGCTCTCCGACGAGGACCGGGTTGTTTTTCGTGCGGCGGGAAAGGATCTGGATCACGCGCTCGATCTCCGTGTGCCTGCCGATCACGGGATCGATCTTTCCCTCTTCGGCGAGCTTCGTGAGGTCGCGGCCGTATTTCATGAGCGCGCTCCCGCCTTCCTGCGCGTTCTCGCCCTGCCCCTGGAAGGGCATGTTCTGCTGGTCCACCGCGTGCCCGTCCGAAAGCGCGGCGGAAAGCCCGGAAACGACCTGCTGCGGCTGCACGCCGAGGAGCTGGAGGAAACGCATCGCAAAGCTCTCCCCATCCTCCACGATGGCGATCAGCAGGTGCTCCGTGCCGACATAATGGCTGCCGAGCCTTGCCGCCGCCAGCTTCGCCATCTGCAGGATCCGCTTCGTGCGCGGGGTGAAGTACGCTGTCGAAAGCTCCGTCGGGGCCGCCGTCCCGATCTTCTCCTCCATCTGCTTCCGGTAAGCGTCGGCCGTCACGCCGAGCTTCTCGAGCACATTGTGCGCGACGCCGCTGCCCTCCGCGAGCAGTCCGTAGAGCACATGCTCGCTTCCGATGTAGTTGTGTCCCATCTCCTGCGCCGTTTCGATCGCAATATTCATCGCGTTGTTGGAACGCTCCGTAAAACCACTGAACCGATACATAAACTCACAGCTCCTTCTTTCAAAACTCTTTCATCCTTCCGCCCGTTCAGGAGACCCCGCGCATCGCTTTGCGCACCAGATCCGAACGCAGCGCATCCCGCTCCTCCGCCGTGAGCGCCTTGCCAGCGTTTGCACAGAGCGTAGCCGGCTGCACTGCCGCCGTCAGTGCGTTGAGCTGCGACAGGTCCATCCCGGTAAGCATCCCCGCGGCGATCCCAAAACGCACCTGAGAACTGCGCGCCATAAATTCCTCCCCGGAAAGCAGGCGCGCCGTCTGCAGGATGCCGAGCGACCGCGCGATGCGGTCCTGCACGCGGAGCTGCCCGAGCAGCGCCTTGCGCGACTCCCGTTCCGCGTCGATCAACTGCCGGACGACGTTTTCCAGGTTCTCGACCGCCTCCGTCTCGCTCAGCCCGAGCGTGATCTGGTTCGAAAGCTGCACCATCGCCCCCGTGATCTCGGAGCCTTCCCCGTAGGTGCCGCGCGTCACAAGACCGAGCTTCGAGAGGTTCGAAACGATCCTGGAGAGCGCGCCGCGCTCCGCGAGCGCCGGAAGGTGCAGCATCACCGAGGCGCGCATTCCGGTGCCGAGGTTCGTCGGGCACTGCGTCAGATATCCCAGCTCCTCGTCAAACGCAAAATGGAGCGATTCGTTCAGCAGCGTGTCCACGCGGTCCGCCGTTTCGGCGGTCTCCCGCAGCGCCAGCCCTTCCCGCAGCACTTGGATACGCACATGGTCTTCTTCGTTCACCATGACGGAGATGCTCTCGTCCTTCGAGATCAGCACCCCCCGCCCCTTGGCGTTCGCCGCGAACTGCGGGCTGACGATGTGTTTTTCCACAAGAGACCCGGCCTGCTGCTCGGTGAGCGC
>CANRMW010000041.1 GCA_947631835.1 uncultured Clostridia bacterium | reverse complement strand
TGGCAGTAGAAGAAGTTGAGGGTCTTCCAGACAGCCTCTTCCCGTATGGATGCGGAGAGGACAAACTCCGGGCTTTTCAAATCGCCGCTTTTCAGGATATAACGCCCGGGAATGGTCCACGCGGTAAAATCCAGCACGTCGAACCGGACGCGCGGGTTTACGAGACGCTCCACCGGGCCGGCGAACACTTCCCGGCCGGTCTCCGCGTCGATCAACTGAAAGCGGTCCCCGGCTCCCGATGCGACCGCGGTCTTCCTGCCGGACGGAAAATATCCTGCGCTCGAAAGCCGGATGCCGGGTCTCGGGTTCTCCCATCCAAGCTCGTGCTCCGGGTCCTCCACCCGCTCGAGCCGGATCTCCTCAAACATATAATCCAGCGTCTCCCCGGCGGACACATCGTGCCCGCTGCAGAAAACGGAAAAGCAGAGACTTGTGACCGCGTCCCGGGGCATGGCGGCAAACTCCCAAATGCAGTCCTGCCGCTTTCCGTTTTCCAGGTCGAACACCGTCGCGCCCTCCCGGCCATAGGGGTCCGGCACGGGACATTCCCCCACGTTCACGACGGAGACGTTCAGGTGCAGGATCCGCGCCCCTTCGATCAGCGGGCGCACGCGGAAACGCAGGCGGTTGAACCTTCGCCAATCCTCCCGAGGGAGATCAAAAACCATCCGGGCGGTGCCGAAGTTGGAATAATCCCCGTCGGCGGGGGAACCCTCCGGCCACTTCTCCGAGCGCAGGGGAGCGCGCATTCGAAAAGATCCCGGCCCTTCTTCTACCCGGGCGGGACCCTCGGCGCGCGGATGCCCGGAAACGGCCCGGCTCTCCACGACCTTCTTCCCCACAAATCCCGCTTCCAAGCTCCGCGCACGGTGCAGGGGCAGCGGGCGGTGAAGATAAAGGCTGGCCTCCAGCTCTTTCAAAAATTCCTGTTCCACGGGGCACCTCCGTTCTGCTTTCTGCTTCATCGCATCATAAAACCGTTTTATATCGGGCTGATTTTCGCCAGTCCTGATAATCCGCCGCAATAACGCGTTTCTGTTTTTTTCGTTTTGCGTCAAACGTTTTCCAGCGCCGCAATTTCGTTTTCTGTTTTGATTTCCGTTCCCTGTCCTCCGTCACAAAATCGGATACGGGACGCACATCCGCGTGCAAGACAGCCCTCACGCGGACGCCGCCCTTATGGAAGGAAACGTTTCTCTTTTTCACGAACACGGGCGCGGCGGACGCTTCGGTCCTGCACCGCGCGAGGTCACCGCGCGTCGTCTCGCGCGATGCGCTTGATGACCTTTGCCGGCACGCCTCCCACGACGGTATACGGCTCCACATCCTTCGTCACGACAGCGCCGGCGGCCACCACCGCCCATTCTCCGACCGTCACGCCGGGGAGGATTGTGGCATTGGACCCGATCCACGCATGATCGCAGACCGTGACGGGCGCGTATCGGTTTTTCCGCGCCATTTTCGGGTCCAGATCGTGGTTGATCGTCGCGATCACCACGTTGTGGCCGATCATCACACCGTCCCCGATGCGAATGCCGCCCTGGTCCTGAAACCGGCAGCCCGCGTTGACGAACACATCTTTGCCGAAAGTGATGTTTTTCCCGAAATCAGCGGAAAACGGAGGGAACATACGGAAGGTGCCGTCCACCTGCCTGCCCGTAAGCTGTGACATCAGATCCCGCAGTTCCTCCGGCGTATGATACCGCGTGCTGATCTCCATGGAAATTTTGACCGCCTCCTGAAACATATCGCTGCTGTTCAGCCGCTTTTCCAGTTCCGGGTCCGGGTCGTCGCAAAAGCATTGCAGCGCTTCTTCCAGCGTGATCTTTTTGTCATCCATCTTCTCTCACCTCAAGTGTTCAGCCTCCGCGCAAACCGGACGCCGCTTCCGTCTTTCCGTTTGGCGGGCAGGCCTTTCAGCATCCCCCGCCCCTTTCCCCCATTATATCGGCTTACAGGAAAAAATTCAAGAGACAGCGCGCAATTTCCGGGCTTTTTTCGAAAGACCGCTTCCATCTCCCGCGCTCCGCTTGGCTCTGTCGCGGGCGGCGCGGGCGCGTTACGCCACGGTCTTTTCGGAATCACGTCCGACCGGGAGCGGAACGACCGCGCCGCGAAACCGCCGCGACTCCCGGAGCAGGAACGCCGCAGAGAGAAGGACCGCGCCGAGGTCTGCGACGGGCGCCGCCCAGAAGAGGCCCTCCAGCCCGAAAAACGTGTGGAACAGGAAGAAGATCGGGATCAGGAGAAGACCCTGCCGCGCGACGGAGAGGAGCATCGCCACAAGCGGCTTCTCCGCCGCCTGCATCCAATAGAGCGCGAGGTAGTTCAGCCCGACGAGCGGCGTTGCGAGGATCCCGATGGGCAGGATGTGCAGCGCGAGCGGGACGAGTTCGGCGTCGTCCGTGAAGAGCGAGAGCAACGGCGCGCGGAACAGAAACGCGGCGGCGGTGAGCGCGGAACCGAGCGCGACCATCAAAACGGCGGACTTCTTGAGGATCTCCCACAGGCGCGCCGTGTTCCCCGCGCCGTAGTTATAGGAGATCATCGGCTGGATGCCGACCGCGACGCCCATGATCGCCATGCTCGCAAAGAGGCTCGCCTTGCCCGCGATGTTCGAGGCCGCGATGACGCCCGCCCCGTAGAGGATCCAGACATGGTTCGTCAGGATGTTGGAAAGGCCGGCGAGCAGCTGCGTCACCGCGCCGGAAAACCCGAGCACAAGGATCTTCCCGAGCATCCTGATGTCCTTCATGCCCGCCGCCGGAGAGAGCGTCGCCGCAGTGGGTCTGCGCACGAAGTAGAGGATCAGCAGCGCCGAGGAGAGCGCGTTCCCGAGCACCGTCGCGACCGCAGCGCCCGTCACGCCCATACGCAGCCCGGAGATGAAGATCGGGTCGAGAACGATGTTCACGACGGTGCCCGCCATGTTCGCGCCGAGCGCGGACAGCATGGCGCCCTCGGAGCGCACGACGTTCGCGAACGCCGTGGAAAACACCGTCACCGGCGTGCCGAGGCCGATCCAAAAGAGGTACCGCGCCGTGAACCCGAGCGTCGAGGCGTCCGCGCCGAGGAAGGATGCGATTGGCTTCGGAAAGAGCATCACCGCCGCCGCGACCGCCGCGCTCATCGTCAGCGTCAGGAACGACGCGCCGCCGCTCGCGGAACGGACGGCAGCTTTGTCTCCCGAACCGAGCGCGTTCGCGATTGCCGCGCACGCGCCCCCGCCGATCAGCGTGCCGAGCATCATCTGGAGCATGAACACCGGCGAGGCGAGCGAGACTGCCGCGATCTGCGCCGCGTCTCCCGTCTGCGCGATGAAGATCACATCCGCCATGTTGTAGACCGTGATGACGAGCGTCATGAAGACCGCCGGCACCGCGAGCTTCGCGATGGCCTTCCAGACGTTTTCGCTTGCAAATGTAGTTTCGTTCTGCATAATAACTTCCTTTCTCGGGGCGGTCCGGCAAGTTCACCGGAGCAAACTTCTCTTGCCTTTTCCCGTGCGCCGTGCTATGATTAACACAACGTCTGTTGTTGTTTTAATTGTAGCACCGCATCGTGTCCCCATCAACCGACAATTACAAAACGTGTGTTGTGTAAATGCACCTCCCGCCCGTCGCTTTTGGAAAGACTGTTGTCTTAATTCAGACCGCCTCGAATGCTCTCTCGGCGCAGCAGGCTTTGCCTTTTTCGGGCATCATAGACGCCCGAAGGGGACCCCGATACGGTTCCCTTCCGCGAAACAGTCCGCAGGACGGATCTCGCCGACTCTTCCACGCTATGGCGCCCGAAAGACTTCGCTAGGCTCGACCGGAGCCGGGTGAAGTTTCGGGCGCAGCGCTCCACTGACAGCTCTGCCTCCGACGCGCGGGTAAAGCCCGCAGAAGCACCGACGAAGTTCGCGGAGCGAACGACCAACGCGACGAAACGGCCTCTGGCCGCGCGACGCAAAAATCTTTTGGCCCCGCCTTTTCCGCAGAAAAGGCAGAAAGGAGGAAACCGTGAACACAAAAAACAATCAGAAATTTCAGGAGACGGACGCGCGCATCCGCGCGGCGTTTCTGGAAGCGCTGCAAAAAAAGAAGATCTCCGAGATCACGGTCGCGGAGATCTGCCGGGCGGTGGGAATCAACCGCTCGTCGTTCTATCTGCACTTTCTGGACGTGTACGACATCCTCGAAAAAATGACAAGGGAGGTCGGCGCGGAGGTCGCGAGGGAGATCATGGAGATGCGGCTCACGCCGGGAGACTTTGCGGCGGGCGCGTATCTGCCGCCGGTGTTCCGGCACATGGAGCGCCGCCGCAGCTTCTACCTGCTCTACTTTCGGGAAATGGGCACGAAGGACATCGAAACGCATTTTGCGATGCTTCTGGACGCCGTCGCCCGGCCGTTCATGAAAGCGGCCGGGATCGAAAGCGAACGGCGCATCGCGTACCACTTCGCGCTGTACCAAGCGGGCGTGCTCGCGGTTGTGCGGAAATGGCTGGAGTGGGGCTGCGTCGAGACGCCGGAGGAG
The DNA here is from genome assembly GCA_947631835.1 of uncultured Clostridia bacterium. Lineage (GTDB taxonomy): Bacteria > Bacillota > Clostridia > Oscillospirales > Acutalibacteraceae > Hominenteromicrobium. The sequence continues at coordinate 9,317 of CANRMW010000041.1, read as the reverse complement.
ATGGCGGAGACTGTTACATCCAGCATCGCCGCCATACCCCCAGCGCTTTCCGGCGCAGACTGGGAAACGCTCGCGCGAAACGCAAGGTAAAACAGCCCCGCGGGGATTCCGTTAAAAATCGTAGCGGAAGGTGCCCCATTCGGTCTCCTGCTCGCGGATCGCGGTGGACTGGGACAGCGCCTCGATCTCGTCCACCCGGATCTCCCTGCCCAGCTCGCTGGAAAGGAAGATGCCCTCGCTGACCAGCATGGTCTGCAGCGCCAGCCATGCGGTGTCATAGCGCTCCTTGAGCTCGCCGGAAAGGTAAGCGATCCAGCAGGCCTGGTCGTTCGCATAGAAGCGCGACGGGGGATCGAGGAAGCCTTCCGTCATGGCGTTGGAGCCCGTTTTGAGGTCGATATCCACGTCGGCGGTGCCCTTCGTCGTCAGGAATTTCAGGCTCGGCGCGGAACGCCCAAAGACCTTCTCCTCCGTCAGTCTGAGGCCGCCCTTGCTGCCCACGAGGAACGCGGGACCGAGCTCATCCATGTGGATCGCCCACGATTCGATCACGTCCAGCGTCAGCCCGTTCTCATACGTCGCGAAACCGACGCCGAGCTCTTCCACTTCCATGCCCGCCTCGGCGGCCGGCTTTCCGTTATAGCTGATCTCCTGATATGTGTGGCCCGTCACGCGCTCGAGCTTCGGCGTACCGAGGATGTAGAGGAGCTGGGAGATGTGGTAGACGCCCATGTCATAGAGCGCGCCATGCCCCGCCCACTTTTTGGTGATGAAATCCCGGGAGAACATCGGGGGCGGCACATCCAGGCCGGGGCGCATACGGCGGCGCAGGCCGATCGAACGCGCGTGGTAAACATGGCCCAGCTCTCCGTCCTCCACCATCTTGCGTGCGACGCGGCTCTGGGGATAGAACATCATATCGAGATGCACGGAAAGCTCCTTGTCACAGGTCTTCGCAAAATCATAGAGCAGCTTTGCGTCCGCGTAGGAGGCCGCCATGGGCTTTTCGCAGTAGCAGTGCTTCCCCGCCTTGAGCACTTCGAGCGCCATCGGCACATGAAGATTGTTGTGCAGGCACACATCCACCGCGTCGATGTCGTCGCGTTTGAGCATCTCCCGGTAATCCGTATACAGTTCCTTGATCTGGTACTTTTCGCCCCATGCTTCCAGCTTCGCCTTGTCGATGTCGCACGCCGCGACCACCTTGGCGTTCGGAATATTGGAATAGCGCTCCATGTGCTGATGGGAGATCACGCCCGTTCCGATCAGGGCAACTCTGACTTCTTTCATTTACAACCACCCTTTTTTATTGATTGGATTGGATCCGACCGCGCTTGCGGAGTTTCTAAACCTTCGGAAGGGAACTGCGGAAGCGGCGCATCCGCCGCGCGCCGCGCCGAGCAGTTCCCCTTATGTATCCGGCAGGACAGACGGCGGGGCGACCTTCCACGAGCCGTCGTAGTTGAGGGGCGCCAGCACGCGTTTGACCTGCGCAAGCTGGAACGCGACGTTGTTGTACTCGTTCGTGGACTTATGGCTCTCGATGCTCCAGCAGCCGCCGTATCCCGCCTCTTTCAGCGGCGGGAGCACACGGTCCGCGTCCACGCAGTGCTCGTAATTGATGTGGATATGCATCGCGCGGGAAGCAAAGTGACGGTCCCAGGCGTCCTTTTCCTCCTCCGTCCCGACCCAGTTCCCGAGATGCAGCAGCAGGCCGAAATTCGGCCGTTCCACGCGCCGGAACAGCGTTTCGATCAGCTCCGGATCGGTAGAAGCGCCCCAGTGGTTTTCCGGTCCCAGCTTTGCCCCGAACTTCGCCGCCTCGTCGCAGTATGCCTGATACTTCCGGACGACGTAATCCAACTGCTCCTCCGAGGCCTTTTCCTCCCGGATGCCCACGTCGATGCGGACGGTCTTCGCGTTCAGCATCCGCGCGGCCCGGATATACTCCCACGCCCGCGCCTCGTTCTCCTCGCGGACCTTAAGGTCGTTGTCCCACACATGGGCGCGATCGCAGCAGAAATTGACCACTTCCAGGCCGCGCTCGAGGACCCCCGCCTGCACCTTGCGGATATACGCCTCGTCCGTGGAATCGAGCATCCCGTTCCAGATATCCGCAGTCTGCAGATTGTAGCGGTAGCGCACGGTCTCCAGATAACCGAAAATATCCATGGCCCCGATGTTCCGCAAGCCGTGGAACGAATACGACATCACGGCAAAATTCTGCATTTCGTTCATCTTATGCCTCCGTCTGAAAATATTTGTCGATGATCTCTTTCGTGCGGATCACGCTGCTGTAATCCTTCCCGCACGCCCCGTTGCACTCGATGGAATACCAGCCCTGATAGCCGTGCCTGCGGACGATCTCCGCCATCCGCCGGAAGTCCGTGTGCGAATCGCACCCCTCCCCGTACTTTTCGTCGTCGAAGGCATAGGTCTTCACATGGACGCATAAGGGCTTGCCGCAGGAGAACATCATGTCGATGCCCCGGTACATCTCCTCTCCGAGATGGAAATTCCCGAGATCCGGCGTCAGTTGATAGTTCGGGTCGTTCACGCCCTCAAAGATCGCCGCGCAGGCTTCCGGCTGCTCCGTCGCGCCGCCGTGGTTTTCCATCGTGACGGCCACGTTCTTCTCCGCGCCGTAACGCGCCAGCTCCTTATAGGACCGGATGCAGATACTTAGATCGAGATTGCCGTCTGCGTCCCGGTTCACCGTACCGGAATTGAACCGCACGCTCGGGGAACCGAGTTCCGCCGCGATGTCGATCCACATCTTCAGCATCTCGATATCCGCTTTCCTTGCCTCCTCATCGGGATTCCCGATGTCGCCGAAATCCACCGGCATATTGCAGACCGCAAGATCGTACTTTTTCAGATAGCCTTTGATCGCGTCGATGGTGCCGGGACGCTTCCTGCCGGCGTTCGCCATCATGGTCTGGAATGCCTTCATCTTCTCTGGGTCCATCCGCGCCCTGGGCTGCTCCGCCTGCCCGGGGTGGGAGCCGTCCGGCAAAACCGGATCCGGGCTCTTGTCCGGATCTCCCGGACCCATGGGGAGCGGCACGTCCCGGTCGAGGATGTTGAAGGCGACGAGCTCCACACCGTCCAGGCCAAGCGCCTTGACCGTCCGGAAGAAGTCCTCCAGCCCCGGCATTTTTTCCGTGTACAGCGCGTTCGAAAAGCTGTACGAAGATACCGCCACTTTGTTGCGCATGGTGTTCCAGCGCTCCTTTCTGCATTGTTTTTTGGGCCGATCCCGTTCCCGGCCCTCACTTACCGTTTTGGCGCGCGCCACGAGAAGTGCATCGCCGGGACCTCCGTGATCACGGCGGGATTCGGCTTTTCCGGCTTTTCAAACCGCCGGTACTGGATGCGCTGCGGCTTCCCGTACAGGACCACGTCGCAGAAATCCAGGACCGTCATCCAGCGCGGCGCCTGATAATCGTGCCCGCCCTCAAAGTACGCGAGCGCGTTGTTGCCCGCGCAGCCGAGGAAGTCATAGACCTCCTGCGCCGCACGCCACGCGACCTGCGTGCCATAGCAGTTCGAGAACGGATCGTCCAGCCCCTCCGTGCATAGGATCGCGCGCGGCGCGACCAGCGCGCGGATCGTGTGGTGATCGAAGGGAAGATACGTCTCCCCGCCCATGGAATCGAAAGACGCCGGATTTCCAAACTCCTTCATCTCATCGCGCCACCAGTACCAGAACTTGTCCGGGCGGGTCATGCTGCCGATGCTCTCGCAGCCCACGGTGTCCTTTCCCATCCGTCCTCCCGTAAAGCGGAAGCATCCGCCGCCGCCCGTGCCGGAACTGTTCAGCAGCGCCGCGGCGAACCGCTCGTCCCACGCGGCCGCCCGGAGCGCGGCCTTTCCCCCACGGGAAAAGCCGGTCACGAGAAGCGGGCCCGTCCACGACTGCTCCGCGAGCCAGCTCGCGCAATAGCTGCATCCCCATCCCCAGATGGCGATGGCCCGCGCGCGCGTATATTCGGGATAATACTTCAGAAAAGCCGCGCGGTCAAACTCCGCCGCGCCCATTTCGTCCGCGGTAAGCTGGCTCCGGTCGAAGTAGAGGAGCGCATAGCCCCGCCGCACCACTTCTTCCTCCACCGCGCACTTTTCCAGCTCCGCCATGCGATTGTACACGATTGCGGGACACTGCTTTGGGTCGGCGGGGCGCAGCAGCTCCACTTCCATGGGAAGCCCTCGGTCGTCGGTCAGCCGCAGCTTCTCGCGCACAGCGGCCCCCGCAAAGCATGGGGCGCTGCTGAGGGTCTCGCCCTGCACACGCTTCGGCGGCTCGGGCGTTTCGCCGTACAGGTAATGATCGAGCATCTTCTTGAGGTATTCCCGCTGCGCCTCCCATTCCTCGACGCCGGACACCCGGGAACCGTCCGGCTTTCGGAACGGGTCCGGAAGCTCCGGGATCTCGGGGAGCAGGTCCCTCGGCAAGAACGAAAACGGTTCATTCATTTTGGATCCCTCCTGTTTTTGGCAGCGGATGCGCAGCATCCCGTCGGCCCGCCCTCGCGCCGGCACAAAGGGCCGGAACGTTCTCCCAAAAGGACAAGGAACGCACCGTATGCAGCTCGCACAGCCATATTAGGGATTATTCTATCATATCCTCCGTGAAAATTCAATACCCAACAAAATTTTTGTGTATTGTGCCATCTCCCACCCGTGCTTGGGAAAACGGGCCGGTTCAGCCGTCCCTGTACGCGGACGGCGCGCGGCCCGTGATCTTTTTGAATACGCGGGAGAAGTAATTGTAGTCGCGGAAACCCGTGAGCTCCGCCGCCCGGCTCAGCGCGACGCCGTCCCGGATCAGCGAGGCGGCGCGGTTGCACCGAAGCTCGTTGACATAGGCGTTCAGCGTGAGGTTCGTGCTGGCCTTGAAGATCCGACAGAGATACGGCACGGAAAGCCCAAACTGTCGGCTGAGTGCGGCAAGAGAGACTGCCTCCGGCTCCGTGCAGTGGGCGGAAAGGTAGAACAGCAGCTTGCGCAGGTGTTCCATCGAAGCAGAGTCTCCCATCGGAGCCGGCGATTCCCCGCCGGAAAGATCGGCCCGCCTGAGCAAAAACGCCAGGATCTCGAGCACCGCGGCGCGCACACGCAGTTCGAACCCGGAAAGGCGCTCCTCCTTTTCCCGGATCAGAACATCCAGAAGGCCCGTAAGCTCCTCGCTTCCCCGAATCACCCCGGGAAACGCGCGGCCCCGGGAGGCGAGCAGCGCGAGCATGGAGACGCTCTTCCCGCCGTTCCGGCCTGCGGGGATCCGGACCGTTTCGTTTTCAAAGAGCTTTGTGCCGATCTGGATAATATAGTGCTTTGTTCCGTCCAGGAATCGGTTGCCCCGGTGCGGCTCGCACCAATTCACGAACCCCACGTCTCCCGAGTAGAGCCACTGGGCGTTCCCGCCGCAGAGCAGACAGACGCCGCCCGAGACCACATAGTAGATCTCCAGTTCCTCGTGCCAGTGAAATTCATACCCTTCGGTTCCGGAATCCGAGCTTCGCAAAAACACGTTGACCGGCAGCTCCTCGTCCTTGATCACATCTTCATACTGAGAGACAGTCTCCCGATTTCTCATCGTTTTCCCTCCCGATCACGTCAAGATCGTGCTAGGATCATATCAGAATGCCCGTTTGCAGCTCCCGTTTTCTTTGCTATAATAAACGTAAAGCAAAGTCCCCGAACAAGGGACGAAAAAATAAAAGAAAAGGAGCAAGAAAATGAGGATCCTGTTTGTCGATATCGACACCCTCCGCCCCGACCACATGGGCTGCTACGGCTACACGCGCAACACCACGCCGAACATGGACCGCGTCTCGAGGGACGGCATCCGCTTCGACCGTTATTACTGCAGCGACGCGCCCTGCCTCCCCTCCCGCGCGGCGCTCGTCAGCGGCATGTTCGGCATCCGCAACGGCGCCGTGGGTCACGGCGGGACCGCCGCAGACCGCCGCATTACCGGGAAGGACAGAGGGTTTGTCGATCCCGTAGATGCGAACAACCTCCACAACATCTTCCGCAGGGCACGCATGTACACCGCCTCCATCAGCACGTTTGCGGAGCGCCACTCCTCCTACTGGTTCGACGCCGGCTTCAACGAGTGCTACAATGTGGGATGGCGAGGAATGGAATCCGGTGAGGCCGTCCTCCCAATCGCGCTCGACTGGCTGGAGCGCAACCGCGACCGCGACAACTGGTTCCTCCACGTCCATTTTTGGGACCCGCACACGCCTTACCGTGCGCCCGCCGAATTTGGGAATCCCTTTGAAAACGACCCGCTGCCCGACTGGATCGATGAGGAAACGCTGGAGCTGCACAAAAAGCACGTCGGCCCCCACTCCATCAACGAACTGAATATGTTCGACGACAAAGAATACGCATTCTTCCCCAGAATGCCCGGCAGCGCCTCCGACATGGCGGGGCTGCGCCGCGTGATGGACGGCTATGACACCGGCATCCGCTATACGGATCATCTTGTCGGACAGATCTTTGACCTGCTCCGCCGGCAGGGGATCTATGACGATACAGCGATCATCATCACCTCCGACCACGGAGAGAACATGGGCGAGCTCGGGATCTACTCCGAGCACGGCACCGCCGACCACGCCACCTGCCACATCCCCTTCATCCTCAAGTGGCCGGGCGCGGAGAAGGGCGCCGTGGATCCCTCTCTCCATTACAGTCTCGATCTCCTGCCTACCGTCGCGGACCTGCTCGGCGTAGAGCACGGCGAGAACTGGGACGGGGAGAGCTACGCCGAAGCGGTCACACACGGCGCAAAGGTCGGCCGGGACAGCCTTGTGATCTCGCAGATGGCGCACGTCTGCCAGCGTTCCGCGCGCTTCGGGGACTGGCTCTACATCCGCACCTATCACGACGGCTTCCACCTTTTCGATGAGGAAATGCTCTTCAACATCGAAAACGATCCGCACGAGCAGCACGACGTCAAAGCGGACCATCCGGAGATCTGCGCCCAGGGCGCGAAGATCATTCTGGAATGGCACGACGCGCAGATGCGCCGGAACCCCAGCGGGATCGATCCGATGCTGACCGTTCTGGCGGAAGGCGGACCGTTCCACGCGGCCGGCCATTTGGAAGGCTATCTGGAACGGTTGGATCAGACGGGCAGGAAAGAGGGCGCGGACCGGCTCCGCGCCAAATACAGGTGCAAATGACCTTTTCGCGCTAACAGCATCAAAAGCCCTGCGGGACCGAAATTCCGCAGGGCTTTTCTTCATCCGAGGGCGGCGAAGCCGTAGACCGCGACGTTGTAAATATTGATGGCGATGATGACGAGCATCAGTCCCATCAGCAGCTTCTCCACCGCCTTGTTGTCCATCTTCTTCGCGAAACGGTTCCCAAGCAGCGCGCCGCCGACGCCGCCCGCGGCCATCAGGACAAGCTGGTACCAGAGGAACTCCGGCACGCGTCCCATGCTCAGCGCGCTGATCAGGCTCGCGATCTGCGAGAACATGATGATGAAAATGGAGTTTTTCGCCGCCTCCTTCGCATCCATCGAAAAGAAGAAGAACAGCAGCGCGACGTTCAAAGGTCCGCCGCCGATGCCGAGGAACGAGGAGACGACGCCCAGCGCCACACCCACAAAAAGGCACACCGCCCAGTTTTCCAGCCGGTAGGAAGGGAACCTGTCCTTTTTCAGCGTGTAAACAAAGACGAACACCGTTGTGAGGAGCAGGAGAATCGCCTGCGTCATGCCCAGCATCGCTTCGTCCGAACCGCTTTTGACGAGATCGAACAGCCATTTCCCCAGCACGCCGCCCAGCGCCGCGCCCACCGCGAGGGGACCCGTGGTGCGCACGCGCAGCGGGACCCCGTTCCCCCGGCTGCGCAGCAGGGAGACCACCGACATGGAGAGCACCGTGCAGCACGAAAGAAAGCTGATGCTCGAGACCGGCAGGATGTGCATGGCGTCCAAAACCGGTTTGATGATGACGCCGCCGCCATATCCTGCGATCGCTCCCACACAGGAGGCGATCAGGCACACAAGAAACATCAGGATCGCCGTCATTGTCCGTTCCCTCCCATCGCGCGCTCGTTTGCCGCAAGCACCCGGGCGATCTGCCTGAGGCGCGGCAGCGCGTATTCAAAAAACGACCGGTATGCGGCGCAGAAGTAATTCTTCTGCGGCTCCCCCGGGACGATCGGCTCCCGGTCCCGGCGGCATCCGCCCCGGCACAGCGCATCATACGGGCACGTCCTGCAATCCTCCATCCCCGAGACGGAGGATTCGAGAAAGCGCCGCGCCGCCGCCTTTTCGAGCAGCGCGCCGAAATCGTCCTCGCGCACGTTTCCGAGCTTCCATTCATCGAGGCAGTAGAAATCGCAGGGATATACCGAGCCGTCCGATTCCACGACGTTCTGGATCGTGCATCTTCCCCAGAGGGAACAGCTCTCCGCCGGGTGCCCCATCAGCAGCCCGACAAGATTTTCAAAGTACCGGATATAAATGAAGTTCCCCGCCGTGACGTCCCGGTACCAGAGATCGAAAAGGGTCTTTAAGAACTTCGCGTACTTTTGCGGCGTCAAGGAATACGGTGAGGATCCCCTTGGCTCCCCGAGCGGGTCGAGGCAGGGAATGTACTGCTGATAGAGCAGATTGGAGCGCCGGAAGAAATTGTAGATCTTCGTGACCGCGTCCGCTGTCTTCCCCGTGACGACGGTCAGCACGTTGAACTCCACGTTGTGCGCCGCAAGGATCTGCGCGGCGCGCATCGCCCGCGCGTATGTACCCTTTTCCACGCCGTCCACGCGGTTCTCGTCGTGGATCTCCTTCGTGCCGTCAATGGAAAGGCCCACGAGAAAGCGGTTTTCCCGCAGGAACTCCGCCCATTCCTCGTCGATGCACATCCCGTTCGTCTGGATGGCGTTCGCGATCCGCGCATTGTGGACGTTGTACTTTTTCTGGAGCTCCACAACCTTCCGAAAGAAATCCAGCCCCCGAAGCGTCGGTTCCCCGCCCTGAAAGCCGAAGGAGCAGTCGCGCGTCGCGTACTGAAGCGCCTTCTTCACAAGGATCTCCACGGTCTCCTCCGACATGAAGCCGTAGGAAAAGGTGTCGCGGTTCAACTGCTCGTCGTGGTAGAAGCAATACCTGCACCGCATATTGCAGCCTCCGGACGAGGGCTTGATCAGCAGATTCAGCGAGGGCATGACAGCATTCCTTTCTCTCTCCGTTTCAGCAGACCCGCGATGGATCCGGGAGGGACCGAATCTTCCGGACTCGATCGGAGAACCACCAGCAGCAGTATGAGGAGCACGAAAACCGCAGTCATTGCAGT